>NZ_CAWNMR010000033.1:0-287463 GCF_963875615.1 Vibrio sp. V09_P4A23P171
CAGCTCAAGCATCCGATGGTGATAACTGGGCTGATGATTCGCCTCGTTGTAAAGAACTCCTCACCAATAAGCTTCTGCCATATTGCCAGTATTACGCTTATATTGAAATCACTCGTCGCTCACACCAAACCTTGTGGCACGAGTACGAAAAATTACAACCCTCATTTGGCAATTTTGCGATTAAAAACATTCGCACCGTGGATGACATATTCCCTGTATTTAGGGAGCTATTCCAAAAGGAAACAGCTTAGGGAGGCATACTAATGACAACAAAAGCGAAAGGTACTTCAAAACGCAAGAGCAAATTGTTACCAGACGGGCCTGACTGGACGTTTGAGCTTTTGGAGAAATACCATACTGAAATACGCCGGGTAGCTGAGTTTTATCGTCTCGATACTTACCCCAATCAAATTGAAGTTATTACCTCCGAGCAGATGATGGATGCCTACTCCAGCATTGGCATGCCGATTAATTACAGCCACTGGTCATTTGGCAAAAAATTTATTCAAACGGAACAAGGTTACAAACATGGCCAAATGGGGCTCGCGTATGAGATCGTTATTAACTCAGACCCATGCATTGCCTATTTAATGGAAGAAAACACCGTCACTATGCAAGCCTTAGTGATGGCACACGCTTGCTATGGTCACAACTCGTTTTTCAAAGGCAACTACCTTTTCCAAACTTGGACGGATGCGAGTTCTATCATTGACTATCTCTTGTTTGCCAAAAACTACATTTCAGAATGCGAAGAAAAATATGGCGTACCCGAAGTCGAATCGCTGCTCGACTCATGCCACGCGTTAATGAATTATGGTGTTGACCGCTATAAACGACCTGAAAAAATATCGATAGCAGAAGAAAAAGCACGTCAAGAAGAGCGCGAAGCCTATCTACAATCACAAGTTAATGAACTGTGGCGCACCGTGCCCAAAGCAAAAACCAAAGAAGAAGATCTTAAAGTTCGTTTTCCAAGTGAGCCACAAGAAAACATTCTTTATTTCATTGAGAAACATGCGCCACTGCTTGAGCCATGGCAACGGGAGATCGTTCGTATTGTGAGGAAAATAAGCCAATATTTTTACCCACAAAAACAGACACAAGTGATGAATGAAGGCTGGGCCACATTCTGGCACTACACTATCTTGAATCACCTTTATGATGAAGGTTTTGTTTCTGAGAAATTCATTCTTGAGTTTCTACACAGCCACACCAGTGTCGTCGCACAACCTTCTTACAACAGCCCCTATTTTAGTGGCATCAATCCATATGCACTTGGCTTTGCTATGTTCCGAGATATTAAACGTATTTGTGAAGAGCCAACCGATGAAGACAGGGAATGGTTTCCTGAGCTTGCTGGCACAGAATGGTTAGATGCGCTTCATTTTGCTATGCACAACTTTAAGGACGAGAGCTTCATTAGCCAGTATCTTTCACCTAAAGTAATGCGCGATTTCAAGCTGTTTGCCATTGTGGATGACGATCGCAAGAATTTTATTGAAGTTAGTGCCATTCACGATGATATTGGCTATCACGCCATCCGTGAAAAGCTTGCGGCACAGTACAATCTCAGTAATTTAGAACCGAATATTCAAGTTTATAACGTGGATGTACGTGGTGATCGTTCACTGACGCTTCAACACGTTCCACACGATAGAATTCCTTTAGATCAAAGCTGTCATGAGGTACTAAAACACCTTTACCGTTTATGGGGGTTTGATGTCATTTTAGAGGAAGTCAAAGAGAGTGGCCGACGTGAAATTTTAGCGACTTGCCCACCACACGGCGAACGTGACACATAAGAACAAGTCGTTACCTTAAATATCGACTTCATAATGCGCGACCTCATTCGTTGCGCATTTTTTATTAAAAAATATTTGTAATACATCCTTACAGCTTTGTTCACATTTCATTCATTAAATATTTGCTTAAATAAAATCACCAATATTCATAAGGGTATTTAACTAATGAAGCACAACAAAATCATCATCGCGATACACTGGGTTATAGCATTACTGTTCGTATTGCTGTTTTTAAGCGATTCATTTCGTTCATTCTCCGATAAAGGTAGCGAAATGCGAGTGTTATGGCTGAACTTACATGCATGGTTTGGAGTCGCTGTTTTTGGATTATCGATGATTCGTTTAGCCGTAAAACTAAGCACAACAGCACCAGAGCCAGTGTATGAAAGTGACCTTATGCAGAAGCTGCTATATGGAGCGCATGCTGCCCTTTACCTCCTTACATTGCTTGTTCCAATCAGTGGTTATCTTCGTTTTGCTGGAAAAGGTCGGACATTAACTCTGGCAGGCGATGCTATTCCCTCATTGATAGGTAAGAGTGATTGGCTTTATAACATAGGGAAAACTTTACACGGTGAAGTAATGCAGGTGATTGTATTGACTGTTATCGGTGGTCATATCGCAGCGGTTCTTTATCATCACTTCATCGTAAAAGATCAAGTCATGGCACGCATAAAACCGTAATTAACTCGGTGATAAAAAGGAGCATAATTGCTCCTTTTTTAGCTAACGTTGGCTTACTATCGCTCTCACTAACTCTAAATCTTCTGGTGTATCTACCCCTGCAGGTGGTGCTTCTTTAGCAACGGCAACGTGAATTTTTTCACCATACCACAGTACTCGAAGCTGCTCTAAACACTCAATTTTCTCAAGTACACTGGGTTGCCAGTTGATATAAGTATTGATGAAACCAGCCCGATAAGCGTAAATACCAATATGACGTAGCAATGGCTGAATCACCGTTTGACCACCAGCTGCAAAATTGTCTCTATCCCAAGGAATTGTCGCACGGCTGAAATACAGCGCGTAACCCTCTTGATCTGTTACCACTTTAACCGCGTTAGGGTTAAACACTTCAGCTTGATCAGTAATTTCAACCGCTAAAGTCGCCATCGGCGCGCTACTGTTGGCTAAATTGTTAGCGACCTGCTTGATGATGCTCGGTGGAATGAGTGGCTCATCACCTTGTACGTTAACAATAATGTGGTGATCGGCAATGCCCATTAATTTCACCACTTCGGCTAAACGCTCAGTACCGGACTCGTGATGTGATGATGTCATACAAACATTGCCACCAAACGCATGGACAGCCGCTTCAACACGAGCATCATCAGTAGCAATAACGACCTGCTCAGCTCCCGATTGTAACGCTTGCTCATAAACCCACTGAATCATGGGTTTACCGCCGATATCAGCCAAAGGTTTGCCAGGTAAGCGAGTTGACTGATAACGAGCAGGGATAACAACGGTGAAAGCCATTATCGCCCCTCATCCATCGTCATGCTGCGCGCTTCTGGCTCAAGCAACACAGGAATCCCTTCTTTTATTGGGTAGGCCAAACGATCTAACTTACAAATAAGCTCTTGATTTTCTTTATCATAAGTCAACTTACTTTTACATACAGGGCAAGCTACAATTTCAAGCAGACGGTGATCCATATGACTCCATTACCTCTTTTATTTTGTCCAAAATACGCCTTTCATCTGGCGAACTAAATTGCGCAGAAACGGGAAGATACCACCAGTTTTCTTGTGCAAAGGCCGCACATTTCACTGCGTCTTTTTCTGTCATGATGACGTTTGCTCCATGTTGCGCAAGCGCCTCTAATTCTGAATATTGATACTCTCGGTGATCCGCAAAACCTTGGGTCAATACCGTCTTTGCACCTAAAGCTTCTAATGTATTGAAAAAGCGCGTGGGATAACCAATGCCAGCAAAAGCCACTAATGCAGCTAACTGGCTCACTGGCGCTTGCTGACCTGTCACTAAGTTAACGGCTAAGCTAGGTGAAAGGTGCATAGCCAATTCGCCGTATTGAGCTTGACCGCCATTAGTCACAATAAAATCAACTTCCGCTAACCGAGAGAGTGGCTCTCTTAACGGACCTAAAGGCATGAACTGCTCATTACCGAAGCGACGAACGCCGTCCACGACTGCAAATTCGAGATCACGCTCCAATGCATAGTGCTGAAGGCCATCGTCAGTGATGATCACATCAACACCCAACGGAAGCAGGGCTTGCACTGCTTGTGAGCGCTTTGGTGCAACAGCAACCGGAGCACCCGTGCGCTGGTGAATCAATTTAGGTTCGTCACCGCAGTGAGCGGTTGGCGTATCACTTTGCAGCACTAATGGATAAACCGGAGCCTTACCACCATACCCACGCGAAACAACTCCTGGTTTGAAGCCTTGTTCTTGTAAAGCTTCCACTAACCATACAACCAACGGTGTTTTACCATTACCACCCGCAGTAATATTACCCACCACCACCACAGGAACGGGAGCCTTATAGCGCTCTTTTTTGTTCGCTTGGAATGCTTGCTTACGTGCTTGACTGACCAACCGAAACAAGACACTCAGTGGCCACAACAGTGGCCACAACAAAAAACACGCTGGGTGATGTCCGAACCAGATTTTTTCAATCACTGATTAGTCACCAAATTGAATTCGATGTAGTTGGGCATACGCCCCATCCTGTGCAATTAACTGAGCATGATGACCACGTTCGATAATTTCACCCTCATCGACCACTAGAATTTCATCGGCTTCTTCAATCGTCGACAAGCGGTGCGCAATGACCAATACCGTTTTATTCTTTTGTAGCTCTTCAAGTGCTGATTGAATCGCTCTCTCAGATTCTGTATCCAACGCAGAAGTCGCCTCATCTAGGATAAGTACGGGTGCATCACGTAATAACGCTCGAGCAATCGCTACTCGTTGACGTTGACCACCCGATAAACTGGCTCCATTCTCACCAATCATGGTATCCAAGCCATCAGGCATGCTATTGATAAACTCCATGGCATGAGCAAGCCTAGCCGCGTGCTCAATTTGCTCACGCGTATACTCATTTTCTGCCGCGTAAGCAATATTATTGGCAATGGTATCGTTGAAGAGATGAACATTTTGCGAAACCAGCGCAAAGTGGGTGCGCAAGTTCTTCAGTTTATAATCGCGGATATCATGATCATCTAGATAGATAGCACCTGAATCGACATCATAAAAACGAGTCAAGAGGCTCGCGATAGTACTTTTCCCTGAGCCGGAACGCCCAACAAGCGCGACCGTTTTACCTTGAGGGATCTCAAAGCTCACATGAGACAGCGCTGGTTTTTCTTTACCTTGATAAGTAAAGGTCACATCCTGAACTCTAACGTCACCACGTACTTTTTCGGCTTCAAACTGGCCAGTGTCGCGCTCGGTTTCTAAATCAATCAGCTCAAATAATGTTTGGCTGGCCGCCATACCACGTTGGAAATCGGAGGTAACACTCGTTAACGCTTTCAGTGGTCGCATCAAGCCAAACATTGCCGAGAATACCACCGTAAAAGTACCTGGTGTTAATTCGGCACGAATAGAATCAACGCTGGCTAAAAACAGCACAGTGACAAGTGCTAAAGAAGCAATCATTTGAATGATAGGGTCAGCAGTGGACTGCGCCGCAACCAGCTTCATTGTTTGTTGACGCATTTGATTGCTGACATGGTCAAAACGTTTACGCTCTACGTCTTGTCCACCATAGCTCAGTACGACTTTGTGCCCTTTTAGCATCTGCTCTGCTGAAGAGGTCACATCACCCATGGTGGTCTGCATCCCTTTTGAGATCTTGCGAAAACGTTTAGAGACAATGCCAATCCCCATTGCAACCACTGGCGCAACCACGATTAATACCAAAGATAGCTGCCAGCTATTCCAAAACATCAAGGTCAATAGGCCGATGATACTCGCACCTTCGCGAACAATGCTGACCAATGCACGACTGGTCGCCCCAGCCACTTGCTCTGAATCATAGGTGATACGTGATAATAGACCACCCGTTGATTCTCTATCAAAAAAACTGACAGGCATGTGCATGAATTGATTGAAGATTTTTCGACGCATCAACATCACAACATTGCCAGAAACCCAGCTCAAGCAGTACGAGGAGACAAAGCCACTTAAACCACGTAGCGCCATCATCCCCAAAATAATAAAAGGCAGCACTCGCAAAAAATCGGATTCCGCATTACCAAATCCTTCATCTAGAAGAGGCTTAAGTAACGACACCATATAGGTGTCAGAGACCGCATTGATAATCAATGCGACAACCGCAACTGCTAGGCCAGATTTATATAGGCGGATATAGGTCCACAGGCGTTTGAAGGTTTGCCAAGTGGTTTCGTCAGTATTGAGTGACATAGAAATGCTTTGTTTTTAAGAAAATATTGCGCTCATTCTACCTCGTTACGGAGCATCTGCCTATACCAAGCCTGAGAGCGAGAGATACGCAAGCTGCTAACTTGATAATTCTGCATGCCAAAAATAACGCTAATTTGCCCTGCTTCACCCGTATCCAACCAGTTTGCTCCATGTTGTTGGTAGCGTTGAACAACCTGTGCGGAAGGTAATTGCCAGCGTCCGCCTTTGGCGAGCGAGGCAATAGCGACTTCAGGGTTCACCTTAC
Source organism: Vibrio sp. V09_P4A23P171 (assembly GCF_963875615.1). Classification (NCBI taxonomy): domain Bacteria; kingdom Pseudomonadati; phylum Pseudomonadota; class Gammaproteobacteria; order Vibrionales; family Vibrionaceae; genus Vibrio; species Vibrio sp. V09_P4A23P171. The sequence goes on from NZ_CAWNMR010000033.1 coordinate 6,466, forward strand.
TAATCAAAGCAACAGTAGAAGATGTCCTACTACCGTGGTGTGGTACAAGCAGGATATGACTTTGTAAGGATTGCTCTGTTCGCGCAAGTAACCACTCACTCATAGCATCCACATCCCCGGGTAAAAGCACTGAAAAACCGGTATTTGGGTCAAAGATTCGAATCACGCAAGAGTGAGGATTGTAAGCCCGCGCTACAGTTTTTGGTGGCCAGATAACATCAAAAGAGAGTTGTTGCCACTGCCATTGTTCACCAGCAATACAAGGTTGGTAACCCGCTATCGTTTGACTAGCACGTTTCCATTTGGGCTGCCAAACACGCTCAACCTCCGCTCTTCCACCTGCATGGTCGTTATCCAAGTGACTCAAAATCAACCCGTCTAATTGCGTAGCTCCCCGTTTGTTTAACACGGGGGCAACTGTTGCCTGGATGTGATCACCGCCTTGCCAACTTGCACCAGTATCATAAAGCACGTAGCGTCCTTCTTTTTCGATCAACACCGCCAACCCATGCCCAACATCTAACACATCAATCCGCCAACCTGTTTTTATCGGAATGGTGAGCCAAGAAACCATCACAATAAGGCTGTAAACCGCAAGTGCAAAACGCGAGATCAACGGTGAAAACACAAACAGCAACAGAGCACTGCTCAACAGAGCCAAAACAGCCCCAGAAATAGGAAACCAACTGAGGCTTGAATAATGTATTGACCAATCAACTGGAATGAGTAATTTGGCCACCCAATGCCACACCATAGGTGCGCCATCAAAAGTCAAAACCGTACACACTAAAGCCACAAAGATCGCCGGAACCACCACAAAACTGAACCAAGGAATAAACACTAAGTTATAGAGCGCCGCACTGGTACTGACTCCACCGAAAAAATAAGCAGTTACCGGAAGCATACACAGCACTAACCCAATCTGCATCGTCAATAAACGCCATAAAAAAAATCGCTGAGTTTGAGGTAGAGAAAGTTGGTAGAACACCACTGAGACAGCAATAAAGGACATCCAAAAGCTACTGGATAACGCAGCAAAAGGATCGATAAGCAGCACCGCCGATAACGTCATAAGCAGTCGCTGCAACGTATTGATACGGACATTGAGGACAATCATCGCCACATTGAGCAAACACATGATGAGCGCGCGTTGAGTGGGCAAGGTAAAGCCAGCCAACCAAGCATAGCCTAGTGCGCACAAGCTTCCTACGACGAATGGCGACCACCCCATGCGATGATGCAAACGCATCAATACGAGCCCAAGGCTATAACCAAAACCAAACGCGATGCCAATGTGCAGACCAGAAATGGCGACCAAATGAATCAGCCCACTGTCTCGTAATGCTTGCCACTGTGCCGTTGAAATATCACTGCGCTCACCAAACGTAAGCGCCATTAAAATACCAAGATTGGGATCATCAGCGAGCCAGGTTTTGATCTTCTGGTACCATTGTGCTCGCCATTCTGGTAATGATTCAATGCGATAAGACTGTCCATTATTAACCGTTGCACGAGCCACAATACCTTGGCTCAAAGAGTACGCCTCTGCATCAAACCCGGTCTCATTTAACCGACCAAAGATAGGTTTTACTGTGATGGAGAATTCAGCCACGTCGCCATACTTCAACGGTAAAGGAGCTATTAATCGCACCTTGGGCCGCAAAAAAATGCCTAAGGTTTGACCATTGATTGATCGAATCGAAATTGTTCCTTCATAACCATGAGTAATTTGTCTAAAAAAGCTGTTAACCTGTCCGTTTATGGTAATATCCGAACCTGTCTGAAAAATAGTGTTGGACTGCTCACGTAATAAGTTCCCGCTGATCACAATGACCATTAAAGCCATTGTTACTCCTGAGAGAAAGCGCAGTTTTCTATAACCAACAGAGAGTATGAGAATGGCGAATAGAGGCATACTCCATTTCCAATCTGGCATCCAAGGCCAATAAGAAGCAGAAATGGCGGTTAGCGAAAACGAAGCTAGGGTCCAGTAATTAGATAAGAGAGTCATGTCACGATGCCAAGAAAGTTCATCAAACGTTTTATGCCTAACCATGAAGTGATTAAGCGTCAGAAGGCATTAAAAATTTTTGGCAATGTGCTGTACAACCCCAATTTATGGTGTTTGAACCGCCGCTCAGCAGCAGGTGCCTTCGCCGTAGGTTTGTTCATGGCTTTTGTTCCACTTCCGAGTCAAATGATCATGTCCGCTGGCCTTGCCATTATGTGCGGCGTCAATTTACCGCTCTCTGTAGCCTTAGTCTGGATTAGCAACCCCATCACCATGCCAGTGCTGTTCTACTTCGCCTACAAGCTTGGCGCATGGGTAATGCAAACACCACCACAACCATTTCACTTTGAACTCTCTTGGCATTTTATCATGCAACAAATGAGTACCATTGGTCCGCCATTCCTTTTGGGGTGCATGATGTGCGGAGTGATATCCGCCATAATCGGCTACTTCGGCATTCACGGTTTATGGCGCTATTCTGTCGTAAGAAGCTGGCAAAAGCGCCAAGCGAGATAAAAGCTTCAAGAGATTGAGACTGGTTATACAACTGAGCATGTAAAACGATGTCGCATGATGTTGAAAAAGGACCAAGTGGTCCTTTTTGTTTGCTAAAAATAGCTCAATGCTGATGAACGAAAAGAATCCGAGTTGAGATTATTTAGCGCTAAGCACAGACGCCGGGTTCAGTTGACTGGCCCTAGAGGCCGGATACCAAGTAGCTAGTAGGCTCAACACAATCGCCGTGGAAGAGACAAGCACCACATCCGATAGGTTCACTTGTGATGGCAAAAAGTCGACAAAATAGATATCACCAGACAAAAACTGATGGCCGACTAATCGTTCTAATCCTTTGATTAACGCTGTTAAATTCCACGCAATCAACACACCTAACACGCCACCTATCACACTGCCTAATACACCAGAGAAAACACCCTGCCAGACAAAAATTCGTTTTACTAATCCATCGCTCGCGCCCATAGTGCGCAAAATGGCGATTTCAGCCGCACGATCTTTGACCGCCATCATAAGTGTTGAAACGATGTTGAAGCTCGCCACACCAATCACCAACACCATCACCAAATACATAATGGTTCTGACTAGCTGAATATCACGGTACAAAAAGCCAAACTTTTGCTGCCAACTGCGTAGATAGACGTATTGATCAAGCGTATTGCCGACCTCTCTTACAATTTGAGTTGCATTTAATACCTCTGAGACCTTGATAGCAACGCCCGTCACTCGCTCTCCTAATTTGGCGTAAGCTTGTGCATCTGCCAATGGCACTAATGCAAGGCTGTGGTCAATTTGGCCATTGAGTTCCAAAAGCCCTGAGACCTTGACGCGCACGCGCTTTGGCGCTTGAACTTTAGCGCTCTCATTCGCAGAGGGGATCATCAAAGTGACATAGTCACCGACTGCCGCGCCCAATTTATCCGCCACTCCTTTGCCTAAAATGACCTGTTGCTGACCTGCGACAAAACCTTGCCATGCATCGGAAGAGACAAATTGAGATAAACGCGACACGGCGCGCTCCATTTGCGGATCAATTCCACGCACCTCAATCGCTTTCAGTTGCGCGCCTTTCTCCGCTAATGCCGTCAATTTTACATAAGGAGCGGCCGCTTCCACTTTTGGATGCTGCACGGCTTGCTTGACTAATGACGACCAGTTCGCGATGGGTTGTTGAACCCCTTCAAACTCTCCGTGTGCAATGACAGATAACACGCGATTCTGCAGCTCTCTCTCAAAACCATTCATCGCTGACAAGCCCACGATGATCACCGCAACGCCCACGGCGATACCAATAATGGAAGAGAGCGAGATAAACGACACCATTTTATTACGCTGCTTTGCCAGGCTAAAACGCCGACCAATCACTAAAGAGAGCGAGGTGAACATCTACGGCGCCTCCACATTAATCAGCAAACCATCTTGCATGTGCATCTGTCTGTCCATTTTTGCAGCAAGTTCGCTATCATGCGTTACCACTAAAAATGCCGTGCCAAACTCTTGATTCATTTGACGCATCAAATCATAAATCGCCAGCGCCGTTTTGTGATCAAGGTTGCCCGTAGGCTCATCGGCTAACACCAAATCGGGTTGATTGACAAGCGCTCGCGCAATCGCTACCCGCTGCCGTTCTCCACCAGAGAGCTCAGAGGGTCGATGAGATAAACGATGTCCCAGCCCCACTTTTTCTAACAGTGCTTGCGCGGCCTGTTTAGCACGCGATACTTTTTGGCCACCAATAAGCAACGGCATGGCCACATTCTCAAGAGCGGTGAAATCGGCTAATAAATGGTGGAACTGGTACACAAAACCCAAATGTTGATTGCGAATGTTCGCTTGTTTATTGGAGCTTAAGCTCGATAAATCCTGACCTAAAAACGACACTGAACCTTCGGTTGCCTCATCCAGTGCACCCAGAATGTGCAATAACGTACTTTTCCCAGATCCAGAAGTCCCAATAATTGAGACTAACTCCCCCGCTTGAATGCCAAAACTGACGCCTTTTAGCACTTGAGTCCGTAGCTCCCCTTCTTGGTAGGTTTTGCATACGTTATGGCATTGTAAAAGGTTATTCATATCTTAAAGCCTCGGCAGGTTTTACGGATGACGCGCGGTAGGAAGGAAACAGTGTCGCGAATAAGCTGAGCGTGATGGCTGCTATCACCACCAACATAATTTGCATGGGGTTAATCACTACAGGCAGCGTTCCCCCCACAGAGAACAGCGCAACCCCCATGCTTTCTAATAATCCATTGAGGTTATCCGCCAGCAATACGCCTAACACACCACCGACAAGCGAACCAATCACTCCACTACTCGCGCCTTGAACCATAAAAATGGCCAGTACTTGTTGATCTGTCATGCCTTGCGTTTTCAAAATCGCGACCTCAGCTTGTTTTTCCATCACCACCATGATCAACGCGGAAATGATATTGAAAGCCGCCACGCCAACAATCAACCCAAGCATCAAACCCATCATATTTTTTTCCATGCGAACAGCTTGGAACAACTCGCCACGCTGATCTCGCCAGTCACTCCATTGCCATCCCTCAGGCAAAGGTGCGCTAGCTAGGTCTGCAACCACAAAAGGATCATCAAAAAAGAGCCGCCATCCCGACACAGTATTTGGTGGTAAACGAAGCAATCGCGCTGCATCTTTGATGTGCGTCAGCATCAGCTGTCCATCCACATCAGACCCCGTATTGAAGATGCCTGCGACTGTAAAATTACGCTGCGCAGGAATACGACCTAAGGGGGTAAATTGGCTAGCTGAAGTGACCATCAAACGCACTTTATCGCCAATTGTCACGTTGAGCGCCCGCGCCAGTGAATGGCCAAGGAAGAGTTGATATTCGCCCGGCTTGAGCGCACTCACTTGACCCGCAATCAAGTGCGCCGCAATCGGATCATTTTGATTAGGTTCAATTCCCACCAACAAGCCTGCGGCCAGTTGCGATGAGCTTTGAACAACCGCTTCACTGCGTACAATCGGTTCAGCCGCTCTGGCGCTAGAGAGCTGGCTAATGAATTGAGGCACATCTTGCGTGAGCAAAGTGCGATCGCCATTTTGCGAAACTACAGCCTGAGGCAACACACCTAGAATTCTATTTTTGAGCTGGGATTCAAAACCATTCATGACCGAAAGCACCGTCACCAGTGACATCACGCCAATGGTTATTCCCGCCGTAGACATATAAGAGACAAATCGACTGAATCTATCACCGGATCGCCCACGTAAATAACGCAAGCCGATGAACGCCGAAATAGGATGAAACATAAGAAAAACCGCCTAAAAGTGATGCTCAGTACTGTAACGAGAAACGGTGGAAGGTTGTAGCTTTAATTTGCCAAAAATCGGTTAAATAGACTCGATAACAAGGACATACCTTGATTAGTTCGCCGGTATGACGATAATCAACAAAGCGATGAGAAGGATGCCTTTATGACCGAGCAAGAATTTTTTACGGTTCACTATGGACTGACAACCAATATTGAACTTTTAGACAGCACATTTATGCTACCTTCCCAATCAATATTTGAAGCGGAGATTCCTGCCCCATTTATTGTGGCCAGTGAGTTTAGCCAGTTGGATGCACTCACCGAAAGTGCACGACTAGAACTGAAAAATAGTGATTTCAAGCACGTCGTTCAGTTACTTGATACTCAAAATTCGAAACTGAATTTGTTGCTGACCTTTATGTTATCACAGCAAGATGAGCCACATTCACGCTTCATCACCAGCACATTTGGGGCCAGTCGCTTCTCACTTCGTTATCCAAACGCACTAGAAATTGGTACCCAAGCCCGCTGTAAACTGTTTTTGGACCACCCTGCAGCCGCTATTTATTGCTATAGTTCGGTGATTGATTGCCAAGCGGACGAGCAACACTATCTCATCACGATGAAATACGATTTACTGCGAGATACTGACCAAGATCTCTTGATTAAAGCCGCACTGTACCAGCAGCAAAAATTGCTGCGTCAACGCTCTTTAGACCGAAATAAACCATAAGCGTTCTCATGACTACACACTCTTTACTGACTCTGATTAAACCTGCTGGCGCGGGCGACAAAAAACACATTGGTAACCTACGTGGTGCAAGCCTTGCGTTGGCAATTGCAGAGCTGGCCAACCAGCATAATAGCCACACTTTACTGGCTGTACCTGATCCTCAAACCGCCTTAAAGCTGCAGCACGAAATTGAGCAGTTTAGTGACGCCGAAGTGGCGCTGTTTCCTGATTGGGAAACTTTGCCTTATGATAGTTTTTCGCCTCATCAAGAGATCATTTCTGATCGCATCGCGCGCCTATATCAATTACCGAGCTTGAAAACAGGCATTACCATTGTGCCAGTGAGCACCATATTGCAGCGTCAGACGCCGCGAGAATTTCTGCTACAGCATACCCTGATGGTTAAAACTGGTGATCAATTTTCCTTAGATAAACTGCGTATTCAGCTGGAAAAATCGGGCTATCGTCATGTTGATCAAGTGTTTGGCCCAGGCGAATACGCCAGCCGAGGTTCGATTCTTGATTTATTTCCAATGGGCAGCAGCGATCCTTATCGCATTGATTTTTTTGATGATGAAATCGACACCATACGCACCTTCGATCCTGAGAATCAACGCTCAATTGAAGAGATCAGTGAGATACGCTTGCTACCTGCTCATGAATTTCCCACCACAGAAAGTGCAATTGAAGATTTTCGCACCCGCTGGCGTCAACGATTTGAAGCGCGTCGTGAACCAGAATCTGTCTATATGCAAGTCTCAAAGGGGATTTGGCCAGCCGGTATTGAATACTGGCAACCGCTATTTTTTGAACACACCGAAACCTTGTTCGATTATATCGCGCCAGAAAGCCAACTAATTGTCGTAGGAAATATCGAAACAGCGATTGACCAGTTTTTAACCGACGTCGAATATCGTTACCAGCAGCGTAAAGTTGACCCTCTTCGCCCGTTGCTGCCACCTCATGAATTGTGGCTTAAAAAAGATGAGCTTTTCAGTCTTTTCAAAAACGTGGCTCAGATCCAACTCAGTGTAGAACCGATTTCAGAAAAGCAAGGGCGGATCAATTTAGCGGTCAGTGCATTACCCGACTTGGCGGTCATGCATCAAAATAAAGAGCCTTTAGTCGCCATTCGGCAATTTAGTGAAAGTTTCACTGGGAAAATCATTTTTTCCGTCGAATCAGAAGGCCGTCGCGAAGCATTACTAGAGCTATTGCAACGCGTAAAACTGCGCCCTATCGAAAAAGAAACCTTCCAGCAAGCGTGCCAAGCAAAAGAAAAACAATGTCTCGTATTAGGGGCATCTGAGCACGGCTTTATCGATAACAATGCTAACTTAGCGTTCATCTGCGAAAGTGATTTACTCGGTGACCGTGTCATTCTTCGCCGTAAGAAAGATCGTAAAGTCACCAATAGTGACGCTGTCATTCGTAATTTAGCCGAACTCAAACCAGGGCAACCCGTTGTTCATATTGATCATGGTATCGGCCGTTATCTCGGGTTACAGACGCTTGAAGCGGGTGGCATGATGACCGAATACGTCACCCTTGAGTATCAAAACGAAGCCAAACTTTATGTCCCTGTCGCTTCATTGAATCTCATTAGTCGTTACTCTGGCGGCGCGGAAGAAAGCGCACCATTGCATAAACTCGGGGGTGAAGCATGGACCAAGGCACGACGAAAAGCGGCCGAAAAAGTCCGTGATGTTGCTGCGGAACTGCTGGATGTCTACGCCAAACGAGAGCTCAAACCAGGCTATAAGTTCGCTCTGGATCGTGGCCAATATGCGACTTTTAAAGCAGGTTTCCCATTTGAAGAAACCGATGATCAAAATACAGCTATCAACGCCGTGCTATCGGACATGTGTCAGAAAAAAGCGATGGACCGATTAGTGTGTGGTGACGTTGGATTTGGCAAAACAGAAGTCGCCATGCGCGCCGCCTTTGTTTGCACCGACAACAATAAACAAGTGGCCGTATTAGTGCCGACAACCTTACTCGCGCAGCAGCATTTTGAAAACTTTCGAGACCGATTTGCTAACCTGCCGATCCGTGTCGAAGTTTTATCACGCTTCAAATCAGCGAAAGAGCAAAAGCAGATACTACAAGATGTCGCCGACGGCAAAGTCGACATTTTGGTTGGCACGCATAAACTGCTTTCCAGCGAGCTAAAATTTAGCGATCTTGGTCTTTTGATCGTTGATGAAGAACACCGTTTTGGCGTACGCCAAAAAGAAAAAGTAAAAGCGATGCGTGCTGATGTGGATATTCTCACGCTAACGGCAACGCCGATTCCGCGCACGTTAAACATGGCGATGAGCGGAATGCGCGATCTATCGATTATCGCCACACCACCCGCACGACGATTAGCCATCAAAACCTTTGTACGCCAACATGATGACAATACGATTCGAGAGGCCGTATTACGTGAAATCATGCGCGGTGGACAGGTTTATTTTCTACATAACCAAGTAGAAACTATAGACAAAGTGGCCGCCGATTTAGAAAAGCTGGTCCCTGAAGCTCGAATTACCGTCGCCCATGGACAAATGCGTGAACGTGAGCTGGAAAAAGTGATGAACGACTTTTATCACCAACGCTTCAACGTATTGGTCTGCACAACCATCATCGAGACAGGGATTGATGTCCCGACGGCAAACACCATCATTATGGACCGCGCAGACAACCTTGGCCTAGCACAGCTACACCAACTTCGTGGCCGAGTAGGACGTTCTCACCATCAAGCTTATGCTTACTTACTCACTCCACATCCTAAAGCCATCACTAAAGATGCCGTGAAACGTTTAGAAGCGATTGCATCTCTTGAAGATCTTGGAGCCGGTTTTACTCTAGCAACGCACGATTTAGAAATCCGTGGAGCGGGTGAATTATTGGGCGATGAACAGAGCGGTCAGATCCAATCAATTGGTTTTACTCTCTATATGGAGATGCTAGAGCAAGCGGTTGAAGCATTAAAAAATGGCAGAGAACCTTCTCTTGACGATTTGCTTCGTGAACAAACCGAAGTGGAAATGCGTTTGCCAGCGCTATTACCCGATGATTACATTCCTGATGTAAATACTCGCCTCTCCATGTATAAACAGATAGCGAGTGTCGCTAGCCGAGATGAGCTCGCCGAGCTCAAAGTCGAGTTGATTGATCGCTTTGGTAAGTTACCTGATGCTGCAAATAACTTACTCGGCGTTGCTGAAGTCAAAATTGATGCTGCACGTATAAAAGTGAAGAAAATCGAAGCGCATGAAAAAGGCGGCTACATTGAGTTCTATCCAGATGCTGACATTAATCCCGTCTTTTTGGTTAGACTTCTGCAATCACAACCGAAAAAATTTGCAATGGAAGGGCCAACTAAGTTTAAGTTTGCTGTACCATTAGCTGATAGACGTGAACGAATTCAATTTGTGTCGAGTATGCTCAGCGAATTCCAACAAAACCTGATGCCTAGAGCATAAATTACGCACAAAAAATGATGGAGCCATAATGAAAAAACTGATCCCACTCCTACTTTTGCTTATTTCGATGCCAAGTCTGGCACAACGGCAATTTGACATAGAAGTGATCATTTTTAAGCGTGCAATTGATGCAGAGAAGGTCAGTGAGTCGTGGCCTAACTCATTGCCTGAAATCAATATTCAACGCGCGGGCAGTTTTAGTGACTTAAACTATCGCCAAGAAAAAGGCGTGAAAATGCTGCCTTTTTCCGACTACCAACTTAACGACCAAGCACAAAAACTGAAAAACCACGCCGGCTTTGAAGTGCTATTGCATACGGCTTGGCGTCAAGGCGATCAAGGCAGAGCTTCCGCACCGATTTTCCATATTCAAGCGGGTAAAGATTACTCCGCTAAATTCAATACTGACGGCAGTGAAAAAGTGGCCGTACTAGAAGAATCGCCAGTAAACGGTGTGCTAGAACAAAGCATCGCGAGTCCCCTTTACGAACTCGACGGTAAATTACAAATCTATGTGCAGCACTATCTTTATGCTGAAACCACGCTCGACCTTAAAGCCCCGAGTGTGCGAGAAATCATGCTCCAAAGTAAACCATTGGAGTTAGACATTACACCTGAAGAGCAAAATGCCGAGGTTCAACTGGGGAACCTAGAAGCTATCTCCCCAACAGTGGAAAAGGAAGAGTTTTTAAAGAGCTATCGGATGGACCAAAAACGCCGTATGCGCAGCAACGAAACCCACTATCTAGACCATCCATTAATGGGAATGATCATTCAAGTTCGCCGCGTTGCAGAATAAAGCCTAACAAAGCGCCCTGTCTGGGCGTTTTTTCTTTTATTCATCTCTCATACAGTTTAGCTCACTGATTTCATATCCTTACCGGTTAGAGCTATTCTGTTGTTAACTATTCTTATCAAAACCAATAACACAACCCACCTACAGGCCGCTCCAATGGTTTGGGTACGTGATCTTCTAAAAGTTAAACTGGCAATGTATTTTATTAGTGAGTGTTTCATTTTTAAGACCTCTCATTTATGAGAGCCATGTTAGATTGAATCTCTCTTATTAAGTCTTGATAATCCCTCCATCTCGTGTTGTGCCATGTTCAACTTATTTACCGTAAGACCTATCGTTAAAGTGCAGCACAGGTTAACAACATCAATTTAAATCGGAATTTACACAAACATACTGAGAGAGATGTTACCTAATGACTTCTAAATTTTCGTTATGTGCGGTCGGGCTACTGTCAATAAGCAGTATTGCAGTCAGCACTATTGCAACCGCATCAAACCCTAGTGAGATAAACACCCAATTAAAGTGGTCTTGGGAAAGTAGCTCGTTTAAACCAGAATCAAATCAAGTCATGGCGGCTCCTGTTATTGCCCAGCTAAATGATGATAATGGCGATGGCAAAATCGACGAGAATGATATTGCTGATATCATTGTTGTGACGTTTGAAAATAACAAATATACACAAGGTGGACTAGTTAGGGCATTAAGTGGTATTGATGGTTCTGAGCTTTGGTCATACGATAACGGTGGCATCATAGCCGATGCTCGCTACTCTCCTGCTGTTGCAGACCTTGATGGTAATGGTGTTGTTGATATTGTTATTACCAGTGCATCAAGCCCTTACATTACTATCCTAGATAATGAAGGGAATATTAAAAAGCAAATTTTAAAGCATGTCACAGGTGGACGGTCAGTCGGTACAATCTCGATCTCTGATTTAAACAATGATGGGTCAATTGAGATCATCTCTGCCGATGGTGTTTATAACTACGATACTGGTTTGCTATTTAGTTTGGAGTGGGCTCCATCATCGATCAGCTTTGATGCGGATGGCGATGGTGTTCAAGAAATATTTTCAAACGGCGCTCTTTACAAAAGTGACGGCTCATTTACTTGGCAATATCAAGCGAATGATACGGTTTGGTTTTCTTCCGTTGCCAACCTAGATAGCGACAATAAACCAGAAATTGTTGTATCAGTACCAGCCACTAAAGCAACAGCACAAAACAGTGTATTTGCAGTTTTAGAGCATGACGGCTCAGTAAAGTGGGAGGTTAATAACCTTGAAAACCCAGGTGGTGGTGTACAAGCTATCTCTAACTTCCTTGGTAATACAGCAACAAGCTCCACCAATGAAATAGCTAAGTCCCCTGTTTATGGATATACCCATTTACATCACAGCCATCCAGTTAAAATAGCAGATGACAACCAACTTAAAATCCGCTCAGGAGATCTGATTGACGCTATTGGATCAACAGCAAGTAATATGGTGGGTGGTCAAGGCGGTTCACTGCATACTATTGATGCAAGCAAAGTCCGCTCTATCGATGTAACCTACGGCAAATATAAAACGTGGTGGACATATGGCGTACTCGAGATGGAATTCACTCTCAATGATGGTTCGAAAATAACGTTAGGTTCAAAAGACTCAGCCTTTAAATACCCAGCATTAGAGTGGCGAACCAAAGAAGTTCCATATCTTGGATTGGAGTGGAGAACAAAACAAGTTTCTTACTGGTTCTTTGGCTGGCATACCAAAACAGTTTCTTACCTAGCTCCTGTTTGGAAAACTAAAACGATTCCTTATGCTGTTCCCGTCATGAAGAGCAAAGCAACCACTGAACGATACACAGTCCCAAGCAATACCCAATTGGTAGGCTTAAATGTTTGGAGCAAACCAAAACCTATCTTTACCTTCAAAAAACACGTTAATGCAGTTCAGTTTGTTGTTGGGGAAAGCATTAATGATAGTTACCTGAACACTGGTATTGTCTATGCAGGTTATCATGCTGTTGATATGTATAATGCACAAGGTAGCAAAGTTTGGTCTGTAGCAAATGATGACTATAACAGCGGTAAAATTGGTGTCTCGGCTTACGATTTCACTGGTGATGGCATTGATGAAGTTATCGTACAAGATCTTCTGAGAGTCCGTATTCTTGATGGGCGCACAGGAGCAGTATTAGCAACGATTGCTAACTCGTCGAACACCTTGTGGGAATATCCTGTTGTGGCGGATCTCGAAGGCAACAACAATGCATCGCTTATTGTGGTCGCAAATGATTATGCAAAAGAAAGCGCAATCAACCACGGCGTCTACGTTTATGAATCAGCCGATGCTGATAAACCATGGAAAAATGCAACGAGAATTTGGAACCAACATTCATTCCATTTCTCAAACATTAACCAAGATGGCTCAGTACCAACCAATGCTCAGCCTAGTTGGCTAACACATAACACTTATCGCTCAAGTACCATTAAATAACTTGAATTTGATATAACCACCACTATCGCCCAAGGCGGTGGTGGTGGGTGACAACAAAAAACCTCGCCTTTTAACAAAGGCGAGGTTTTTTATGGCTAGTACGCTGGGAATATTAGTGAAGCTTTAAGTTTGGACGCAACACACGATTAATACGGCCAACTAACATCATCAACCCTGTTTTGAACATACCGTGTAGCGCCATTTGGTGCATGCGATACAAAGAAATGTACACGACTCGCGCAATACGACCTTCAACCATCATCGAGCCTTTGGTTAAATTACCCATTAAGCTACCAACGGTAGAAAAACGACTTAATGAAACCAACGAACCGTGATCTTTATAAACATACGGTTTGAGCTCACGCCCGTTAAGCTTAGCAACAATATTCTTGAACGCTTGGCTTGCCATTTGGTGCGCTGCTTGTGCACGAGGTGGCACAAATGAACCATCGGCTTGTGTACATTGTGCTAAATCACCGATCACAAAAATATCGTCATCTCTTGTGGTTTGTAAGGTGTTTTTTACCACTAACTGATTAATGCGGTTTGTTTCCAAACCAGCAATCTCTTTCATAAAATCCGGTGCTTTGATGCCAGCAGCCCACACCATGATCTGAGCGGGAATCTTTTCGCCATCTTTAGTTGTTAGGCCATCCTTATCCGCTCGCGTGACCATAGTCGCAGTACGAACGTTGACACCTAATTTCGTTAATTCGCTATGCGCAGCACTAGAAATGCGAGGTGGAAGAGCGGGTAGAATACGCTCACCCGCTTCCACAAGGTTGACATTCAGTTTGCTTGAATCAAGATCGCCAAAACCATAAGTCCGCAGCTCTTTTACTGCATTATGTAGCTCTGCAGATAATTCAACACCCGTTGCACCTGCGCCAACAATCGCAATATCAACTGTACCGTTACCATTTTTCGCATGAAGTTTTAGAAACTCATTATTCATTTCAGTACGAAAACGATTTGCCTGTTCAGGGCTATCAAGGAAGATACAATGCTCACGAACTCCTGGAGTATTGAAGTCGTTAGACGTTGAACCGATTGCCAGCACCAAAATGTCATATTCAAGCTCACGACTTGGCATTAACAATTCACCATGCTCATCTTGCAATTCACTAAGAACAATCACTTTGCGTTCACGATCGATATCAGCAAGACTACCCATTTGGAAATCAAAACGATGATTTTTTGCGTGAGCGCGATAGCTTAGCGCATCCACTCCTTCATCTAATGAACCCGTTGCCACTTCATGCAATAACGGTTTCCATAAGTGGCTTGCTTTACGATCCACTAATGTGATTTCTGCGCGATTTTTACGGCCAAGAGTGCGACCAAGTTTAGTCGCGAGCTCTAAACCACCCGCGCCACCACCGACTACGATAATTCGTGTCACAACAATAATCCTCAAAAAGAAATAAACATGATTCAGTGTGAAATCTCACACTGAAGGAATTCTCAGTAATGCGCTTGCTTCAGATAAATCTTGTTCAGCAAATGAAGCTATCTTCGCAGCACGTTTCATTAGGATAAATGCATGTAACTACACACAAATTAGGCAAATTTAAGACTTGCTCTCAATTTTTTTGATATTTATCAAAATATTTATAATTTAATCATTATATAGAGCAAAACTGATGGTGCAACCAAAGAATTCCTCTATTTCACTACGAGATATAGGGGGATTGGGCCATAAAAAAACGACTCACAATTGTGAGTCGTTCAGTCGAAACTATGATGCACGGATGCTTAATTTGATTCTTTAAATGCCTTCATCGCTTGCAAATGCTGTGAGATTTTCTTGAACTTATGGTTCTGGGTTTCATCCCAAATGATATCGTAGTAGTTTTCGAGCTCTGCTGCTGTTTTGCTGTTGTCATGAATTTCATCTTCTTTAGATAAAATCACTAAACAGCGTCCTTTATTTTTTACCCTGTATTGCTCAACACACTTAGTCGCAATATCTTCATACTCTTCAGGGCGATCGATGCGTCCAGTCATGTTTGTTTCCGGATGCAAGTTAGGATTAAACACCACTTGCTTAATTCCGCATAAGAATCCAATCCGCTCAGACCAGAAGCCGCCGAGGCCTACACCACAAATAATCGGATGTGGGTCATCAGACAACTCAATCACTTTATGCACTTCTTTTAGAAGATGCTGCATATCGTGTTTTGGGTGCTGTGTACTGTAGTTAATAAAACGGACATCGCTGTCAATAAATTGCAATTGCAGTACTTTTTCATGGTTTCCTGGGCTTGTTGAATCAAAACCGTGCAGATAAATAATCATAATAACTCCCCACTCCTTGAGGTTTTTAATCTACCACGAAGATTGTGGTTTCAAAGACTTTAACCTTAATTTACTGCAACAAAACGACGAAACAGTGATCCTAGCTACATAATGTGCGTTTTAGATGTTCGGCTTGTTGACGATAATAGTCATCACCCCATAATTGATGTGCTAACAAATACCATAACATGGCCATCATTGTTGCTCTTGGATGCCAAGCCACCACACCTTCGACCCAATCATCGACCCCCACAATCTCACGCAATTGACAATAACGGTAGACCGCCTCTAATGGTTTTTCTTCTGCAACATCAATGCTTAAAGCCAGGTCGAGCCGGGGGTCGGCAATTGAGGCGTATTCCCAATCAATCACGCGGTTACCTTCATCGGTTTTAACCATATTGTAGCCAGCCAAATCAAAGTGACACAAAGTCTGACCAACATCAGCAAGGTTAGGTGCGGTGCGCCAACGTTGATATAAAGCCGACAAGTCCTCACTTTTATACTCAGCTTTGAGCTGTAGCCAATAATGATCAACCCGAGCGATAAAACTGAAAGGGGCAACTGGAATGCGTGCTGTACTGAGATTATGGATCTTTATCTGTGTTTTTAATAGAGAATCGAAAGGTAAACCACCAGTAAGGGATTGACCATCAATCCATTCAACCAATAATCCTTGATCATTAATGGAAAGTGGCTTGGGGCCTAAGTGAGAAGATTCGATAGCAGAGAGAATTTGATATTCTTGAAAACGCGAAATGGAAAAGGCTTGAGTGATCGGAGTATTAGGCCGCCAAACAAAGCTGCGTTCCTCCGTGACAATTTTCCAACATCGGTTTGTTAACCCCCCTGTCAGCGTTTGTGCGTAGTCAGGGGGAGTAGAGAAGAATCCTTCTAGCGACGTTAAGGTACGATCAAGCTGACAAGCTTCACGCCAAGACATTCTCGCCATAAGGACCTCTTCTCTCAATTACTCAATTTTGTGATTAAAAACCGAGTAAACTTTTTGACTGCTGTTTACGAATTTCGGTTTCATCTGCCCATTCAATAAGGCCGCTTTGAAGATCCATTAAACGCATCGTCATTTTGTAATATACATCTTTATCACTGCTTGCGTTTTTCACAATACTCGACAAGTTGCCATACAGCATATATTGTGCGCCAACCATTTTGCCAAACTGAATGGCGGTACTTTGGTTGACCAACTCATCATTATTTTGGAAATTGAGCTGTTCGCGCACAGCTTCAACACGACCCATGTCGACGAAGCGGAACTTACCTGAATTCAACATCTTAGTACTGATGGTATCAGTGATAGATTCAGTATCAATGTGCTCACTGGTTTTATTTTTGATTCGCTCAACAAACACGATAGGACGAGAATCACGGGTAATCGCTGCTACCGAACCTGACATCATCATGCTATCAACCATTTCCCCCGCGATTTTTTGTAAATCTGTTGAACCAAAATCAACTGTCGTCGTTTCAACGGATTGTGCATCTTCGTAGCTGACTTTATTTGAACAGCCGCCCAAAATGACAGCGAGCCCTAGCAATGCGATAATACTTTTGTTCATATTGGTTCCTTACTTTCCCAATTTAATTATTTGACCCACGGATCTGTACGCGAAACTGTTTTCCATTTGGATTGACAGAAATCTCCGACAACGACACCGTCTCCATCCCACTGATTATCTTTTGTTTCCAAGGACTTTGTCTGTTATTGACTTCAAGCCCATCATCGTCATACCAAGAAAAACGGTACTCGATAATTTGGTCACCTTGGTAATGACTCACTAAACGCACAAGTCCCCTCGTATGACCATCCACTTGGTTAGTTGCAATGTCTTCAACAACCAAGCGATTACCTAATACATTGTCGCCAAATAGCACTTTTTGCGAAGCGCCATCAACTCTTAATCCTGCGGTATTTTCAGCACATCCAATCAATGAGAATGTGACTAACAGTCCCAATATCCACTTTTTCATTACAATCTTCCTAGTTGTTTATGCCAGATGGTTGAATGACGTCCCTGACGAGAAACCCACACCAAAGTGGTGCCTTTTTCCGGTACAGAAAACGGATATTCTTGCTCTCCCACCTTTATTCGTTGCTCGCCTGCATTGACTTGCAGACTGGCCGTTTGCACCAACCCTGGCAGCGTTAGCCAACTGCGCGTATCGGGCTGCTCTGTCAGCAGATTCCAAACGTTGAAGACTAAATTACCAACATTGTCATCTTTGGCCGCTTCTTTGCGCAATTGATCTTTCGCCAGCACTCTCAACACTTGCCTTATTACTATAGAGGGCATTTTCTCAGACAAGTTTCGACTTGCCATTAAATTCACATCCGTCAGAAAATGAGAAGTCAGTACTTTGTCATTCATCGTCAGTGATGAAAATGATTCAACGGGTGTATTCGGATAATAAGGTAAGGCGAGAGAATACAATGCGCCATTTCCTCTGCTGTCATACAAGGGTAAAGATTGACGCCAGCTATCTAAGGCTTTCACCACACTCTGCTCTTCTATTATAAGCACACGACCTTGAGAAGCAGTCAGTGAATGAGATTTCCCGTAGCGTTTCTCTAATTGGATTAGGTCTTCTCTCATCCCTAATCGTTTCGCAACGCGTAATGTACCCTCTATAACCTCAATATTATCGGGAGTGACTGCCAAAGCGCGTCGATAGTCGACATAGGCACTGTTAACATCACCAGAGGCTTCATAAAGCAAAGCAGAAAGGTAAAAAAGGTAACCATTCTGCACCGCCTGCAAAGCTTTTCCTGCATCAGGGTAGTTTGCTAGTACGCTGCCTAAGTTTGGTGTCACACCTTGTGATTTTAGCTCTTTTTGCGCCTTTTCAAGTTCCGCTTCTCTAGCCTGCCTTGCTTGCTCTTGTACCTGATTCGCTCGCCGAACTTCAACCAGAGCTCCATCCAAATCATTCTGTTGTAAATAATTCAAACCGAGATAAAGATGTAAAAAACCGAGTTCATAATCCGCAGGAACGTATTCCATCAAGTTATCATTCACAGCCAACGCACCGACACTTGTCGCCGTATCACTTAGTGAAATCAATGCCTTATCTTGTTGAATTTTAACCGCAGAATCACTCAATTCGAAACTACGCTTACTGTCTACATAATTCTGGTTAAGAAAATGGACTCGCCCTTTTTCCAGGTTGTCCAGAATGTCACCCGCGACAAATTCCGCAAGTTCATTCTCCGCATCTTGATACTGCCCAGATTTAACTGACTGATAGACAGCGCCATTTTGAGCACTGTAATGACTAAACAAGTTCCCCGCAGAAAAATTAGCACAGGCATTGAGAAAAAAAGGCGATAAAAAAACCGTAATATGTCGCACGTAACGCTTCACTCAATACTCCATATTTAACTCTAACCGTATCAATCGAGCGCCCAATAGTGACTGGGCGACCCATGCATTAGCTCATCAAAAGCGGACCCAACGGGCGACCACCAACCAAGTGCATATGAATGTGGTAAACCTCTTGGCCACCATGAGCGTTACAATTCACTATCAAGCGATAGCCATCTTGTGCAATACCTTCTTGTTGAGCGATTTTTTTTGCCACTGTAAACATACGTCCCATAGCCGCTTCATGCTCAGGTTCAACATCGTTGGTCGTCGGAATAAACGCATTGGGAATGATAAGAATATGGCTAGGCGCTCTAGGGTTAATGTCCCGAAAGGCGGTAACTAAATCATCTTGATAGAGGATATCTGCAGGAATTTCTTTACGGATAATTTTGCTAAAAATGGTTTTTTCAGCCATGAAATACTCCACTAGTAAATAGGCCTACGCAGTCACATCAAAGTACATTAGATTGAGATAAGTGGTTCAAGGCTAATACCTAAGTGGCCCACGACAACATATCGACAACCGATAGAACCGACACTAATTTGACCTTAATGCTACTGAATATAATAGGTGTGTAGTTGGATTTGAGTATGCGTGAACCCTGTCAAAAGCTCAATAAAAAACACCGTACGCGTAGCATAAATGACAGAACACTAATATAAAAAATGCGTTTTGCCAGGCCCGTCATAAAATGTACGTCTCACATTCAATACAATACTCATTATTTTGTTATTTTTTAAAACAAAACACTATTTTTCTAGGGAGAGGATTATGAAGGGTTCAGTGATTAGGCGAATGTACGCTGGTTTCACACTGATCATCATCATGTTTGCAGTAACGACCGCCATAATGATGGGAGGAATGAATCAAATTCATTCTAATTTCGAAAGTGTATCAACCACCGCCTTACCGCT
The DNA here is from genome assembly GCF_963875615.1 of Vibrio sp. V09_P4A23P171. Classification (NCBI taxonomy): domain Bacteria; kingdom Pseudomonadati; phylum Pseudomonadota; class Gammaproteobacteria; order Vibrionales; family Vibrionaceae; genus Vibrio; species Vibrio sp. V09_P4A23P171. The sequence continues at coordinate 26,343 of NZ_CAWNMR010000033.1, forward strand.
CGTTTCTTTGTCAAACAAAACAAGTGTTCAACTGCTTTCTGCCGATAAATCTTTTAAGGACTTTTTGACGACACAAAACCAAGATCGCATGAATGTGATGCGTTCAGAATTTGCTAAAGCAAAACAAGATTTTGCTGACGTGCTAAACCAGCTCCAACAAGCAAGTGCAATGAACCCCTCTCTTGAAGAGCGGATAAGCCAACTTAAACAGATGGAACTCCGCTACTTTTCAGAAGCAGAACAAGCCATGAATAATTATCAGGCGATGTTTGAGGCGCAAGCTCAAGTGCAAAAATCAACTCGTGAATTTCAAAGACTTCATGCCGATTTAAGCACCGGAATGAAAGATTTTGTCGATGGGCAAAATAGTATTTCAGTTAAAGTCATGGCGAAAAGTTATTTCATTAAATTGAAAGATGCGGAATTAATCACTTCAGACGCTTTGGCCAGTTCGGATGTCGCCTTTGTTGACAAAGCCGTCACCATGAATAAAAAAGCGGTCACGCACCTCAACTACGCTTACCGAGGCTTATCGACCCAATTACCTGAACTGAAAAAAACATTTGACGATCTCGTCCAAAAATTCTCTCAAGATATTGGGCAAAAGGGTGGTGTGCTTGATCAACACAATAGTTACTTACTAGCGAAAACAGCCCTTTATGAAAACATTGCGAATTTGGCTATCGAGGTCGATAAAGCAATGACGATTTTAGACTCTTTTAACGATACTGCGACCGACGGTTTAAATGCCTCTCTGCGAGAAGCCGGGGAAGTCTATAAGCAAGGAGTTATTAAAGCGATCGTGATTGGTATTGCGGTTGTGCTAGTGGCTACGGGTATTGGTTACCACATTGCGCAAAGTGTTCGTGAGCCGTTAAATCGTATACTCAAAACGCTAGAAGGGCTGACAAAAGGAGATATGACACAACGCATTGAAATTCGTTACAACAACGAGTTTAGTCGCTTAAGTGGCCACATCAATTCGCTAGCAGATAATTTGCACCATATTTTGGTGCAGTTGAATGATGCTTCTGAAAATTTAACCAACACAGCTAACCACAACCAAACCACCTCTTCAAAAGCACAGTCACAACTCAGCACCCAACGTGAGCAAACCGCGAGCGTGGCAACCGCAATGACGGAAATGGCTCATTCAGTACAAGAAGTAGCGCAAAGTGCTCAAAGTTCGCTAGAGATGGTGCAGAAAGTTGAATCGGCTTCTGAATCGGGCCGTAAAATTATGAGTGACAATATCACTACTATTAATCAATTGGAGACTCGCTTAAATCAATCGGTTGATGCTGTCGGTGAACTGCAAAAAATGAGCAGCCAAATTGGTTCTATCTTGGATGTGATTCGTAACATTGCAGAACAAACTAACTTATTGGCGCTCAATGCTGCGATCGAAGCTGCTCGTGCTGGAGAGCAAGGGCGCGGGTTTGCAGTCGTAGCTGACGAAGTTCGTGTTTTGGCAAAACGCACAACGGATTCGACGTCTGAAATTGAAAGTATGATCAGCAACTTGCAATCCAGCTCATCTTCTGCCAGTACTGTTATTGAAAGCTGCATGACTGATATGGAACTTTCTGTCGAGCAAGCATCAACGGCGAATAGCGCAATGGAAGAGATCCAAGCGTTAATTCTAGAAATCAGTCAGATGAGTACTCATATTACACAGGCGGCCGCCGAGCAAAGTGAAACAACCGGTGACATTGCACGCAGTATCGAGGATATTAATTTAATCGCTGATGGTAGCTATCAAGCCATGTCTCAAATTGCACAGGCAAGCGCCAACCTAACTCAGCTTGCTAATCAGCAGAATGAATTAGTCCATCGTTTTACATTATGAGTGACCGTTAACAAACTCAACCCCATTTGTAAGTTACATGTAAATTATGTCTCAAGGGCGGCTTTTAATCTAAAGTCGCCCTTGTTTTTTTGATGCCACATCGTTATATGATAACTATCGGCTTGCGCATTATTATCTACCTCCTACTCTTTGCAAGCCAAACATGAGGATGATCTATGGCTGTTCATGTTGGCATTATCGACCAAGACCCTATTCGCTTGGTTACTCCCCTGCTTGATAATCGAACGGTAAGTTCGCACATTGTCTTCATCGGTGATCAAGACCAAAAATCAATGTATTTACGTTTACACTCGGTATTGAGTCAGCGCGACATCACTTCTGAGTTTTTTGAAATCCCATCGGGTTCCAATACCTCAGCAATCAAACAAGCTATCCAGTTTTTAGCGGAAGATTTGAAAACCAGATACGATGAAGTCAAGCTGAACGCAAGTTGTGGTTTGAGACATCGTTTATTATCCGTTTATGAGGTGTTCCGTAGCTATCAATGGCCTATTTTTGTCGTCGAACCGAACAGTGATCAGCTGTGTTGGCTTTATCCCGATGGTCAAAATAATACCCAAGTGCAAGACCATATTACCATTTCAGATTATTTAACCATTTTTGGCGCACGGGGTGAATTTAGTGAGCATCATATTCCGCCACAACTTGACCAAAAACTTTACGAACTCGGCGAGCGCTGGGCAAGTAATGCATTAGAACTTGGTCCTGGTTTAGCCACATTAAACTATTTAGCGACGACGTGCCGCAAAGAGCAGCGGCTAGATGTTGCACTTTCAGAAAAACAACAAGGCTATCGTGAACTTCATATTCTGTTGACCGATCTGGTCGAAGCACAAATCGCCACCTATCAAAATGGCATTTTAACCTTCGCCAACGAAGATGCGCGCCGATTTTCCAATGGAGAATGGTTAGAAACATTAGTGCACAGTACAATAAGGCAGATCCAAGATGATATGCCAACCATTCAAGATCGCTCTTTGAATGTTCAAGTCTACCGTCAATTAGGTGAGCGAGAAGTCAGAAATGAACTCGATGTCGCTACAGTGGTGAATAACAAACTGCATATTATTGAATGTAAAACGAAAGGTATGCGTGATGACGGCGATGATACGCTTTATAAGCTAGAATCATTACGTGATTTGCTTGGTGGCCTACAAGCTCGCGCTATGCTCGTGAGCTTTCGCCCACTCCGCCATAATGACATTACTCGTGCAGAAGATTTAGGGTTGGCCTTAATCGGCCCTGATGAACTGAAAGATTTAAAATTACATTTAGCCGCTTGGTTTAAAGAAGCAGGTGGTAACGAAGATATCTAACCTACAAAAAAGCCCGTTTCATACGGGCTTTTTTTACAGTAAAACGAATTTTCTAATGATCATCTTCTGTAAAATTTGTCGGTAACGTTGTTTTCATTTGATTCCATATGTGAGCGCTGTCAATACCGTAATGACGGATCACAATCGGCAACTGCTCACGATTGCCACTTTCACACACTGCTAATAATTCACGGTAAAACTGCAAGGCTAACTCGCGTGCTTCTGGATTAGAGAAATAATAGCTGCCGACTCGGTCATATAATTTCTTTAGCCCATTAAAAATCAAACCATAAATTTGATTTCCTGAGTGAAACGCTAAACGCTGAAATAACATGTAATCGTAAAAGTTAAAGGTTTTCGCAATCAATATTTGCTGACGTTTATATTCGTCTTTTTCACCATCATCTTTAATATGCTGCTGGATTTTCTGTGCATAAGGAGATAACTCCATAAAAGAATCCCAAGATTTGGCACTTAATAGTGCTTCACAGCTTTCGATAACATTAGTAATAGTGCGCTCAGCAGGCTCTTTGTTCACTTTAAATGCATAACGCATAAATATGGGGCTAATATTTGTCCGAGCCGCAAGTAAGTCTTCCACAATACTGGTGGCATTTTCAGCATCGAGCGTCATTAATGTATCTAATATGTGTAAACCGGAAGTTTCCATAAATTGGTTTACTTTTGTTGGCTTACCATGCTGTATAGTCAACCAACCATCACGGGCTAAGCGTTGTAATACTTCTCGAAGCGTTGTACGTGTTACACCAATTAATTCTGAAAGTTCGCGCTCTGCAGGTAAGATAGAACCCGGTGCAAAGCGACCATTCCAAATGCTCTCAATTATGTATTTTTCAGCAAAACCTGCTGGGCTTTTTGCCTTAATGACCATTAAGTACTTATCCAGTTTTCTATTTATTTGGGTCGAATGGGACTCATCATACCACTAGTTGAACGTTATCGGAAACAAACCATCCGCGAAGTTATCACAAACAAAATAGAGCTTAAACTCTAATTTATTCATCTCGTTTATGAACAATACCGAGTCAATGAAATAGTATTTTTTAGCAGTTCTTCAAAAGGAAGAACACATAAGAGTAGAAAAAATAAAGAGATATAACTCACATTAATAAACTTAAAATAATCAATTTAAGCTTGCAAAATTCGCTCTTTTTAGTCATTTAGATGCCTATTACCTTAACTCCACTTCAAAATACGGCTCGGCGTGAATTTTTCACAACTCTTATGCTATGCTTACCCAACTTTGATCGCGTTTTTGACCAAAATATCGGTAAGTGTTTTATCAATAACCTGATTATTATTGACTAAAAAAGCTTGCGGAGTAGAGTGACGGTCGAAGTAAGGATTGCTTGTCTCACTCAAGGAGTGTCTTGGTAAAACCATAATCCCTAAACGGTTTGTTGTTTCGCTAGAACATTGCCGATAGATACTGTTTTCGTGTTTAACACGTTCTATTTGGCCACTTCACATAATGAATTAAAGATAAGCTGACAGCGTCTATCATCTCAACAGTAAGAGAACTACCCATGCCGATGTCCCTCGGAAGCGCTTTTCTCAAGAACTTTCTTGGTAAAGCCCCTGACTGGTACAAAGTTGCCATTATTGCTTTTCTCATTATCAACCCGATTGTTTTCTTTTTGGTCGACCCATTTATTGCTGGTTGGCTACTTGTGGTTGAATTCATTTTCACCCTAGCGATGGCGCTTAAATGCTATCCCCTGCAACCTGGTGGCTTACTGGCTATCGAAGCTATCGCCATTGGAATGACCAGTGCAGAGCAAGTAAAACATGAGCTTGTGAATAACATCGAAGTTCTGCTGCTACTGGTGTTTATGGTGGCTGGTATCTATTTCATGAAACAGCTATTGCTGTTCATCTTCACCAAAATACTACTTGGTATTCGTTCAAAAGCGATGCTTTCGGTCGCCTTTTGCATTACAGCTGCTTTCCTGTCTGCATTTTTGGATGCTTTAACAGTTATTGCTGTGGTCATCAGTGTCGCCGTTGGGTTTTACTCGATTTATCACAAAGTGGCATCGGGACAAGGGACAAGCTCCGCTCATGACCATACTCAAGATGAGCATATCTCAGAACTAACACGTGATGACCTAGAAAACTATCGTGCGTTTTTGCGCTCACTACTGATGCATGCTGGCGTAGGTACCGCTTTAGGCGGGGTGATGACCATGGTTGGTGAACCACAAAACTTGATCATCGCCGATCAAGCAGGTTGGTTTTTTGGCGAGTTTATCATCCGTATGTCTCCGGTAACCGTACCTGTTTTTCTCTGTGGTATTTTGACCTGTGTATTGGTTGAAAAGCTGAAGCTATTTGGTTACGGCGCAGAATTACCCGCTAACGTTCGTCAAATTCTGGTCGATTTTGACACGGCTGAGCGCAAAAATCGAACCAATCAAGACGTCGCAAAACTTTGGATCCAAGGCGCTATTGCTGTCTGGCTGATTGTTGGATTGGCACTGCACTTAGCGGCAGTGGGATTGATTGGTCTTTCAGTTATTATTTTGGCGACAGCATTTACTGGTGTGATAGAAGAACATTCGCTAGGCAAAGCATTTGAAGAAGCCCTACCCTTTACGGCGCTGCTGGCGGTATTCTTCTCCATCGTAGCCGTAATTATCGATCAACAACTCTTTAAACCAGTTATCGATGCTGTGTTGAATGTTGAAGATAAAGGGGCTCAGCTTGCTCTCTTCTATGTGGCTAACGGGCTTTTGTCGATGGTTTCGGATAACGTTTTCGTTGGCACTGTCTATATTAATGAAGTCAAAACAGCGCTACTAGAAGGTGTTATCACGCGTGACCAATTCGATTTATTGGCTGTCGCGATTAACACAGGTACGAACTTACCGTCAGTAGCAACACCAAACGGCCAAGCCGCTTTCTTATTCTTATTAACATCAGCACTTGCACCATTGATCCGCCTTTCTTATGGCAAAATGGTCATCATGGCTCTGCCTTACACGATTGTATTGGCATTAGTTGGTCTGTTTGGCATTGTCTTCTTAGTTGAACCCATGACTGCGCATTTTTATGACTTAGGGTGGATTACGCACCATTCAGCCAAAGCGGTTCAAGCCATCTCTGCCGGGCATTAAAATATTCGGTTGATAATGAAACTTATCTAAGTTAAAAAGCTCTGAACTATCAGGGCTTTTTATTCTTTACAGGTATTGAATGTGACTTTTTTTTCTACTCTGAAACTGTTCTCTCAATCGAGAAAATCTTGGTTTTTATTACTTCTTTTTGTGGTTTTTTTTGAGGCTTGTGCGCTTTTTTTTCAGCACATCATGATGCTCGCACCGTGTGTGATGTGCATTTATGAACGTGTGGCGATGCTAGGAATTGGCGGAGCAGCTCTGCTTGGCTTAATCGCACCCAATAATCCGATTGTTCGTTGGATTGGACTCGTTGCTTGGGGATCCAGTGCTTATAAAGGTTTGACCTTAGCTCTGCAACATGTGGATTACCAATTCAACCCTTCTCCTTTTGCCACTTGTGATTTATTTGTCACTTTCCCAAGCTGGGCACCACTCAATCAATGGGCACCTTGGATGTTCGAAGCTTACGGTGACTGTTCGAAAGTGGTATGGCAATTTTTAACGCTTTCCATGCCACAGTGGCTAGTGGTCATCTATGCTGCTAACTTGCTGGTGCTCGCTTTTGTTGTTTTAGCTCAGTTCACGAAAACCCACGTCAATAAGCTGCGGTAATAACCTGCTTGATCAAAAAAGGCATCTCGCTAAGAGATGCCTTTGGGCTGATTCACATCGCTTACTCTGACGCAAGCAGCGGATCAACATTAATATACTTACCAATTTGTTGCCGTTTTACCGTTGGCACATAGGGTATTTCACCAAGCTTAGGCGCTGGAATGCGCGATTCCAACATTGCAATAATTTCAGCGTAATGCTCAGTTCCTGGGTTCACTCGGTTGGCTACCCAGCCAACAATCTTCAACCCGTCGGCAATAATACTTTCCGCTGTTAAAATTGCATGGCTTAAGCAACCTAGTTTAATCCCTACCACTAATACCACTGGTAGCTGTTCTTGTTTAACCCAAGTAGACAAGCAGTCCGTATCAGAGATCGGAACGCGCCAACCACCAGCACCTTCGATCAACACAATGTCAGCATTCGCTTTATGCTTAGCTAATTTGCTACTGAGTACGCCATAATCAATCTCGATCTGTTCATGTTTTGCGGCGATATGTGGTGATGTAGGGAGCGCTAAAGAATATGGATTCACATCACCATAGGGCATCTCTTTGGTTGCCGCTTTCATCAGATGTAATGCATCTGAGTTGCGTAAGCCAAATTCCGTTTTTTCGCTACCAGCGGCAACGGGTTTGTAGCCAATAGTCACCAAATCCTTGGCGGCTAATGCTTGTAGAATCGCTTTTGAAGCGACCGTTTTTCCAACGTCGGTGTCCGTACCCGCAATAAAAAATGCATCAATCATCGATGTATAACCCCTAAACAAACCTGATAAGTTGCAGGTAGAAGACCTTGATGGTTTTGAAATGCTTGGTATGCCTGCTCAATTTGCATTAGAGCCTTGCGGCTTGTTAACCCTTGTGAGCGTCCACTTACGTGATTTGCACCAATTCCTTTAAGATCTCTCATCAAGGAAAAAGCTTTGTCATACCAAACTGTGATCGAAGGCAAGTCTAGTTGATGGTGGTAACCGTGAGATTGCGCTAACGCAATTTTTACCTGATTGAGTGTGATGAAATCATTGACGTGTTGATGTGTATCAATTTTTGTCCACGCTTGTTTCAGTTCAAACAGCGAACCGTCCAATAATGTCGAAAAATAAGCCGTCCCTTGTGGTTTCAATACGCGGTGAATTTGTCGCAGTGGTAGAACAAGGTCATCACACCACTGCAGCGCTAAGCTAGAAAAAACGTAATCAAAAGAGGCGTTGGCGAAAGGAAGCGCCTCAGCATCGGCTTGATAATAGGTGACGCCAACATCACCACAACGTCTTTTAGCTTGTACTAGCATCTCACTGGAGAGGTCAACACATACCACATACGCCCCTCTACGCCGCAGTTGCTCTGAAAAATAGCCCGTACCGCAACCAAGATCGAGCACTCTTTTCCCTACTAGACTGTGCGGCATTTTGTCCAATAAACGGTGTCCTACGTCACGTTGAAAAGCGGCATGTACATCATAATGCTTTGCCGCGCGGCCAAAAGAATGGGCAATGGCGGCTTTGTCATGCAGCGCATTTATCTCTATCGCATGAGTTTGTGACATATTCAGCTCTCCTCTAGCGCACGTTGCAGTTGTGTGGTTAGTTGATCTATGTCAGCAATAGTGTGGTTGGCGGTTAGAGTGATACGCAATCGGGCACGGCCTTGAGCCACCGTTGGTGGGCGAATCGCGGTCAACCAACACCCGTGATGTCGCAATTGATCGGCGATATTCAATGCTGTTTGCGCCTCACCAACAAGGTAAGGTTTGATTGGCGTTAGCGTTTCAACATAGCCATCGAAACCTTGCATAGATTCAGCGTAATAAGCTTGCAGCTCAGTCAGTTTTTCTCTGCGCCAAGACTGCTGAGTGACCATTGAAATAGCATGAGTTACTGCATAAGCTTGCGCTGGCGGCATGGCTGTAGAATAGACGTGGTGACGAGCAAACTGCGTAAGAAAGTCACCCACCTCTTGATTGCATAAGATAGCTGCACCCGATAACCCTAAGGCTTTGCCAAAGGTCACCACTAAGAGCTGTGGTTTTATTCCTGCCGCACTGCAACTGCCGGCCCCACCCTCGCCCAACACACCGATGCCGTGTGCATCATCGACTGCCAACCACGCTTCACCTTGCAGTGCATCCGTGATTTCGCACAGCGGTGCACAATCACCATCCATGCTAAAGACCCCTTCAGTCACCACTAACGTATGACTATCGCGGTTAAACTGTTGCTTAAGATGAGTGACATCGTTGTGCCGAAAACGCTTCATACTGGCTGCGCAAAGCATTCCTGCTTCGATCAAAGAGGCGTGGTTAAGTTTATCTTGCAGTAGCAAATCGTCTTTATTGAGCAGGCTAAACAGCAGTGCCTGATTGGCACTAAACCCCGATCCAAACAAAATGGCTCGCTCATAACCTAGCCACTCACACAAGTTAGCTTCAAGGTTGCGATGGGCTGAGCTAAAGCCTGTGACCAAAGGAGATGCGCCACTACCGCAACCATACATACTCAGCCCTTGCTGCCAAGCGGCAATCAATTCTGAGTCGTGTGCAAGGCCAAGGTAATCGTTACTGGAAAAGTTAAGATACTGGCGGCCATCTTTGCACAATCGAACCTGATTGCCCCCCTCAAGCTCGATAAGAGAGCGAGAAAGCCCAAGATCGCGACGAGCACTGAGGGCCGCTGAAATACGTGAATTAAACGCTGGCATCGTAGAAAAGATCATCTTTAGTAGGACGAGCTGCCACCCGTTTTACGACACGTTCAAGCAACTCACTTTCTGCAATTTCATCCGGTTTTTGGCTCACTTGTTGGCTATTGATACCCAGTTTTTTAAATAACTGCATATCGCTATCTTCATCAGGATTAGGAGTCGTTAGCAACTTGCAACCGTAGAAAATGGAGTTTGCACCTGCCATAAAGCACAGCGCTTGCATCTGCTCATTCATATTTTCACGTCCAGCCGATAAACGCACCGCCGATTGTGGCATCATGATCCGAGCAACGGCAATCAGACGAATAAAATCAAACGCTTCGACATCTTCGGCTTGCTCTAACGGTGTGCCTTTCACTTTGACCAGCATATTAATCGGTACACTTTCAGGATGGGTTGGTAAGTTCGCTAATTCCACCAACAGGCCAGCGCGGTCATTAGCGCTCTCTCCCATACCGATAATTCCCCCAGAGCAGATCTTCATTCCTGCATCGCGCACGTGCGATAAGGTATCAAGGCGATCTTGATAGGTTCGGGTGGTGATAATGTTGCCATAGTATTCAGGTGAGGTATCTAGGTTGTGGTTGTAATAATCAAGCCCTGCACTGGCCAACTCGCTTGCTTGATCAGGCGTTAGCATGCCCAACGTCATACACGTTTCCAAGCCCATCTCTTTCACGCCACTAATCATCTCTTTCAAGAGAGGCATATCACGCGCTTTCGGGTTTTTCCACGCCGCTCCCATGCAAAAGCGGGTCGAGCCAGAGCGCTTCGCTTTTTGCGCCGCGTCTAACACCCGCTCGACTTCCATCAACCGTTCTTTATCAACATCAGTCCGGTAATGCGCACTCTGCGGGCAATATTTACAATCTTCAGGACACGCCCCCGTCTTAATAGAAAGTAACGTGCTGACCTGAACATAATTTTTGGGATGGTATTGACGATGTACTTGCTGCGCTTCAAACAGTAGATCCATAAACGGCTTTTCGACCAGTGCGTTCACCTCAGCAACGGTCCAGTTATGACGAACTTCCACATCTCTTCCTTATTCAGTTTTATTATTTTGTTGCTTGGCTAGTCTACTGACAAGCGATAAACTGTCAACAACCAAAGAAAACACAAGTTTACGCATGGTTAATTTTCAAACAAACCTAGCAATATGGACTGATCATGGATTTACTCTTCGACCGCCAACATATCTGGCATCCCTACACTTCAACGCTGACGCCATTGACTTGCTATCCCGTCACTCACGCTCAAGGTGTCCATATTTATTTGGAAGATGGGCGACGCTTGATTGATGGAATGTCCTCTTGGTGGGCAACTATTCATGGTTATAACCATCCACACCTTAATTACGCTGCGCATCAGCAAATTGATAAAATGTCACACGTGATGTTTGGCGGTATCACACATCAACCCGCCATTACGCTTTGTAAAAAATTACTGGCATTAGCGCCAAGCAATCTTGAGCACGTATTTTTAGCCGATTCTGGCTCCGTCGCCGTGGAGGTCAGTTTAAAAATGGCGCTGCAATACTGGCATGCAAAAGGTCAACCACGAGCGAAATTTCTCACCTTACGTCATGGCTATCACGGCGATACGTTTGCCGCAATGTCAGTCACTGACCCAGATAACTCGATGCATTCGCTCTACAAAGGTTTTTTGCCGCAGCATATTTTTGCCGATTCGCCAACTTGCGGTTTTTGGGATGAGTGGGATGAACGCGATCTCGATGATTTTCGAGATAAAATAATGCACTCTCATCAAGAGCTTGCGGCGGTGATTTTAGAACCAATTGTGCAAGGTGCTGGCGGTATGCGTATCTATCATCCTCAGTTTTTAAAAGGCGTGCGCGCACTTTGCGATCAATATGGTTTGCTACTGATTGCCGATGAGATTGCAACTGGGTTTGGCCGTACTGGAAAGCTCTTCGCCTGCGAGCACGCTAATATCGCGCCTGATATTTTATGTGTCGGTAAGGCCTTAACGGGTGGCTATATGACGCTTTCGGCCACACTGGCGACCAAGCAAGTCGCCGATACGGTTTGTGCTGGCGAAGCGGGCTGCTTTATGCATGGGCCAACCTTTATGGCTAACCCATTGGCGTGCGCTGTCGCCTGCGCCAGCTTAGAGCTCATCGAACAGGGCGATTGGCAACAGCAAACCCAGCGTATTGAAACGCAATTTGCTCATTTACTGCCCATGCTTAACCGTTTTGAGATGGTAAAAGAGACGCGCTGGCTGGGCGCTATCGGCGTGATTGAAACGCATCGCCCTGTCAATATGGAAGTCATTCAAGCGCTATTTGTTGAGCAAGGGGTCTGGATCCGTCCTTTTGGCTGTTTAATCTATGTGATGCCACCGTTTATTAGCCAAGTAGATGACATTGAAAAACTGATCAACGCTGTAGCGGTGGCATTGCAAAATTCGCAATGCTTTCAAATCGATGGGGCTTAAATAGAACCGACACATACTATTGATGCATAAAAAAACCGACTCGCAAGTCGGTTTTTTTACTGTGTTTAACGCATCATGATTAACCGATGTGCGTTGCGCCACCCATGTATGGTTGCAGTACGCTAGGAACGGCAATACGGCCATCGGCTTGTTGGTTGTTTTCCAAAATGGCTACCATAGTACGGCCCACAGCAAGGCCTGAACCGTTCAGCGTATGCACAAGCTCAGGTTTATTACCGCCTTTGCGACGGAAACGGGCTTGCATACGACGCGCTTGGAAATCCCACATGTTTGAGCAAGAGGAGATCTCACGGTATGTACCTTGCGCAGGAACCCACACTTCGAGATCGTAAGTTTTGCGAGAGCCAAAGCCCATGTCACCTGCACACAACACCACTTTACGGTACGGCAGTTCAAGCAATTTCAGCACGTTTTCCGCATGACCGGTTAACTCTTCCAGCGCCGCCATTGAATCTTCTGGGCGCGTGATCTGAACCAATTCGACTTTATCAAATTGGTGCATACGGATAAGACCACGTGTATCGCGACCATACGATCCCGCCTCAGAACGGAAACAAGGTGTATGAGCCGTCATTTTCAATGGCAGATCGGCTTCGTCAGAAATGGTGTCACGCACCAAGTTCGTTACCGGTACTTCAGCCGTTGGGATAAGAGACAGTTTACGTGGCTCTTCATCATTCACTTTTTCAGTTAGTGGCTCAGTATGGAATAGGTCTTGACCAAATTTAGGTAGCTGACCAGTACCAAACAGGCTGTCAGCGTTGACAAGATAAGGGACATACATTTCTGTATAACCATGTTCTTGTGTGTGCAAGTCCAGCATGAACTGAGCAATCGCACGGTGCAGACGAGCAAATTGGCCTTTCATCACGATAAAGCGAGCGCCAGTAATTTTAGTCGCACTAGCAAAATCTAAACCACCGGCCATTTCGCCAAGATCAACGTGATCTCTGAGCTCAAAATCGTAAATTTTAGGTTCGCCCCAACGAGAAACTTCTACGTTGTCATTTTCATCTTTACCGTCAGGAACCGATTCATCTGGTACGTTGGGTACAGACATAGTAATCGCATCCAATTGTGCTTGGATGTCATTCAACTGCGCTTTTTTCGCGTCTAAGTCACTGCCTAGAGAGCCGATTTGTAGCTTGACTGCTTCTGCGCCCGCTTTGTCGCCGGCGGCCATTTTTTGGCCAATTTCTTTGGAGATGGAGTTGCGCGAGGATTGTAAATTTTCAACTTCTACTTGAATGGACTTACGTTGTTCTTCAAGTTGACGAATTGTCTCAACGTCGAGTTTGAAACCGCGACGCGCTAATTTTGCAGCTGTTTCATCCAGCTCAGTGCGAAGTAATTTAGAATCCAGCATTGCTAATCCTATGCTTTTAGTTATGAAAAACGCGTCTGCATCCCTTTCTAATAAGAGCGACGCGTAGAGAAAATTGAACCCGACAAAGATAACGAAAAGAGACTATTTTTCATAGCGCTTTTGTGGGCTTTTTGCATCTAAACTAGCCAAGTAATCTAACTTTTCACCAATTTTGGTTTCTAACCCTCGATTTGTTGGCTGGTAGTAGCGTGTATCGCTCATTTCAGGCGGCAAATAACTTTCGCCAGCCGCGTAAGCTCCCGGTTCATCGTGGGCATAGCGATATTGTGCTCCATAACCAAGATCTTTCATCAAACTGGTTGGTGCATTACGCAAATGAGGCGGCACCTCATACTCTGGCAAATTATGCGCATCAGCTAAGGCTTGCTTCCACGCGCTATACACGGCATTACTTTTGGGCGCGCACGCTAAATAGACAATCGCTTGTGCAATAGCACGTTCACCTTCCGCAGGACCAACGCGGGTAAAACAGTCCCAAGCGGCGAGCGCCACCTGCATGCCTCTTGGGTCGGCGTTGCCGACATCTTCCGAAGCTATCGCCAATAAACGGCGAGCGATATAAAGTGGATCGCAGCCTGCTGCGATCATTCTGGCCGACCAATACAGCGCCGCATCGGGGTTGGAACCTCGAATCGATTTATGCACCGCAGAGATAAGGTCGTACCAAATATCGCCTTTATTATCAAAGCGCGACACTTTTTCGCCTGCCACTTCGGCCAACAGTTTGAGCGTAATGAGCTTTTCACCTTGCGCATTCTCTTCGGCCATGTCGTACAGCAGCTCAAGATAATTGAGTGACATGCGCGCATCACCATTGACCAATTCAGCCAAACGTTCGAGCACGTTATCCATAAACTGCGCTGCAACTTTACCTAAACCGCGATCGGCATCGTTGATTGCTTGATTGAGCGCCAGCAAAATTTCATCGCTAGCCAGCGAGGTTAATTTGTACACCCGAGCACGAGATAGCAAAGCGTTGTTGAGTTCAAAAGAGGGATTCTCTGTCGTGGCACCAATGAAAGTCACAGTGCCATCTTCAATGTGTGGCAAAAAGGCATCTTGTTGAGATTTATTAAAACGATGCACTTCGTCTACAAACAAAATAGTACGTCGACCCGCCATTTTATTTTCGCGCGCTTTTTCAATGGCAGCACGGATCTCTTTAACGCCAGAAGTCACCGCAGAAACACGTTCAACCTCTGCATTGGCGTAATTCGCCGCCACTTCAGCCAAGGTCGTTTTACCCGTACCGGGCGGCCCCCACAAGATCATCGAATGAATATGACCAGCCTCTAATGCACGCCGCAAGGGTTTACCCACACCTAAAATGTGCTGCTGGCCAATATACTGCTCAACCGTCTGAGGGCGCATTCTCGCGGCCAACGGACGGAAATCTTCATCACCCGAAAAATCTAAGCTGTAGTTACCCACACTATAATTGCTCACGCCTTAGTCCCTATCTCAATTACGTTGATCATCAACCTCGACACCTTGCGGGATCTGGAACGTGAAACGCGCTTTGGCGGCCGGTGTTAGTTGTACATCGCTAAACGTAAACAGACTCTTCTGCCCATCTTGTTCAATCACGTTAAAACCTTTCACGATCCCTTTCTCATCAATCGCTATCTGAAACTGCCCTTGGTTTGAATCTACCGCGGTTGGCGTTAGGGTGAAATCATCACCGTTTTGTGCAACCTTGTAGTGATCCCAATCACTGGCGCGATTACGAGTCAGCAACACAAAAGGAGTTTGTTCCGTCGCTTGTTCTTGATTATAAATACTCACTTGTTCGATAAATGGACTGTAATACCACAAGGTTTTACCATCAGACACCAGTAAGTTTTCATCAGGAGCGGTCGTTTGCCAACGGAAAAGGCTTGGCCGAACAATATCAACTTTCCCCTGACCTTCCATCACAATATCACCTTCAGGGCTGATCACTTGCTGGGCAAAGGTAGCGCTAAAACCAGCGTTCAGCGCGAGGCGTTGGCTCAACTCCTCTTTTGGCGCAGCCAAAACAGCGACAGAAAAACTACACAGCAACAGGGCTAACACTCTTTTCATGATTACCACACTCCATGGATAACAATTTTTTGTCTATAACGTTTTCTATAACGTTTATTGATAAGGCCCTCTTCTCTTAAGAAGCGTTCGCTTATCAGAACAACTTATGTATCAGAATAACTCGTTTATAAGGGCTTATTTGCTTAGGTTTGTCAGCGTTTTGTTGAGATTAAACCTCAGGCGGCGTACTTTACTGGCCACAGCACTGTTTGAATTTTTTGCCACTGGCGCACGGACAAGGATCATTGCGTCCAATCCCTTTAAATGGGTTAACCCGCTGCGTTTTCATGCCGAGCATTAATTCATCAGCCATTAACGCCACTTCAGTGATCATGACATCCAACTGCTCAGCAAAATCACTCAAACTGGGTGGTGTTGCAAAACCCGCTTCGCTCATCTGCTGCTGTGTTTGTGTTTCATCGATGGCTAACATGAAGGTGGTCAACAAAGCTTGCAGCATGCGCAGGCTGCCATCACCAATTTGAGTCTCTAACCATTGCGGTTCAACGACTGGCCAGACGCTCATAAACCCTTCAGCAAAATCAGCCCACTGAGTCGCATTATCTAGCAAGGCTAACGCCGAATATTCGCTACGTTTGAGCAAGTTATATTGCAGATTAATTTGCGCCATCACCGCTGGTTCAAGTGCTTTGACTTGCTCCCCCACTAAAGGTTCTAACCAAGTTGTGGGTTCTAACGGCTTAGTGGCGAAATTGGATGCCAAAATAGCCCCTTCAAAAAAATGAGCGGATTGAGGAGCTGATTGAGGAAGAGAGAGCAATGAGTAGGTCATGAAAATCTGTACAGTTAAAATGGTTGACCAAGGATTATATACCAACTCTTGCATTTAGTGACTTTTGATTCGGTAACCACTACAATCTCGCCTCGAATTTTTAAGGCGAAATGATGATGCGTGTAATTTTGGGCCCAATGGAGGGTGTGCTAGACCACTTGATGCGTGAACTGCTCACCCAGATGAATGATTACGATCTGTGCGTGACTGAATTTGTGCGTGTCGTTGACCAATTATTGCCTGACCACGTTTTTTATCGCCTTTGTCCTGAACTGAAAACAGGCTCAAAAACACAAGCAGGTGTTCCCGTGCACGTTCAACTGCTCGGCCAAGAGCCACATTGGATGGCAGAAAATGCCGCACGAGTTGCTGAATTAGGCGCGCACGGCATTGACTTGAATTTTGGTTGCCCAGCGAAAACGGTCAACAAACACAAAGGCGGTGCGGCGCTGTTACAACATCCGGAATTGATTTATCAAGTGGTAAAATCATGCCGAGATGCGGTACCGAAAGCGATCCCTGTTTCGGCTAAAATCCGCTTAGGTTGGGAAGACCCTAACGACTGCTTTGAAATTGTCGATGCGATTGAACAAGCTGGAGCAAACGAGCTCACAGTTCATGCCCGAACAAAAGCGGGCGGTTATCGCGCCAGTGAAATTAAGTGGGATTACATTAATCAGATACGCCAGAAGACGTCTCTGCCTCTGATCGCTAATGGCGAAATTTGGAACTATGACGATGGTCAAGCCTGTATTAAAGCGACGGGCGTAGAGTCATTGATGGTTTGTCGAGGCGCATTCAACGTTCCCAATTTAGGCAATGTGGTCAAACATAACCATAAAGTGATGCCTTGGCATGAAGTGGTTGATCTGCTCCTGCGCTATTCGCAATTTGAAATTAGAGGCGATAAAGGCTTTTACTATCCCAATCGAGTCAAGCAATGGTTTACCTACTTGCGTCAAGAATATCCTCAAGCTAACGAGCTATTTCGCGAAATCAGGACCTTCACCAAATCGGAACCTATCGTGGAGCACATTCAGCGTTACCGTGATCGGTTACAAAACACGTTGTGATGCGTTTTCTTCAGGCTTTCTCAACCTCACGCCGAGAAAGCCTGTTGCTGCTTAGTCAACCACTGTGTTAACTAACCCTCTGTGATAACGAAATAAAACCATTAACTGAGTAGAAGGCTATCATCTGCCAGCTCTTCGCCTCGAACTTTCGAAAACATTTCCAGTAGATCAGGCACTTTCATATTGGCACGCTGCTCACCAGACACATCAAGAACAATTTCACCTTGGTGAAGCATCACTGTGCGATCACCACACGCTAAGGCATCTTTCATCGAGTGCGTTACCATCATCACCGTCAAGTTAAATTCTTTGACGATTGTTTTGGTCAAATCAATGATAAAGGCCGCCATTCTAGGGTCCAGAGCCGCAGTGTGCTCATCAAGCAGTAACAATTTACTGTCAGATAAAGTTGCCATCACTAAGCTAACCGCTTGACGCTGCCCACCAGACAGTAGGCCGATATTATCGCCTAAACGATCTTCTAATCCCAAACCAAGGATAGCGATTCGCTCTTGAAACAACTTGCGACGTGATGAAGAAAGTGACAGCCCCCACCCTCGGCGCTTGCCGCGCATGTAGGCTAAAGCCATATTCTCTTCAATGGTTAAATCGCCACATGTACCGGCAAGTGGGTCTTGGAACACGCGAGCGCATAAACGTGCACGCTGATCCACGCTCTGGCGCGTGACATCGACTTCATCGATGAGTACTTTGCCTGCCATCATGGGCGTTTCGCCCGTTACAGCACCTAGTAAGGTCGATTTCCCTGCACCATTTGAGCCAATCACAGTTAAAAATTGATGTTCAGGTACTTCGAGGTGAACACCTCTTAACGCTCTATTTTCTAAAATTGTGCCAGGGTTAAACGTGACTTGAATATCTTCTAAACGAATCATAATGTTTCTCCTGACGCTTTATCCTGCTTAGCAACAACCGACTTCTGAGTAGGAGAATTACCCTTTTTTGCTTTGAAGTTCCTTTTCATTTTTGGCGCAATCAGTGCAATGGCCACCAGCACAGCGGTAACTAAGTTGAGATCAGACGCCTGCAAACCGAACATGCCCGAGCTCAAAGCAAAGGCGACCGCTAAACGGTACAGCACTGAACCGACGATGACCGCCAGCACTGCAACCCAGATCCGGCGACCAGGGATCAACGTCTGCCCCAAGATCACAGCGGCAAGGCCAACGACAATCGTCCCTACGCCCGAAGTTACATCAGCAAAACTGTTGGTTTGCGCAAACAGTGCCCCAGCAAAACCGACAAAACCATTCGATAACGCAAGAGCAAAATAGGTATAAAACGAGGTGCTTCCGCCTTGTGCTCTCACCATGCGGGCATTAACACCCGTAGCACGCAGTCCAAGTCCAAAGTCACTGTTTAATAATCGCACCACAAACCAGGCCGAAATCAAGACCAATACACCCACGACCAGCGGGCGAATGTAAACCGAGTCACCCATGGCTTCAAAAGGCGTAAGAATGGTCTCCTCCCCAAGCAGAGCAATATTGGGACGTCCCATAATACGAATATTGATGGAGAAGGCGGCAATCATGGTGAGAATCGACGCCAATAGATGTAAAATACCGCAGCGAACCGCAAGAAATGCAGTCACCCAACCGGTAAAGGCACCCGCAAGTATTGCCATTCCTGTAGCTACCCAAGGGTTAATACCTGCCACAATCGCTGTTGCGGCCACCGCAGCGCCCATCGGGAAGCTGCCGTCAACGCTTAAATCGGGGAAATCAAGGACACGGAAAGTGAGGTAAACACCCAATGCCACTAATCCGTACAGCAGCCCTATCTCTAGAGCGCCAAAAAAAGCAAAAGCAGACATAACAACTCCTTTCTCTGCTTAAACAGAGCTAAAGCCTTCGCTCTAGCTCTGAATGGTCTTTATTTTACGCTCGTAGCACGATCAAGTACTGACTGAGGAATAGTTACGCCCAGTTTTTCCGCTGCGGTTTTGTTGATCATTAAATCAGACCCTTTGGCCACTTTAACATCCAGTTTACCCGGTGCTTGGCCTTCCAAGATAGCGACAACATAGTCCGCGGTTTGTACGCCAATTTGGTAATAATCAAAGCCAAGGCTAGCAATCGCTCCGCGTTCAACATAAGAGGTTGCTGCGCCAAATACTGGGGTCTTAGCTTGGTTTGCCGAAACAATCATCCCTTCAATCGCACTGGCGACGGTATTATCAATCAAGGCATAGATAATGTCTGATTTTGAGGCAATCGCCTGTGTCGCAGTTTGTACGTCTGCGCTTTTTAAGGCTGTCGCTTCAATAAGTTTAATGCCATGTTTTTGAGTGCTCGATTTAAGCAGTTCCATCAAGCTCACTGCATTAGCCTCACCGGGGTTATACACTACACCGATAGATTTCACGTTTGGCATGATCTCTTTGATCAGCTCAACGTGCTGTTCAACTGGCGATAGATCAGAAAGCCCGGTCACGTTTTTACCCGGTTGCTCAAGTTTTTTCACCAATTTAGCACCGACAGGATCGGTCACCGCCGTGAACACGACAGGAATAGTTTTGGTTGCAGAGACGAGCGCTTGCGCCGTGGGGGTTGCGATGCCGACTAACACATCAGGATTTTCCCCGACAAATTGGCGCGCAATTTGAACAGCAATGGCTGGGTTGCCTTGCGCAGTTTTAAAATCAAAATCGAGATTTTTGCCTTGTTCATAACCTTTTGCTTTTAAACCATCAAGTAAACCTTGTCTGGTTGCGTCTAAAGCTGGGTGCTCAACAATTTGCGATACGGCGACTTTCGCTGTTTTGGCCATGATGCTTGTGGAAGAGAGTAATACTGCTCCTGCAAAAACGGCGGTAACAATGGCTTTGCCTGCTTTCATCTTAACTCCTTGATTTAAGCATTATACCCTTCCTACTTAAAGCGGTAGCATGCTAGCAAATGCGCTCATCCCGTTAAACACAGTTAACCTGTGCCACATTAGGATTCATCCCATTGCAGATTGCTTACAACTTCATATTGTTTGGGTATACATGTTGGATGTTGTGTTTTTAATATTTTTATGTACGCGCACTGAGCGTCGCTGACAACATTATTACCAGTAACTCAGGCTAAAGGGAAGTGAGGTTTAACAGTAAAGTAACAAAAAGAGAGATAAGAATAAGGCGAAAGTTGAATAACAAAGAGGAGTTCACTGCGGAAGTCCTCTTTGCCTTTTATTCACATGCTACCTGGGTGGCTAGAACCAGCGTTCTAACGCGGCGTCATCTAACTGACGGAATGCTCGGTTGAGGATAGCAGCCAGCTCTTTGTATCTCGGCTTCGCTTTGATTGGCTCTAAAGCAAAACCAGTATCGACAATCTTCTGGTACAGCTCTCGGTACCACCCAGCAAGCGAAGGTGGAAGTTGGGTATTGGCGCGGTTTCCCAGCCACCACATACCTTGTAGCGGTAAGCTTATGGCAAAAAGTGCCACTACCACTGCTTGGGGCATCGCCTGTGTATTTTCAAAAACCATCTGTGTCAGTACACTGATTGCGGCGATAGCTGGCATAGCCTTAACGCCAAAACGCGTGGCTTTAATGATCCGTTGCTCAGGAAAAATGAGGCCTAGCTCTTTGCGCACAGGCCAAACATCCATATATTTCTGACCATCTTTCAGGCTGTGAACGATTCCAACTTTGTTATTCATAGCGCGCCCTCACTCTCGATGCTGCCCATTCAACTAAAAAATAGTTTAATGATTCAACTAATCTAGTAAAAAATTGATAGAAGTTAATATTATTTCAATTTTTTTTTGTTATATTGGCCCATTATCGCTATTCTTTGCGAGCCCTCAATCTCATTGTTGCCGTTATTTACAATTTAGGCAACTCCGAGATGAAATCTGCAAGGAATGCATCGACGACTTTACGTTAAAAGCCCCGTCTCATTATACGGAAATTCAAGTTTTATTGACCAAGATTAGTAGCGCTCCACAACGGTTCTACTATTCTTGTGAATGATTTTTATCCTAACCGATTATTACAGGTAGTCACACATGTCTAAGCTAGTTTTAGTTTTAAACTGCGGTAGTTCTTCTCTTAAATTTGCTGTTGTCGATGCAGAAACAGGTGCTGAGCACCTATCAGGTCTTGCTGAATGTCTTCACCTTCCTGAAGCACGTATCAAGTGGAAACTTGACGGTAAACACGAAGCGCAACTAGGCGAAGGTGCAGCGCACGAAGAAGCACTCGCGTTTATGGTTGAAACTATTCTTGCTTCTAAGCCAGAGCTTAAAGCTAACCTTGGCGCTATCGGTCACCGTATCGTACACGGTGGTGAGCAGTTCACTCAATCTGCACTTATCTCTGATGATGTACTGAAAGGTATCCAAGACGCTGCAACCTTTGCACCGCTTCATAACCCAGCACACATCATCGGTATCGAAGCCGCTAAGAAAAACTTCCCTGAGCTTCAAAACGTAGCTGTGTTTGATACTGCGTTCCATCAAACTATGCCTGAAGAGTCTTTCCTATACGCTCTTCCGTACAATCTATACAAAGAGCATGGTATCCGTCGTTATGGCATGCATGGTACTTCACACTTATTCATCACTCGTGAAGTTGCAGGCCTACTCAACAAGCCAGTTGAAGAAGTTAACATCATCAACTGTCACCTAGGCAATGGTGCTTCTGTTTGTGCGATCAAAAACGGTCAATCAGTTGATACTTCAATGGGTCTAACGCCGCTTGAAGGTTTGGTGATGGGCACACGTTGTGGTGACATCGACCCTGCAATCATCTTCCACCTGCACGATGCACTGGGTTACTCTGTTGATCAAATCAACACTATGCTAACCAAAGAGTCTGGCCTACAAGGCTTAACTCAAGTGACTTCGGATTGCCGTTTTGTTGAAGATAACTACGGTGAGAAAGAAGAAGCGACTCGTGCAATGGACGTGTTCTGCCACCGCCTAGCAAAATACGTGGCTGGCTACACAGCAAGCCTTGACGGTCGCCTAGACGCTATCGTCTTCACTGGTGGTATCGGTGAGAACTCAGGCCCTATCCGTGAAATGGTACTAAACCGTTTGGCTATCTTCGGTATCGAAGTCGACAGCGCAGCAAACCTAAAAGCACGTTTTGGCGGCGAAGGTGTGATCACAACGGCAAACAGTCGTATTCCAGCTATGGTTATCTCGACCAATGAAGAGCTAGTGATTGCTGAAGATACTGCTCGTCTGGCAGGTCTTTAATTGACTTTCTGGCTAACTCTCTGAGTTAGCCAGTTTTTTACCGGGGCTCAACCCTTAGTTTCTAGCGATTTAGGTCAGCAGGCTTATTTCCGAAGAAGGTCATGTTGGGCTTTGTTCCTTTTTCAATCTAGTTTCGGTTAGATTGATTTCAATAGTTTGAGGTACTCTACTCATGTCCCGTACTATTATGCTTATCCCTATCAGCGCTGGTGTTGGTCTTACCAGCGTGAGCATGGGTGTCCTTCGCGCCATGGAGCGTAAAGGTGTTAGCGTTTCTTTTTATAAGCCTATTGCACAACCTCGCTCGGGTGGCGATCAACCTGATCTCACTTCAACGATTATCGGTCGCAACAGCGACATCAGCATTGCAGAACCGATGATGATGTCAGCGGCAGAAACGTTGATCGGTAGCGAAAAGATGGATGTGTTGCTTGAAACCGTCGTTGAGCGTTACAACCACATCAATAAAGATTCTGAAGTAACACTGATTGAAGGCCTTGTGCCAACACGCAAACACCCATTCGCGAACCAAGTGAACGCAGAAATTGCCAAAACACTGGGCGCAGAAATTGTGTTTGTCGCGACACCGGGAACGGACAACCCAACTCAGTTGAAAGAGCGTATTGAAGTTGCGTGCTCAAACTTTGGTGGAACAAAAAATAAAAACATTTCAGGTGTTATTATCAACAAGCTTAATGCCCCTGTTGATGAAGCAGGCCGTACTCGCCCTGACTTATCAGAAATTTTTGATGATGCAGATAGCGCGAAACAAGCCAATTTAGAAGTGATGCAGATTTTCAACACTAGCCCAATTCGTGTGTTAGGTTGCGTGCCTTGGAGTATCGATCTTATCGCGACTCGTGCTATTGATATGGCCAAACACCTGAAAGCTGAAATCATTAATGAAGGTGAAATTAAGTCTCGCCGTATTAAGAGCATCACTTTCTGTGCGCGTTCTTTGCCACACATGATTGAGCACTTTAAGCCAGGGTCACTCTTAGTGACATCGGCCGATCGTCCTGACGTGATTGTTGCCGCCTCTCTGGCTGCAATGAATGGCGTTGAAATTGGTGCGGTACTGCTGACTGGCGGTTACGATATGCCACAAGAGATTGTGAACCTATGTAAACCAGCCTTTGAAAGCGGATTGCCTATTTTTAAAGCACAAGGTAACACTTGGCAAACGTCACTCAACCTACAAAGCTTTAGCCTAGAAGTTCCAGCTGACGATAAAGAACGTATCGAGTTCATCAGCGATCATGTTGCTAGCCACATCGATGGTCCTTGGATTAATTCGCTCACTGAAGGCACGCAAGGTATTCGTCGCCTTAGCCCGCCAGCATTCCGTTACCAGTTAACTGAGTATGCTCGTCGTGCAGGTAAACGTATTGTGCTTCCTGAAGGGGATGAACCACGCACAGTGAAAGCGGCATCTATTTGTGCTGAGCGCGGTATTGCGACTTGTGTTCTACTTGGTAACCCTGATGAAATCCGCCGCGTTGCTGCGCAGCAAGGTGTTGAGTTAGGTGCTGGCGTTGAAATTATCGATGCTGACTCAGTGCGCGAAAACTACGTCGCTCGCTTGGTTGAGCTGCGTGGTTCAAAAGGCATGACGGAAGTTGTGGCTCGTGAAAAACTGCAAGATTCAGTATTCCTTGGCACAATGATGCTTGAAGCGGATGAAGTTGACGGTTTGGTTTCTGGTGCGGTTCATACCACAGCCAACACCATTGTTCCTCCATTCCAAATCATTAAGACCGCGCCAAATGCCTCGATTGTATCCTCTATCTTCTTCATGCTATTGCCTGATCAAGTGTTGGTATACGGCGACTGCGCCATCAACCCAGATCCAAATGCTGAACAGCTTGCTGAAATTGCGATTCAATCGGCCGATTCTGCGGCGGCATTCGGCATTGACCCGCGCGTGGCGATGATTTCCTACTCGACGGGTGAATCAGGTAAAGGTGCTGATGTAGATAAAGTGCGTGAAGCGACGCGCATTGCTCAAGAGAAACGTCCAGATCTTATTATCGACGGTCCTTTGCAATACGATGCTGCAATCATGGAAAACGTGGCGGCTTCTAAAGCACCAAACTCTCCAGTCGCTGGTAAAGCAACGGTATTTGTCTTCCCTGACCTAAACACAGGTAATACAACTTACAAAGCGGTACAACGCTCAGCAGACCTTGTTTCTATCGGTCCAATGCTGCAAGGCATGCGTAAACCAGTAAACGATTTGTCTCGCGGTGCATTGGTTGACGACATTGTTTACACAATCGCGTTGACGGCGATTCAAGCAAGCCAAGAAACAAAATAAAATTCTTAGCTTAACTTGCTGATTAAAAGGCTCTTATGTATCACATAAGAGCCTTTTTTATAGCACACTTCCACCCTCGTTATAACCCAATAAAGCCGCGCTCATGGGGCGTATCAAGATCAAGATCCGGCCCCTTAGGTACCACTTGCGTTGGGTTAATGCCGATATGGCTGAAATAATAGTGGCGTTTGATGTGGTAAAAATCGGTCGTTTGTTTGATACCATCGATTTGGTAAAGCTCTTTTAAGTAACCGCTTAAGTTCTCATAATCGGCGATACGCTGTTTATTGCATTTAAAATGCCCGACGTAAACAGCATCAAAACGGATAAGTGTAGTGAATAAACGCCAATCCGCCTCGGTGATCTGGTTACCGACCAAGTAGCGATACGTCGCTAAATGATTGTTGACCTTATCTAATGCCGTAAAGAGTGCATCATAAGCATCGTCATAGGCCTCTTGCGTGGTCGCAAACCCACATCGATAGACGCCATTATTAATATTGGGGTAGATATACGCATTCCATTCATCGATAGCTTTGCTGAGTGCTTGCGGATAGTAGTCTTGCTGATTACCCGTTAACTCATTAAATGCACTGTTAAACATGCGAATAATCTCAGAAGATTCATTGCTAACAATAGTATTGGTCTTCTTATCCCACAGCACAGGTACAGTTACTCGCCCTGAATAATCTACCTTTGCTTTGGTGTAGATTTGGTGGAGTTTGGTATAGCCGAACAGAGGTTCAGGAATACCAAAAGACCAGCCTTCACTTAGCATGTCAGGACAAACGACCGTAACATCAATGTGTTCGGTGAGTGATTTGAGTTGGCGAAAAATCAATGTACGGTGAGCCCAAGGGCATGCCAAAGAGACATACAAATGATAACGGCCCGATTCTGGTTGAAATCGTGCATCTGGCTGGCTGTCGACCCAGTGTCTGAATCCTGCGTCTTCGCGTACAAAATGCCCAGCGCTGCTTTTGGTGTCATACCAAACATCGTGCCAGACGCCTTCAACTAATTTTCCCATGATCTCCACTCCTCATTCCGATGACTTTTTTATTATAAGTAGGATAGAAAATGGTAAAACCGGAGGAAGTTGTCCTTGTTATTCAGAAATTTTGAACAGTGCGATTTACCCCGCTAAGCGCACAGATAAAAAAAGCGCGACCCAGAAATTCGTCGCGCTTAAGCCTGTCACAGGCTAAATTTAGAGCTCGACATGCAAACAAGACACAGCATGTTCACCACTACCTTTAATCTGCGGTTTTTGCTGTGCGCAAATTTCCGTCGCTTGAGGACAGCGGGTACGGAAAACACATCCAGAAGGCGGGTTAATTGGCGAGGGTAAATCCCCTTCTAGCATCTGAATTTTCTTAGCACGCTCCAGTTTTGGATCTGGAATTGGCACAGCCGACATCAAAGCTTTGGTGTAAGGGTGTGATGGATTCGCAAACAACGCCTCCGAGGTGCCAAGCTCGACCGCATTGCCTAAATACATCACGAGTACACGATCAGAGATGTGTTTCACTACCGATAAATCATGGGCAATAAAAACCAAACTTAAACCAAGCTCATTTTGCAGCTCTTTGAGCAGGTTAACCACCTGCGCTTGGATTGAAACATCCAAAGCAGAAACTGGCTCATCACAGATGATCATTTTCGGTTTTAAAATGAGCGCACGGGCAATACCAATACGTTGACACTGACCACCAGAGAATTCATGGGGATAGCGGTTAATGACGTTCGGCAATAAACCGACTTTTGTCATCATCTCTTTTACACGATCCTTTACTTCTTGCTTCGAAAGTTCTGGATAGAAGGTTTGAAGTGGCTCTGCAATAATATCGCCAACCGACATTCTTGGGTTCAATGACGCCAGTGGGTCTTGGAAAATCATCTGAATTTGCTTACGGGTTTTGCGACGCTCAACCTCATGCATTTTCGTCAAATCATTTCCTAGCCACACCACTTCACCCTCGGTGGCTTCGACTAAACCAATGATCGCTCGCGCAAAAGTAGACTTTCCGCAACCTGATTCGCCTACTACACCGAGAGTTTCACCCTCATATAGGCGCACATTAACGCCATCTACGGCTTTTAGGTTGGATGGTTTAGACCACGGCCACGCGGATTTAGAGGCAATGTTGAAGTGAACTTTGAGGTTCTTTACATCCAGTAATAATGGTTTTTGTTCGCTCATTTAACCCAAGCCTCCCAATCAGAAAAACAGGCACGTTGGCGACCATCGGCAAATGGCAATAAAATAGGTGCTTCACGTTTACAGCGTTCTGTCACTCGGTGGCAGCGCTCTTGATAAGGGCAACCCGGTGGCAATCGTAGCAAGTTAGGTGGGTTTCCAGGAATTGTTGGTAATATTTCACCTTCCGTATCCAAACGAGGAATGGCTTTTAATAAACCTTCAGCGTAAGGGTGACTCGGGTTGTAGAAAATCTCATCCACAGAGCCATATTCCATCGTACGCCCTGCATACATTACCAATACTTTGTCACATGAACCCGCAACCACACCCAGATCATGGGTGATCATGATAATAGCGGTATTGAATTCGCTTTTGAGTTCATTCAACAAATCCATAATTTGGGCTTGCACCGTTACGTCCAATGCGGTGGTGGGTTCATCGGCAATCAGTAACTTAGGCCGGCATAACAACGCCATTGCAATCATAACGCGTTGACGCATACCACCAGAAAACTCATGCGGATACATGGTAATTCGCTTACGCGCTTCGGGGATTTTAACCGCCTCTAGCATACGTACCGACTCTTCAAACGCAGCCGACTTGCTCATTCCTTTGTGCAGCATCAGCACTTCCATCAACTGCTCGCTGACCTTCATATAAGGATTCAGTGACGTCATTGGATCTTGGAAGATCATCGCAATTTGTTCAGCGCGCACTTTGTTCAAGGCTTTTTCTGGCAAATTGAGGATCTCTTTCCCTTCAAATTTTGCGCTACCCGTGATAATACCATTTTTGGCAAGTAGGCCCATAATAGCGAACACGGTTTGCGATTTACCAGAGCCAGACTCCCCTACGATACCGAGGGTTTCGCCTTGCTCCAGTGAAAAAGTTAAATCGTTGACAGCAGTAACAATACCATCTTGAGTGGTAAATTCGACCCGCAGATCTTTGACATCTAATAAGCTCATTATTGCTTCCTTAATCTTTTAATTATCGGTCTTTAGGATCAAGCGCATCGCGCAGACCATCACCGACATAGTTAAAGCAAAACAGGGTGACCACCATGAACGCGGCTGGGAAAGCAAGTTGCCAAATAGCGACTTCCATTGTTTGTGAACCTTCTTGTAGAAGTGCTCCCCAGCTTGTCATCGGCTCTTGAACACCAAGACCAAGGAAAGATAAAAATGACTCTGTCAAAATCATACTTGGGATCAACAGCGTCGAATAGACCGCTACAATACCCAACACGTTTGGCACAATATGACGTGTAATAATTTTCCAGTTGCTGACGCCACACACATGCGCCGCTTCAATAAACTCTTTGCTGCGTAGGCTCAAGGTTTGGCCACGCACAATTCGCGCCATATCAAGCCATGCAATTGCACCGATAGCGACGAAGATAAGCACGATATTGCGGCCAAAAAACGTGACCAACACAATAACAAGGAACATGAAAGGAACAGCGTATAGAATCTCCAAAATACGCATCATAATGCGGTCTACTTTACCGCCAATGAAGCCCGACGCCGCACCATAAAGTGTGCCGATCAGAACAGCAACCAACGCGCCCATTACGCCAACCATCAACGAAATTCGCCCACCCACTAAGGTACGCACATACAAATCACGCCCAAGGCTATCGGTGCCGAACCAATGATCCGCATTGGGCCCAACGTGCATTGAATACCAGTCCGTATTGTCATAGGTATACGGGGCCATCATCGGTAGTACGATCACCGCAAGGGTCATCATCGTCAAAATACACAAACTGACCATTGCCGCTCTGTTACGCATAAAGCGAATTCGCGCATCTTGCCATAAGCTGCGGCCAGCTATTTCTAAGTTTTCAGAAAACTTCTCAACCGCGGCTAGGTTTTCTCTTTTCGTTAACATAACCATACGTCCCTGTTAGTAGCGAATTTTCGGGTCAATGACCGCAAGCAAAATATCAACAATGGCGTTGAAAAGAATAAATAGGAAACCAATTAAAATGGTTACACCCATCACCAATGAGTAATCGCGGTTAAATGCAGCGTTAACAAACAGCTTACCGATACCCGGTAGACCGAAAATCGTTTCAATCACCACAGACCCCGTAATAATACCGACAAACGCAGGCCCCATGTACGACACAACAGGCAGTAAAGCAGGCTTCAAAGCATGGTTAACAACGATATAGGGATAACTCAATCCTTTCGCGCGTGCCGTGCGAATAAAGTTACTGTTGAGTGTTTCTATCATTGAGCCACGGGTGATACGGGCAAAGGTGGCAATATAGAGCATCGACATACCCAGCACTGGCAGTACTAAATATTGGAAACTTCCATCTAACCAACCACCAGCTGGGAATATTTTCCAATGCAAGGAGAAGAGATAAATTAAAGCTGGGGCGAGAACAAACGACGGCATCACCACGCCAATCATTGCCGTCGACATGATGGTGTAGTCAATCCAAGTGTTGTGTTTTAGTGCGGCAATCGTACCGATGGAAACACCCGCGATAACAGTAAAAATAAAAGCGATAAAGCCGACTTTTGCCGAGACAGGCAAGGCAACGGCGATCAATTCATTCACCGTATAATCTTGGTATTTGAATGATGGGCCAAAATCACCTTGCAAAATATTGGTCAAGTAGGTGAAGTATTGCTCAGACACGGGTTTGTCTAAGCCATATTTGGCTTCAATGTTGGCCATCACTTCCGGTGGTAAAGGACGTTCGCTTGAGAATGGGTTACCAGGAGCGAAACGCATGAGAAAGAAAGATACCGTGATCAACACCAACATGGTTGGTATCGCTTCCAATATCCTTTTTGCGATGAATTTAAGCATAAACTCACTCTTTCAGTCTGTGACAATGAAAATTAGAAAGACGCTGCATGTAAATTACTATCTGAAGATAGCTACATGCAGTGTCTAAGTCGTTATATTTTTATCAGCGTAAGTGGACTTACTTTGCTGTGATATAAAGATCTTTTGAGTAGATCTTATCTTCCGCATTATTCACCGGGAAGCCGCCTACATTAGGAGATACTAAACGAGATTTAACATACTGATAGATAGGGGCAATTGGCATATCTTTAGTTAATTGCTTTTCAGCATCCAGATATAGCTTAGTGCGCTCTTCTTCTGAGGTTGATTTCAACGCTTTATCAATAATTGCATCGTATTCAGCGCTTTGGTAGTGCAAACCACCCGTGGTGTTATTGCTCACCATTAAGGTTAGGAATGAAGACGCTTCATTATAGTCACCACACCAACCAGCACGTGCCACTTCAAAGTTACCTTGATCTTTAGAATCTAGATACGTTTTCCACTCTTGGTTCTCTAATACAACGTCAAGACCTAACGTTTTTTTCCACATAGAACCCAGTGCTACAGCGATTTTCTTGTGGTTTTCCGATGTATTGTAGAGGAGGCTGAATTTCAGTGGGTTGTCTTTATTAAAGCCCGCTTCAGCTAACAATTTTGCCGCTTCTGCATCGCGCTCTTTTTGCGTCATCTTGCCGTATGCTGGCATTTGAGGATTAAAGCCAGCCGTAATTTCAGGTGTTAAGAAATAAGCTGGTTTTTGGCCTTGACCTAAAATCGCATCACTCACAATATTACGGTCGATAGCGTAAGAAATCGCTTTACGTACGCGAACGTCGTCAAATGGTGCTTTTTTGGTATTAAAAATGTAGTAGTAGGTACATAGGTTACCCTGAATCGATACTGATTCCGGGTGTTCTTTCTTCAGACGCTTGAAGTGCTCTGTTGGCAATTCATTGGTGAAATCGATTTCGCCTGATAAGAAACGGTTCATTTCTGATACTTGGTTTTCAATAGGCAGGAAGGTAACTTTGTTAATGACTGTTTTATCATTGTCCCAGTATTGCTCGTTACGCTTTAGTACTAAACGCTCATTGACAACCCATTGATCAACAACGTAGGCACCGTTACCAACAAAATGCTCAGGCTTGGTCCATTGGTCACCAAACTTTTCTACGGTTGCTTTATGAACGGGTTTCACGGTTGTATGGCCCATCATCATGACGAAATAAGGCACAGCATCTTCAAGCTCAACAACGAGTGTATGGTCATCTTTAGCTTTAACGCCAAGTTCACTTTTGTCTTTCGTTCCTGCGATAATCTCTTTGGCATTTTTCATCTTGGTATATTCCATATACCAAGAATAAGGAGAAGCCGTTACAGGGTCGACGGCACGCTGGAAGCTGAAAACAAAATCACCAGCCGTGACAGGATCACCATTTGACCATTTTGCATTTTTGCGCAAATGGAAAATAAAGGTTTTGTTGTCTGCGGTTTCCCAACTTTCTGCGACACCAGGAATGGTTTTACCATCCGCGTCTTGGTTTACAAGCCCTTCCAATAAGTCACGAATTACGTGCGACTCAGGAACACCTTGGGATTTGTGAGGATCGAGTGTGGCGACTTCAGTACCGTTACCGCGAACGATTTCCTGAACTTTGGCCAATTTGGTTCCGGCTGGAACATCAGCCGCGAGAGAAAAAGTAGAAGTGGCAGCCACTGCCATACCCGCCCCTAGAAGAAGGGCTTGGGTGATTTTATTTTTATACATGCATAAACTCCAAGTTTTTATTTTTGCATCCATGACTTCCTTGAGAGCTCTCTAGCATCGCTAGAACTTTAGATTTATTTAGCGCAAAAACTAAGCAGAAAAATCTAAAAACTCCTAAGGATAGCGGCACACATTAGCAACCATTGAAGTAATTTGCCATAAAATCGTAGCAAAAAAATGCATAATTCCATGGTTTACCTAATGGAATAGATAAATAGCCCAACAATTAACTCAAACTCAGTGAATTAAAGTTACCAAGTGCCATCTGGTCAGACCATGGTGCTAAATCATCTAGTGTTGAGTACATTTTCAGCACATTTCACTGGAAAATCAGCCTTTTTTTAACATCTTAGTTACGTTAGATCTAACTTAAAGGGATAATCCTGCCATCTGAAAATAAAATCCGTGAAGAGTGTCACTAAAATCGATTAACAATAAATTAACAACGTGTTGATTGGTAATAATAAATAAACACTTTCACCGAAAAGTGTAATCTAATGCTTACGCAAATCGACATTCAGTTTAAGCGATGCTCAAACTGGCACTAAGATGATCGAGCTCAATGTAACGAATCAGCTCCATGGCCGAACGAATGCCCAATTTACTTTGAATTCTCGCTTTGTAAGTACTGACTGTTTTCTGATTAATATCCAGTTGATTAGCTATCTGCTTATTGGTCAAACCTTGAATCAACAAATTTGCCACACTCAACTCTCTGCTGGATAGTCTTTCATTGAGTCGAAAACTAGGTTGAAAATTAACTGTTCGCCCAACCTCCCCCATTATGCTCTGAATGGTGTCAGTCAATGCAGCTGATTTCACAATGTGGCGCGCATGTGCAAGTTCTGCAGATATTGCTTCATGATATTCATTGAGAAAAATAAGTCTTCCCTTAAAATTCATCGATTCAATATGCTGATGCAACTGCAAACTAGCGTCTTTACTGCAGTAGCTATCCACAACCACTAAATTAAAAGGTAAATCACGCAATCTCTTTACAGCGCAAGCGAGATCACTGGCAACGACCACCTGCGTAACGCGTTTTTCTCTCATCAACATTTTTCTTAGGGCATTAGCGCTAGTCGAATTTTCTCCAACTAATAAGCAATACACACCATCTTCAATACTTTGATGGCTTAACTGCTTGCTGATATTTTTGCTATACAGTTCAGCGAGATCGCCAATCGGCATCGGCATCGCCGAATAATAACCTTGGCAAGTATCCACGCCTAAATGACGTAAATATTGCCAAGTATCTTCGTCCTCCACACCTTCGACAACACAATGCAAGCCTAAGGATTGCGCTAGCAATAAGCACATGTTGGTGAGTTGCTGGTTTTTATAATTGGTGGAGAGATCACGGACAAAGCTTTGATCTACTTTAAGTTCTGTAAAGGGTAATTTCGAAAGCTGACTTAGAGAGGCGTAGCCTGTGCCAAAATCATCAATGGATAAACCAACACCATGCATTCTTAAACGCGCAAGATTAGCCAGTGATGCTGTCGTACCGTTATAGACATGATCTTCCGTCAGCTCGAGCGTAAGTTTATCAGTGGGAAACGCGTATTTGTGACAGAGAGTAAGAATAGGGTCACAGATCAGCTGTTGTAAATTACTCTGGGAGATATTGATTGATAACTGGAGATCGGCTGACAAACTGCCTAAAGCCGATAATGCTTTATCCAAAACAATTAAAAACAGCTTATCCATCAAATTCAGCTCTTCAATAAGAGGCAGAAAATGCGCAGGGCTTAATACACCATGAACTGGGTGATCGAGTCGGACAAGTGCCTCGACTCCAACCATGGCACCCGTTTTAAAATCAAACTGAGGTTGATAGTAATTGAATAACCAATCTTCACTGAATGCTGTTTCTATCTCTTTGTACCCTAATGAGATAGGCGTAATGCTTGCGGCCTGTTGTTCACACTTCACATGAAACGCATGAATCACGGTTTCAAGTTGCTCAATAGAATAGGGTTTTCGCAAAACATCGACAAAATTAAAGCTCGCTAAACAGCACATGTTATAAGTAAGGTCTAACACGGCATCGTCAACAGCACTCAATATAATAATTCCGAGTGAAGGATGTTTATCCCCAAGCATCGACAAAAGCGTAACTCCGTCCATTTCCGGCATATGAATATCACAAAAAACCAGCGATATCTCTTTGCGCAAGCATAAAGCCAACGCTTGGTGTCCATTTGCTGCAATATCGACATTATTCAATCCAAGTTGTCTGAGTTTCAGTTTCAAACTCGTGGCTTGAATTCGATCATCTTCGACAATCAAAATGTTCATTCGTCATCTACTCGTTGCTGTTTATCTAACCATTCTTGTGCTTGTGTAATCACGATTTTCATTTCCATTATCAGTCGTTGTTTTGCAGATACAACAGCTTGTGGTTCTAATTCGCGCTCCAAGCTAACCGCAAGACTCGCGAGATAATCCAGTTGAAGCGCTCCGGCAGAGCCTTTAACACGATGGGCTATCATTTTGTAATCAGAATCATGCTTTTCGAGTCTATCGACCTCGGCCGCTAAAGATTCTGCCACAACAGAAGCAATTTCACTTTTTTCACTCGGTAAAAAGCTCTCAAGCCAGCTTTTTGAGTCAACATTTACTAAAGGATACATAGAAAGATAACCACTCAACATAGTATACAGCGACGCCAACGAGTAGGGTTTATACAACACGTGTTCCATACCAGACTGGTAAGCCTTCTCTGCGATCAACCGTGAATCTTCTGCCGTACAACCGATAACCACCTTATATCTCTCTTGCGGAATATGATTTTTAACAAATCTTGCTAAAGCGAAACCATCCATTTTAGGCATATGGCAGTCCGTTAGTAGTAAATCGAACTGGCTGTCTTCGCTTTGTAAAAGATGGCATGCCTCTTCTCCATCACCAACAATGGTTGCTTGCACACCAAGTTCATGCAGCTGTTTTTTTAATAACAAACGGTTAATAGCGTCATCATCAACCACCAAAACATGCCCGCAAAGTTTCATTTTTTTCGGTTGAACCAGCACTTGCTCACTATCTTTTATCTTATCAATAAGCAGGTCAGGATAGAGATGTTTTTTGGTCATTATCGCGTCAAAATCGACCAAGGATACACCACCTTGACTCACCGAAACCTGCCAACACTTCAGCCACTCGATAATGCGTTCGTTAGTGCAACGGTAGTGACGTTGACTCAACGGTTCAGACAAAGGCTCACCACAAATGGGAAGCACTATCGTTACTTGAGTCCCCTCATTCAGCGTACTGGAAACCGTAATATGACCATCCATTAGATTGACTAAATTCGATACTATTGACATACCAAGCCCAGTACCGCCATATTGGCGAGTAATGGTTTTATCCGCTTGCATGAATGGCTTAAATAACGAATCCAAGTGCGCTTCATTCATTCCGCACCCCGTATCTTTTACGGCAAAGACTATCTGTTCTTCCGTCAATTCAACATGGATGGAAACCGTACCTGCCGTAGTGAATTTAACAGCATTGGCTAATACATTGGTAAGAACCTGATTTAAGCGTAATGCATCAAACTTTGCGTAAATAATAGCTGTCGGCACCCAATCAACAACGAACTCAACGCCTTTCAACTTAGCACTCGCTTCAAAGCTTC
This sequence comes from Vibrio sp. V09_P4A23P171, assembly GCF_963875615.1. Lineage (NCBI taxonomy): Bacteria > Pseudomonadati > Pseudomonadota > Gammaproteobacteria > Vibrionales > Vibrionaceae > Vibrio > Vibrio sp. V09_P4A23P171. Next base: position 61,737 of record NZ_CAWNMR010000033.1, read on the forward strand.
TAATGGTGGGACATAACTCTTCTAAAATATTATGCTGGCGTATATCTAATTGTAATTGCTGAGCTTCCATTTTTGAAAAATCTAAAATCTCATAGACATGGTGCTTAATTCTCTCGGCAGAACGAATTGCATTCGTCAATAACAAACGGCTCTCATCGTTTTTAATTCGAGTTGATAAAATCTCCATCAACCCTAGCATGGCCGCAATTGGCGTTCTAAGCTCATGACTCATTACAGCTAAAAAATGATTCCTCGCATCTACAGCTTCTAGTGCCTTATTATTAGAATCACGTAATGCCAATTCTGATAGCTTGAGTTCTGTGATATCACTGCAAACGGTCAAGTAATGAGTATCCCCACTCTTGGGATGCGCAATCGATTCATGATTAATGACATAATATTTCTCATCAATCTGATAGTGTTTATTCGACAGATCGACAGATCCGATGCCAGTACATATGAGGCAATTCACATCATCACTAATTAGAGAAGCCTTGCTACATTGCTTATATGAACGGTTAGATAACACTACTTTCCCATTCACATCTGAAATGAAGATCATGCTGGGTATTTTATCGAGCAAATCTGTCAGCCATTGCACTTGAACTTCTGAAAGTTTTGAACTGATTTGACTGTATTTTAAGGAACTTTTTAACTTGTAAAATATAATTATCCCAAATAATAATAAAAACAAAAAAATACACATTGCAATCAAAGAATAGATTGTAACTTGCTGCTTATCATAACCATAATTCACATTCACTTTCTTATGGAGTGATTTTAGTGCATTAATCTCAGACTCAGTTACCATAGTTAAAGATCGGCTGAGCATTTCAAACAATATCGACTCATCCTTTCGAAAGACCATACCGATATTAATAGAGTAACCTTCATTATCTATTGCTGGAAGTATCAAAAACTTATCACCAAGGTATGCCATTTGCTGATTTATAATATCTTGATTCATTAAGGCATGAGTTATCTTACCTGATTTTAAATCTAGAATAACCTTTTTAAGATCTCTATAAACTTTAACTTTTTTATTATCTTCATAGATTTTTAAGTGGCTATATAAGTAACCAGTACGATCTAATATCGCTAATTTTTTCTGTTGAAAAGGCTTTTTAGTGACCACATAACCAAATTGTAAATTAGTGTAAGGTGGGGTCGCTATAAAATCACGATTATCGATGTCATCGACATTTAATGAAGGCAATAAATCGACTTCATTATCGATAAGCATTTGTCTAATATCTCTACCATTGGCCGGCACATACTGAAATTTAAGAAAGCTTTTTGACTCAATGAGCTTGAGTAAATCATGGACATATCCCTTCACCTGATTATCACCCTCATCACAATAAGAGAGTGGATATATATCTTCTTCTATGGTGTATCTGACAATTTGATTGCTATTTTCTTGACTTAATAATTTTAGGCTATCTTTATTATTCAAAAAATAAACATTAGTCGAGTCTATCTTATTAGCTGTATTTCCTGTTGCTTCAGCAAGAATGAGTTTATCAAAAATGCTTTTTAATTCATTATTTCCCATCGGCAAAATGATTCTATTTATTTCGACACCTAATCGACCATCTGCAATAATCTCACCGTCATATCCAGAATTAGGGCTGATATAATGATTGAGTGATATATAGTTGGTTATCGTTGCATCGGCTAAACCTTGCTTCATCATTTCTGCTGATTCTAAGAAACTTTGTGCTAGTAATATGTGTGGGTAATGGCTCTGCTCTAATGTTTCACAATAAGATGAACCTTGTACGCAAACCCATTTCAAATGATTCATATCTTGCTGATTTAATTTTTTGTCCCTTAGCCAAATCACTCGTAGGTTATTATAGAGCGGCAAACTGAATAAAATGTTTTTTTCTCTCTCTTTTGTTTTGCTAAAACCAATAGCAAAATCCACATCACCACCATGCACAGCAGCAACAAGATCAGTTATCGATTGATAGCTACGATATTCAATTTTGACATCAAGCTCTTTTCCTATTCCTACCGCATAATCATGTTGAATACCGATTGTATTCTCAATACCGCCCCAATAAGGTAGCCAAGGTTCAGACAATACACCCATTACAATGACTTTTTTTGTTTTTAAATAGGTACGTTCCGAATCTGATAAATAATCGGCGGCATAAACAGTATTAAAAAGTAAGTTAATTGCTAAAATTAACAGCAAGTAGATACGTAACAAATTCATTCTCGTGATATTGATTCCAATATCCAACTAGTTTAACGATCCTGCTCCTCATTGCCAAGAATAGGGCATCAGAACAAAATTGATTAAAATACATATTTATCAACACGTTAATGCGGTGTAGGAATAATCTTACAAGAGAATAAACCCATAAAATTAAAATGTGAGATGCATATCCGCACCAAAACATAATTTCGGTGCGGATATTATTAATGAGATGAAGTACGAATAATTTCAGCTAAACTTGATAAGCGTCGTTGATGCTCAGCGACATAAGGATTACTACGATCCCAGGCATATCCTGCAAGAATAGAGCAAATCATCTGCTTTATTCTTGGATTGGGCGTTTGGTAAAAAATCACCTCTTGTAACATGCCGTTGTACCAACCTTCCACATAAGTGCGGAACGTATCCACTCCGACCATTAATGGCTGAGAATACTCTTGCTGCCAATCTACACTTTCGTTTTTTAGTTGGCGTACAACGCAAGACACTGCTAACTGAGCCGATTTCATGGCTATCGTTACACCTGATGAAAACACCGGGTCTAAAAATTCACCAGCATTGCCTAATAACGCATAATTTACCGTGGCCAAGTGCTTAACATTTGCAGAATAGCCGCCTAGCTCACCAGCAGGATTAGGATATTCGGACTTCGAAAGCAGTTCTGCCAGCTCAGACATTTCATTCACCAACTGCTGGATCGCCGCAATTTTATCACTTGGATAGCCGTCAAAAAACGACGGTTCACCGACAACACCTAATGAACATGTGCCGTTAGAAAAAGGAATGAGCCAGTACCATACGTCAGGATTACGCGGATGGACGGAGATCAGTATCTTGTTTCGGTCGTAGTCTGGTTGTTCAGGGGAGATATGATCAATGATATGGGTAAAGATGGCTTTTCTCGGAGGTAAACACGATGGCTCTTCCAAACCGAGTAACTTAGGCAATACTCGGCCAAAGCCACTGGCATCCAGCACGAAGTCGGCTTCAATTTGATACGTTATGCCGTGTTGATCCGTCACCAATAATTGTGATTTATTCTCTTCAAATTCGATATTCGTCAGTTGATGTTGATAACGAATTTCAACCCCTTGCTTAACAGCAGAATCCGCTAATACTTTATCAAATTGACTACGCTGTACCTGAAAAGTGGTTCCCGGCCCATTCGAATATTTGTCGGTAAAATCAAACTGAGCGTATACACCATTTTTTCGAAAGGCTGCACCATTTTTATATTGAAAACCCGCACGCATAACATCAGGCAACATTCCCGCCGCTTCTATCACTTCCATACAAGCAGGTAATAAGCTTTCGCCAATAGAAAAGCGTGGGAAAAGTGCTTTTTCGATAACCAACACACGTATGTTTTGCGCATGGAGTAATGCCGCGGCAGTCGAACCCGAAGGGCCCGCACCAATGATAACAACTTGAGTTATCTCTTTATTCATGAATTGACTCGCATCGATTTTAATTAAGCTTGGGCTTTTAGCTCTAACAAGGTGTGGCCAAGGCCAATATTGTCGGTTCGTTTGATCACCTGTAATCCTGCTGCTTGAACGATTTCTAAGAAATCTTCGCTGCGATAGAAGCGACTATTACCATTTGCAAGGCAGGTAAAATACAAAGAGGTGGCATTGAGGCTATAAGAAGCCGCATCGTACTTCTGTGAATCCCAGAACAGTTCCAAAATATAAACCGTCGAATATGCAGAAAGATTGTCGCGAACGCGTTTTAAAATACTCAAAATTTCCATTGGCGAAAAACAGTCTAAAAACTGGCTCATCCACCACACGTCCGCATTTTTTGGTAACGGTTGTTCTTTATCGAGCATGTTGGCTGGAAAAGGATGAATACGCTGCGTAAAACCTTGTTGCTGCGCGTTAGCCATCGCCATTTCCAACTGTTGTGGCAGATCCACAATCGTCACTTCAACGTCTGAATCATAGTGACAACATTGCAGTGCCCATTTACCCGTATTGCCACCAATATCGACCAAATGTTTCGGTTTTTTACGAAACACTTCTTTCAGCAAAATAGGAAAAGAACGATCGGAATAGAAGTGATCGAATTTGAACCAACTCTCTTTAGCTTGCTGGGGCAAACGCGATAAACCTTGGTAGATGGTATCCCAATCGCCGAGTTCTTTCAGACCAGCAGGCTTGCCTTCGGTGATCGATTCGGTTAAGTGCATCATGGCGGCATAACAAACGTCTGCCGTGAAATCCATATTGGCTTGCGTCATCCCATCATGCAGCAAAAAAATGCCTAGATTAGCCAATGAATAATTCGGTTTATCCCATAAAACAATATGGGCACTGATGGCCATATCGAGCAATACTTTAACGCCATACTCTGACACGCTCGTTTCTTGAGCAATTTGTTCCGCATTTAAACCTTTTTCGCCAGCATTATCTAATGCAGCCAATATGCCTAAGTCACGTAATGTACGCGCCGTATGAAAAACGATGGGGGCAAAAGATAATTTTTGAGCTTCGGTTTTTGCCTCTAAAGCGTTATAAGGATCTATTTTTTGATTTAACACATTAAAACCTAACTTTAATTTGTGAACAATATCCAAACACTTAATCTAAGTTCGACTCAATTCTTAAAAATCAATATTTAAGTCAAGGATACAAACGTTTATAGTTGCGAAGAATAATCTTGTGCCATAGTATTTAACCCTATCAAAAACAATGCAATATCTTATGTCAAATCAACAGCAAATAATCACGTTAAATATTGATACTTGGGTTGCAAATTCTGCAGGCTTATCTCACCCTACTGATTGGCAAAATTGGGCAAGAGAAGAGATTTGGCCTGACGATAATACGCTCAACACAGACCATATTCCTCCTATGATGCGCCGCAGAATGAGTAGTTTGAGCAAATTAGCCGTGCAGACTGCACTGACTGCTATAGAATCACAACATATTGATTACATGGTATTTTCATGTCGTCATGGCGAGCTTCATCGTAGCGTTGAAATCGTGAAGTCGATATTGATTGGCGAAGAAGCCTCACCAATGGCGTTTTCACAATCTGTTCATAATACAGCGGCAGGCCTAGCAACCATCGCTTCAAAACAACCGATCCCGTTAACCTCGATTGCAGCAGCACAAAACACATTTCAAAGTGCCATATTAGAAGCTTGGCTCTATTTAAATGAACACCCTAGTCACAAAGTGCTGTTGGTTGATTTTGATGAGCCATTACCTAGCGACTACCAGCAATACGAAGAGTGGCAGTTTCAAGGCTATGCCTTAGGGTTAACCCTGTCTCACGGTTCAGATTTTACGCTCTCTATGCAGATGTCTGATACCAAGCCACAACAGCCGCAAGCATTGTCGTTTCTTCACCACTATTTGTCAGAAAAATCTGAATGGATCATTGAGGGCTCGCAAAGCGCTTGGAAATGGCAACGAAAATGTTAGAGTTCAACCGCTACTGGCGTATTGCTGCTACAGGTTTTTGTTTTTTTATATTTGGTTTAGGCGGATTAACGCTGAGTTTTATTATTATCCCACTGATTGCATTATTTTCATCGCAAACAGATCGTCGAGAATATAAAGTTCAAAAATCAATCCAAAACTCATTCAATATATTTTGTAAGTTGATGAAATTAACAGGTGCCATCGACTATAAAATAACCAACGCAGAACTATTAAAACAGGATAAAAGCTGCCTTATTATCGCCAATCATCCAAGCTTAATTGATTATGTTCTCATTGCATCACAACTTCATCAGTGCGATTGCTTGGTTAAATCAGCTATCTGGGCCAATCCTTTTATGAAACGGATTGTTCAAGCCGCAGGTTATATCCCCAATGAAACACCTGATGATTTGTTAAATGTGTGCGAGGAACGCATGAGCCGCGGAAACGTATTATTGATTTTCCCTGAAGGCACGCGAACCACACCCGGTGTTAAACCCAAATTGCAGCGCGGTGCGGCGCAAATCGCAATCCGAACTCAAAGAGACTTACGCATCGTACATATTACCGTTTCTCCGAGTTTTCTCACAAAAGAGCAAAAGTGGTACCAAGTTCCTAAAACCAAACCCTTTTTCCATGTGGAGATAAAGGGTAAAGTTGTCGTCACACCTTTTATTGAAGGTGCTGATAACCCCACCACTGCAGCACGACGTTTAAATCGCCACCTTGCAGAGGTGATTTTCCCCCAAAACAATAACCAGAAATGACAAAACTATTGAAGTTATCGCCCCATAACGTCGAGTTGCAGCGAAGCGGAAAGTGAGTAAGTCCCCCATCCGTATAGATAACGATATGATTGGGGTGAGCGAACGTAGCCAACACCGCTGCAACTTTAAGTGGGGAAGTGTATATCAAGGTTTTGTTCAAAACGGCTAGAACATTATATAAGTAGGTTGAAGTGGAAATACTACACACAGAAATAAAACAGCTCATTATCGACGCACTAAATCTTGAAGATATCTCAGTTAACGATATCGAAACTGACGCACCACTTTTTGGTGATGGGTTAGGTTTAGATTCTATCGATGCTTTAGAGCTCGGTTTGGCCATTAAAAAGAAGTATAATATCGTCATTGACGCTGATGACTCCAATACTCGCCAACACTTTGCATCAGTGGCAAACTTAGCAAATTATATTTCATCTCAAACTAGCCACTAATAAATAGATAGCGTTATGACAGAAGTAAACCAACAACAAGTATTTGATCAAGTTAAAGAAGCTCTCGTTGAACTATTTGAAATTGATGAAGCCGATATTCAACCAGACGCTCACCTTTATCAAGATCTCGATCTCGACAGTATTGATGCTGTAGATCTTGTCGTTCACTTACAAAAAGTGACTGGCAAAAAAATCAAGCCTGAAGAGTTTAAAACCGTTCGCACCGTCAATGATGTGGTGGAATCGGTTATTGAACTTGTTAAGGAAAGCTAATGCGGCGATTGCTGACGATTTTGTCTGCAATCGTCCTGCTTACCTACCCACTCGCGGTCTACTTCGGGATTAATCAGTTTGGTTTGCAAGCTATAGGGGGCTTCTTAGCCGCTATTTTTGCTTTAAGAATTCTTTCTGGTTGGCAAGCCAAGCTTCAAGAACTGAAGCAACTGGCTTGGCTTAGTGGGTTCGTTGGTATCACTTTGGTGACTTTGGGGATGTTCTTTCAGCAGCATGGTTGGCTACTGTTTTACCCTGTTGTGGTTAATGTATGTCTTTTGGCTCTTTTTGCCTTGAGCCTAACGCAACCGCAAACAGTGATTGAACGGCTGGCGAGGCTGCAAGAGCCTGAACTTCCTCAAAGTGGCATTGAGTACACACGCACGGTCACTAAAGTGTGGTGCCTCTACTTCATCATGAATGGAGCCATCGCACTTTATACCTGCTTCCAATCTATCGAGATCTGGACGTTGTATAACGGATTGATCAGTTATCTCCTTGCTGGCAGCCTCTTTGTAACGGAATGGCTAGTAAGGCAAAGGATTCGCAAAGGCTAGGTACGCTATGACTTTCGGCAACCCCGATTTTTGCTCGCTTGCAACGTTACTCTCCTCTCCAAGAAACGATTCGCATTGTGTTGCTTTTGACCTCAATAACACCATTAACTGGGCAAACTTTGTCGCCGATGTCAGCCAACTAAGCCGGCAATTAGCATCGCGAAATGAACATCATATTGCACTGTGTGCTGGCGATAGCTATCGGTTCTCAGTCGGTTTTTTCGCCGTCTGCTGCACGCAAAAATCATTAATTCTGCCCGGTAATTATCAACCTGCGGCACTGGCAGAACTGAGCCAACACTTTGAGTTGTTGCTGTGTGATGAGGCAATAACAATACCCAATTCAACGCCAACTCTCTCTCTTAACCATTTAGCGCTACCCAACGACATGCGCGATGAAGCCGTTTGTTTTGCACCACTTTCATTAGAGACACAAACCGTGACGCTGTTTACGTCAGGCTCCAGCGGTCAGCCTAAGGCTATCATCAAAACACTGCGGCAGCTTGAAGCTGAAATCGCCATTTTAGAGCAGCTTTGGGGCGAACAGCTCATTGGTGCAAAAGTGGAAAGTACAGTTTCTCATCAACATATTTATGGGCTGCTATTTCGTGTGTTATGGCCACTGTGTGCAGGGCGAGCATTTGCCCGCCACAACTTGGAATTTCCAGAACAAGTGACCGCACATGCGCATCCGGACACTGTGCTGATTAGTAGCCCTGCGCTATTGAAACGCTTATCACAAGAGCATCAGCCAAGCCCAATGCGCACACTGTTTTCTTCCGGTGGCCCGCTTCCCTACTCTGCTTCTTGTCACGCAAAAACCCTGTTTGGGCAACGACCTATCGAAGTGTATGGCAGTACGGAAACTGGCGGCATCGCTTTTCGGCAACAGCACAGTGCAACGCAGCAATGGCAGCTTTTTCCTACTGTTGAAGCAAGACTTAACAGCGAGCACTGCTTAGCCTTGCGCTCTGCACATATTGATCCAAATCATTGGTATCAAACAGCCGATGAATGTGAGCTTTCCGACCAGCGGCACTTTACCTTGAAAGGTCGCACCGATCGCATCATCAAAATCGAAGAAAAACGGATCTCACTGGTTGAAGTGGAGCAGCGTATTGAACAACTGCCGTGGATCAGTGAAACAGCCGTGTTACCACAGCAAGACGGTGAACGTTTGATCTTAATCTCAGCGATTGTACTGTCAGCCAGCGGCACTGAAAAATTAGCTCAACTTGGAAAGGGGAAGTTCTGGCTGTTGCTGCGCTCTGAACTGCGCCAATGGTTAGAACCTATTGCTGTACCTCGACGCTTTAGAGTGGTAAAAGAGATCCCTCTCAACAGCCAAGGTAAGCGCCTTGTTGCTGAACTAGAAACACTATTCCAACCATAAAAATAACGAAGCCCAATAGATTATGGCCAAAAGAACACCCACATTATTATGTGCTGAAACTCAGCCTCACACGGTGAATTTGACGCTGCGCGTTGACGCCGACATTATTGATTTTTCAGGACACTTTGCACATTTTCCATTGCTGCCAGGCGTTACCCAAATCGATTGGGCACTGCGCTATGCACGAGAATACTTATCTGTACCCACAAGCTTTCAAGGTATGGAAGTGATCAAATTCCAAGAACCTATCTTGCCAGACATGACCGTTCAACTGGCATTTAGTTGGGATGAGGAAAAACAGAAACTCGCGTTTAGTTATAGTTCGCAGCGTGAGGGTTTAAATATCATTCACTCATCAGGAAAAATGAAGTTGGGTGAAATCTGTGGCTGATTATCAAGCTTGTTTTTTAATTCCGTGCTACAACCACGGCAGCACAGTAGCAGAAGTTGTCTCATCACTCAGCGCATTTGAACTTCCCATTTTACTGGTTGATGATGGCAGCAATCAGCAAACAAAACAGGCGTTGAGCAACGTCGCCCAGCAAACACATGTTCACCTAATTACCCTAGAACAAAACCAAGGAAAAGGTGGCGCGGTAATGGCTGGCATTCGCCAAGCGCAGCAGTTGGGGTTTAGCCACGTCATCCAAATTGATGCCGATGGCCAACATGATTTACAAGCGCTGCCTAAATTACTGGCCGCGTCAAAGCAACATCCAAACCACCTAATTTCTGGTCAGCCGATTTACGATGACAGCGTACCCAAAGCGCGTTTATATGGCCGTTACGCAACGCATCTTTGGGTTTGGATTGAAACGCTATCCTTTACGATCAAAGACAGTATGTGTGGTTTTCGCGCGTATCCTGTAGACCTCACCGTTGAGGTGCTCAATAACCATAAGATCGGCACGCGCATGGATTTCGACATCGAAATCTTAGTTCGCATGTATTGGCACGGGGTCGATATCGATTTTGTGGAAACTCGCGTCATTTATCCTGAAGGAGGCGTCTCTCATTTCGATGCACTATGGGATAACATCAAAATCAGTTGGATGCACAGCAAATTATTTTTTGGCATGTTACCGCGTATTCCTCAACTGCTGAAACGCAACCAAAGCAGGCACAACAAAAGTGGCGCAGAGCCAAACCAGCACTGGTCAAAGCGTCAAGAACGAGGAACGATTCTAGGTATTAAAGCGTTACTGGCGGTATATAGCCTACTCGGGCGGCCAATTTTTAACCTGATGCTGAAACTTGTAATGGGCTATTACTACCTTACCGGAAAACAAGCTCGCCAAGCCTCTGAACAATATTTACAGCACTTACAAAGTTACGCAAACCGTCGCCAAATCACGCTGCCAAATCATCTCTCTAGCTATAACCATCTGCTCTCTTTTGGCCACACTATGCTGGATAAATTGGCGGCATGGAAAGGCGATTTTTCGGTAAAAAACTTGACCATCCATGGTCAAGAATCATTCCAAGCCCTAGTAGAACGTAAACAAGGAGTGCTTCTTTTAGGATCTCATCTTGGAAATATTGAACTGTGCCGCGCTCTGGGACGTCGGCATTCTCAGATTAAGATCAATGCGTTAGTCTTCACCGAGCACGCCGAACGCTTCAATGCGGTAATGAAAGCGATCAATCCCAACTCAGAACTGAACCTCATTCAAGTGAGCCGTTTGGGCCCTGATACCGCTATTTTGCTTCAACAGAAAATAGAGCAAGGAGAATGGGTGGTGATCGTCGGAGATAGAACGTCCACCAGCAAAGAGACCCGAGCCGTATGGGCCGATTTTTTAGGCCAACCCGCACCGTTTCCACAAGGCCCTTTTATGTTGGCCTCGGTGTTGAAAGCTCCCGTCTACCTTTTGTTTGGCTTAAGAGACGAACGTTCTAAAACTCCACATTTTAACGTCTATTTCGAGCACTTTAGTGACAACATAGATTTACCGAGAAAAGAGCGACAAGCGGCGCTAGCGCAGGTAGTACAACGCTACGCTGATCGGCTGGAACATTACACACTGCAAGCTCCACTGCAGTGGTATAACTTTTTCAACTTTTGGACTCTAAGTAAACAGCAGCATGATGATTCAGACAGATAACCGCATAACTTTTGGCGTCGATCGCCTCACCATTGAAGATGTTGTCGCGATTTCGCAAGGCGCGCAGGCCAACCTCAATTCTTCAGCGGAATTCACCGCTAAAATTGATCGCGGCGTCGCTTTTCTAGAACGACTTTTAAAAGAAGAAGGCGTGATTTACGGTGTAACCACCGGCTATGGTGATTCATGCACCGTTGCCATTCCGCCGAATCTAGTAGACCAATTACCACTGCATTTGACTCGCTTTCACGGCTGTGGCTTAGGCGAGATATTAAGCCATCAGCAATCTCGCGCAGTATTAGCAACACGCTTGTGTTCACTAGCGCAAGGTGTCTCTGGTGTGAGCCATGAACTGCTTAACCAAATCGTCACCTTGATCAACCACGATATCGCCCCTCGTATTCCACAAGAAGGTTCGGTCGGGGCAAGCGGTGATTTAACGCCACTCTCCTACCTCGCGGCCACACTGATTGGTGAGCGCGACGTGCTTTATAAAGGTGAGATGCGCCCAACTCAAGATGTGTTTAACGAACTGGGTATTCGCCCGATCAAGCTAAAACCAAAAGAGGGATTAGCGCTGATGAACGGCACATCAGTCATGACTGCTTTGGCCTGTTTAGCCTATAAACGCGCCGAGTATTTAACTCAACTCTGCACCAAAATTACCGCCATGGTGTCTGTCGGTATTCAGGGTAACGACTTCCATTTTGATGCCGCGCTATTTGCCGTCAAGCCGCATCCTGGCCAGCAACAAATCGCAGCATGGCTACGCGATGACTTACAAGCAGAGCGCCCACCTCGCAACAGTGATCGCCTGCAAGATCGCTATTCATTGCGCTGCGCACCCCATGTGATTGGCACCGTGCAAGATGCACTGCCGTGGCTACGTCAACTGATTGAAAATGAGCTCAACAGTGCCAACGACAACCCCATCATCGATGGCGATAATGAACGCGTACTGCACGGCGGCCATTTTTACGGCGGCCACATTGCCATGGCAATGGATACCTTAAAAACACAGGTTGCTAACCTAGCCGATTTGCTCGATCGCCAAATGGCGCAATTGATGGATTACAAATTCAACAACGGTTTGCCGTTTAACTTAACTGGCGCAGAAGGCGAAAGAAAACCGATCAACCACGGCTTTAAAGCCGTGCAGATCGGCATTTCAGCGTGGACGGCCGAAGCCTTGAAACATACCATGCCTGCCAGCGTTTTTTCACGTTCGACTGAGTGTCACAATCAAGACAAAGTCAGCATGGGAACCATTGCCGCGCGTGATTGTCTACGTGTGCTTGAACTGACAGAACAAGTGGCGGCCGCCTCGCTGTTGGCAGCGACCCAAGCAATAGAATTGCGCAAACGTCATCATGAGCTGGATGAGCAACACATGAGTCACAATATCAAGCAGATGCGCTTAGCCGTGTTACAAGAGTTTGATTTTGTGGTAGAAGATCGTCCGCTAGAACATGATTTGCGCCACTTTATTAGCCGCATTCAACAACGCCACTGGACACTTTACTAGGAAGCGCGATGAGCGATGTACTTCATCCATTGGAAAGTGAGGTGACTTTAGTCACCTCGTTTCAAGATGCCGACCCAATGGGCGTTATCTACCACGGCAATTATTTTCGTTTTTTTGAAGAAGCACGCCGCGTGCTGATGGAAAAAATTGATTACAGCTATCACGCGATGACTCAGTCGGGCTACCTATGGCCGGTGATTGATGCCCACGTGAAGTACGTGAAAGCGATCCCGTTCAACCATACGATTCGTATCAAAGCGACCTTGACAGAATGGGAAAATCGCTTGCGTGTTGACTACATGATTTTTGATAGCCAGACCGGGCAACGAATGTGTAAAGCACACACCACTCAAGTAGCGGTTCGCATCGACACGCAAGAGATGTGTTTCGCTTCCCCAACGCTATTTACCGACAAAGTTCAGCACTGGCATACCTACGGGAAATTATGATGCGCCGTTTTCTCTGGCTAACTTTAGCCCTATTTCCGCCCCTACTCTGGGCACAGGTGACCGACCTAGCTTCACTGCAAGCGCAGTTGGCGAAACACCAGATCGTACGCGGAGAGTTTACTCAACTCCGCCATATTGAGATGTTCGAACAACCACTGTCGTCAGCCGGGAAATTCTTGCTCGATAAACAAAATGGCTTACTTTGGCAACAAAACTCACCATTTCCAGTTAATTTGGTGCTAACTCAAGACAAGCTTCGCCAAACTTTTGCTAACCAACCACCACAGGTGATTACCGAAAAAGAGAATCCAATGGCGTTTTATTTCAGCCATCTCTTTTTGTCGGTATTTCATGGTGACACGCAGCAATTGAATGAACAATTTACGATGACGCTGCACAGCGAAGATGGCCAGTGGCAGCTAAATTTAACGCCGAGAAATGCGCCACTGAGCTCGGTGTTTACCTCGATAACATTAACGGGGCGAGATGACATTGATGGTTTGATCCTGCAAGAAGTGCGAGGCGACAAAACCGAGATTCAGTTTACTAACCAAAACCACCAGCCAGAGCGTTTAACCCATGCTGAGCAAGCACAGTTTAACTTCTAAATCGAACCGGCTGGCATTGTTCTGGTTGGCTTTTGTGACCCTTTGTCTTGGCTTACTACTCAAGCAGTGGTTCTTTTCAGCAGCCTCACCGATCGAGACAGATATCCTTAAGCTACTGCCGGTCAACCAGCAAAGTGTGCTCGCCGAGCAAGCGTTTGAAAAAGTCACTGCCAGTATGAGCGATAAGGTGGTCTTTATTGTCACTGCGCCCAATGAGGCTGACCGGCTCAAATCCGTTACAGCGCTAGAAAGCGAGCTCAAGCAGAGTGGCTATTTCAAGGATGTGATTGGGAAAATCGATGCCACTCAACAGAGCGCTTGGGCCAGTTACTACTTTCAACATCGAGCACAACTGCTCACCAGCGAGCAACGCAATCAGCTCAGTCAACATCCCGAACAACAAGTGCAAACCGTGGTGCAAGCCCTATATAACCCTTTTTCTGGGGTAACAGGGCAAGAGCTCAGTCATGACCCTTTTCTGCTATTTCGCGACTACTTAGCGCAACTTAGCCAGCTATCGTCTCATTTTCGTTTGCAAGATGGATACTTAACCCGCGAGTATCAAGGCCAAAAATACGTGCTGATCACCGCGCAGCTCAACGACTCACCATACAGTTTCAAAGCGCAACAAGTGGTGCCCGATATTGCTCAATGGCAACAACGCATCAAGCAACAATTTAGTGCGGACATTTATCACACTGGTGTTTTATTTTACGCCGATTTTGGTACTCAAAGTGCCAAGTCAGAAATCAGCACTATTGGCCTTTTCTCATTACTCGGAATTGTGCTGTTGGTGATGCTGGTTTTTCGCAGTGCCATGCCTTTACTGTTAGCACTGCTCTCGGTATCCGTTGGGTTAGTGGTTGCCATGGTGATCACCACCGCGTTTTTTGGTCAGATCCATCTGTTTAGCTTAGTGTTTGGGGCCAGCCTGATTGGCGTTTCAATCGACTACGCCTTTCACTACCTGACCGATCGCCTTGCCGCGAATGAACAATGGGACAGCGTGCAAGGACTAAAGCATATTCTGACGGCCATTACCTTAGGGTTAATCACCAGTTTAATTGGCTATCTCGGTCTACTGGTCGCCCCTTTCCCCGGCTTGCAACAGTTAGCGCTATTTTCCGCCTTGGGGCTCGTTGCCGCTTACGCGACGGTCGTGGCTTGGTATCCGATTTTGGCCAAAAAACCAAGTTCATCGAGAACGCTTCCCGGCCTCACTTATTGGTCCTTATGGTTTGCGCTTTGGCAAAAGCCATGGGTTAAATGGGGCCTACCCACGGCGTTATTGATCATCAGCAGTCTTGCCCTGACGCAAGTGCACTACAACGATGACATTCGACAATTACAAGCCATGCCTAGCGACTTGAAACAGCAAGAGCTGCAAATCAGCGCCTTGACTGGTATTCAATCATCACAGCAAATGTTGGTCGTCAGTGCCAACGATGATGAAGCATTAATGCAGCAGTTAGAAAAATTAGATACGCAATTTTCACAATGGCAACAACAAGGCGTACTTTCTGGCTACCAAAGTTTAAGCCAAAACATCAGCTCGCTTAAGCGTCAGCAAGAAAACTACGCACTGGTTGAAGCACTGTACGCAAACCAAGGCGCAGCACTGGCTCACACGCTGAAACTATCTTCGGCTCCTAAACTGGAAGCGTCATTTTTGCCCATGACACTGGCGCATTATTTAGCCCATGATGTTTCCCAGCCGCTGCGCTTTCTTTATTTAGGTGAAGTTGAGCAAAAAGTGGCGGCGGTAGTGCTGTTGAAAGAGGTTCACCAAGCAGCAGTAATTAAGCAGTTTGCGGCGCAAAATAGCGACTACGCCTATTTGAATAAAACCGAAGAGATCTCAACCCTGTTTGGGCAGTATCGCCTTAAAGTGATGGAGTTAATTGCGCTGGCTCTTACCTTGATCAGCGCTCTCACTATTTGGCGCTACGGCGTGAAACACAGTATTCGCATTATGTTACCTTCGCTGATTGCTTGCATCGCTGGGTTAGCCGTCACCGTCGCAACAGGCTCTACGCTCAATTTATTCAATCTATTAGCGCTGGTATTAGTGATAGGTATCGGTATTGATTACACGCTCTTTTTTGCCGAACAAGCCCGCAGTCACAGTACCTTGCTTGCCATAACCCTTTCGGCACTAACGACTTTGCTCTCGTTTGGTCTGCTTGCTCTTAGCCAAACTCACGCCATCCACAGTTTTGGTTTGACGGTACTGAGCGGCATTTTCGTTGCTTGGTTGCTTTCACCACTGGCGATCAAATCACAACCTGCCGCCATGAAAGCGCATGAGGAAAAACTATGATGATGAGAATACGCCGTGCGCTGCCCTTGCTGTTACTGATGTTGTCTGGCTGCTCTTTAGTGCCAAACCAAGCCTCCACACAGGTAGAAATTAGCCCCAACACATTCGTTACTCTGCCCAAACCTGCGCAACTTGGGTACCAAGTCACGGCAAGTCAGTTGATCAGCGCCCATTGGCAAGATGATAACGGCCAGCACAACCAACAGCTTCCGGTCCAGTTGCAGGTGACCGATGACAAGATTGTGCTGGCAGGGTTTTCATCTTGGGGAACGAGGATTTTATCGCTCAATTATCAGCAAGATACTATTGAGACCAGTGTACTCACTGGCTTAGAAAACACCTTGCCGAAGCCCGAACAGATACTCTTTAACCTGATGATCACGCTCTGGCCGCGAAATGCTTGGGAAGCCTCGTTAAATAAGGTAAAGTGGCAAATCATTGATGATGAGAATAGACGAACACTCATCAATGAACTGGGTGAAACAGTGATTGTTATTGATTATCAACATCCCTTCTCGATGAAGGGCGATATTCGCTTCCACAATCAATTATTGAATTACACCATTACGATTAAAACACTCAGTGCCCAGCACCCTTTGCCGCCCACACAACCGTAGATAGCTATCATGAACTCATCCACGACTTCTCCTATTGATTCTCGCTCACCTATTTATGTCCAAGACTGCGGTTTTCACTGCGCGATGGGGAGTGACTCGTCGCACATTCACCAAAGTTTAGCGCAGGGCTATTGCGATAACATGGTGGTTGACCGCACGTCACTCAACACTGGCACCCCAACCATCGTAGGCCGAGTGAGTGAACCGCTACCAAAAATCCCAGCGCATTTAAGTGCGTTCAATACGCGCAACAGCCAACTGGCTTTATCGGCACTGCAACAAATCGAACCGAGCGTCCGCCACGCGATTGCCACCTATGGTGCAGATCGCATTGCATTGGTGGTTGGCACGAGCACGTCCGGCATTGCTGATGGCGAAATCGCACTCGCCCACAAGTTAGAGCAGGGCGAATTCCCAAGCGACTACCACTACTACAAACAGGAATTAGGCAATTGCAGTGATTTTATCGCTCGCTATTTTGCAATAAGCGGCCCCTGCTACGCCATTTCAACCGCCTGTTCGTCCAGTGGCCGCGTCTTTATCACCGCCAAAAGAATGCTTAATGCTGGGTTGGTTGATGCGGTGATTGTCGGTGGTGCTGACACTTTGTGCCGCTTAACTCTCAATGGTTTTAACGGTTTAGAAGCGCTGTCTCAACATTTGTGTAAACCGTTTGATGCACAGCGAGATGGCATCAACATTGGTGAATCTGCCGCTTTTATGCTGCTGGGTAAAACGCCGTCTCAGCAACACGCTCACGCCATTGCGCTATTGGGCGCAGGCGACAGTTCCGATGCACACCATATTTCTGCGCCCCACCCAGATGGAAACGGTGCAGAACAGGCAATGCGTAACGCGCTGCAAGATGCCAAATTAACCGCCAGTGATATCGGCTATATCAACGCTCACGGCACCGCAACACCGCTCAATGACAGCATGGAAAGTAAAGCGATTTTCCGCGTTTTTGGCCAGCACGTTGCGGTGAGTTCAACCAAACCACTCACTGGACACACGCTCGGCGCGGCCAGTGCAACCGAAGCCGCCATTGCTTGGCACATACTGCAATACCAATTGCCTTTGCCCATTCAGCGCTGTGCTAACAAAGCGCCAGACATTGATATTACGCTAGTGGAAACCACTCAATATTTAGAAAACAAGGCCATTTTAAGCAACTCCTTTGCTTTTGGTGGCAACAATATTAGCCTCATTTTTGGTTACGTTAATGACAAAGCTTCCTGCAATTGATCAACTGCTGCCTCATCAAGCGCCGATGATTTTGATTGACCGCGCGCTTGAGGTACAGAGCGAATCTATCCACTGCCAAGTGGATATTGAATCGCACCACCTGTTTTTTGACCCGGCGACACAAAGCATACCGGCCTATGTCGGTATCGAGTTTATGGCACAAGCCATTGCCGCGTGGTCTGGGTATCACTCACTTGTCCAAGGCATTCAACCGCCGATTGGCTTTCTGCTCGGCAGTCGCCGTTATCGAGCGCTGTGCGATGCATTCCTGAAAGGGCAAACGCTCGATATCTACGCTGAACAGCTAATGCAAGACAATGGCATGGCTGTGTTTAAGACAAGAATCGAGCACCAACACCAGCTTTTGGCCGAATGCCAATTAAATGTGTATGTGCCATCAGAACAAAAATTAGAAGAAATGAAAATGAGGAGTCAAGCATGACCCGACACGTATTAGTGACTGGTGCGAGTAAAGGCATAGGCAAAGCGATTGCAATTGCGCTCGCCAAAGATGGTTTTACCATCGCTGTCCATTACATGGGCGACCAGCAAGGTGCCCTGCAAACACTAGCGACCATCGAGCAAAACGGTGGTTCAGGCCGACTGATTCAATTTGACATCAGCAACCGAGCTCAGTGTCGCGAAGTATTGGAAGCCGATATGGCTCTACATGGCGCTTATTACGGCGTGGTCAATAACGCGGGCATTACTCGTGACACGGCGTTTCCCGCCATGACAGAACAAGAATGGGATGGTGTAATTCACACCAATTTAGACAGCTTTTATAACGTCCTCCACCCTTGTGTGATGCCAATGGTGCAAAAACGCCAAGGTGGGCGCATTGTGACTTTAGCATCGGTGTCGGGCATCACGGGCAACCGGGGCCAAACCAATTACAGCGCCGCTAAAGCTGGCGTGATTGGCGCGACCAAATCGCTCGCGCTTGAACTGGCTAAGCGCAAAATCACCGTCAACTGTGTTGCTCCGGGTTTAATCGATACCGGCATGGTAGATGAGCACGTCAAAGAGCACGCACTGCCACAAGTTCCTTTACGCCGCATGGGTGAACCCGAAGAAGTCGCAGGCCTTGTGAGCTATTTAATGTCTGATATTGCTGCTTATGTCACTCGCCAAGTTATCTCGGTTAATGGAGGCTTAGTATGACCCGCCGCGTTGTCGTTACAGGCATGTCCGGCGTGACTGCTTTTGGTAATGACTGGGCCAGTATTGAGCCAAAACTCAGAGCTTGTGAAAATGCCACTCAATATATGCCCTCCTATGAGCAGTATGAGGGTTTAAACACTAAACTCGCCGCGCCAATAATGGGCTTTACACTGCCTAGCCACTACAAACGTAAGCAAGTCCGAGGTATGGGCCGTGTGTCACAACTGGCGACCGTTGCCACCGAAAATGCGCTGCTACAGGCGGGCTTAATTGGTCATGAAGTGCTGACGAATGGCCAAACCGGCATCGCTTATGGTTCATCAACAGGCAGTACCGATGCCATCGGTGCGTTTGGTGTCATGCTCAACGAAAAAACCACTCGAGCCATTACCGCCACCACTTATGTGCAAATGATGCCTCACACTGCCGCGGTGAACGTAGGTCTATTTTTCGGGCTCAAAGGCCGCGTAATTCCAACCAGTAGCGCCTGCACGTCTGGTAGTCAAGCCATCGGTTACGCGTACGAAGCGATCAAACACGGCTACCAAACCGTAATGGTGGCGGGCGGTGGTGAAGAGCTCTGCCCTACCGAATCGGCCGTATTTGATACCTTATTTGCCACTAGCCTCAAAAACGACCAGCCAAAAACCACCCCCCGCCCGTATGATACTCAGCGTGATGGTTTAGTGATTGGTGAAGGCGCAGGAACTTTAGTGCTTGAAGAGTATCAACACGCCATCGCACGCGGTGCCACCATTCACGCAGAAATCATCGGTTTTGCCAGCAACTGCGATGCCGCCCATGTCACTCAACCACAAATGGACACCATGCAAATCTGCATGGAGATGGCGCTGCGTGATGCCAAGTTAAGTGCAGATAAAATTGACTATGTTTCGGCTCACGGCACGGCGACCGACCGGGGTGACATAGCCGAAAGTCACGCCACCGCAAACGCGTTGGGTAAAGTGCCGATCAGCTCGTTGAAAAGTTATTTTGGTCACACATTAGGCGCATGTGGCGCGGTTGAAGCTTGGTTAGGTTTAGAAATGATGCGCAGCGGTTGGTTTAATCCAACCCTTAATCTAGATAACATCGACCCGCAATGTGGCGATCTTGATTACATTACAGGCACAGGGCGTGAGCTGGATGTGCAATACCTAATGAGCAATAACTTTGCTTTTGGTGGCATCAACACCTCGATTATTTTTAAGAAATTCAGCGAATAATCCCATAAAAAAGCCGTTGCCAACACAACGGCTTTTTTTACGAGTTTATTTATCCGGCATTTACCTCTTCAACATTGGTAGCCTGCCAAATACTCGCCAGCAATCAGCCAATACTTTTCGCAAGTACTTCGAGGATTTGCGGTCTGAAAATAAAAAACACCGCGCCAAGCAAACAGAGCCCTGCCCACACAAAATCAAGCCTGAAAGGCTCTTTCATGTAGATCAATGCAAAAGGCACAAACACCGATAAGGTGATCACTTCTTGCAATATTTTCAATTGGCCAAGGTTTAATACCGTATAGCCAATCCGGTTAGCAGGTACTTGGAAGAGATATTCAAACAGGGCAATTCCCCAACTGACCAACGCTGCAATAATCCACGGTTTGTGGCTGAGATCTTTTAAGTGAGCGTACCAAGCAAAGGTCATAAATACGTTGCTGATCAACAAAAGCCCAATAGTCATCACGACGGGAGGAAGGGTGAACATTAAGACAAACTCCAAAATAAGCAAACACGAACTGAACTCACAAACGAGCGGAGTCTGCGCTCAACGTTTCCCTTCGTCAATATTATTGATGAGCGCTAAGCTGCCTAAAATACGAACCAATTCAGCCAACATAACAACTGACTGAAATGGCTTGTGTTTCAAAGTTTTTAGGTAGAAAGCTTACGGGTAGATTATACCAGTGAATTCTCGATACATTTCTTGTGGCAGTTTACTTCTATAACACTTCAGAAAAAGCCAATAAAGGTACTCGAATTGATACCGCATTTAACGCTATGTTATGAATCATTCTATCTGTAGCCGTACAACAATCTCCAATAATGGAGACTTTATATTTTTCCGCTTTCTTTGATATTGCCGTATGCGTAACGCAATTCTGAGTCATCATTCCACAGATCAGCAACTCATCAACATCGAGCTTTCCTAGTGATTTTTCTAGATTAGTTTGATGAAAACCATCAGCGTGCTGTTTACAGATAATTTCAGCATCAGGGCATATTGACATTATTTCAGAGTGAATTCTCATACCGTCACTTCCTTCTTCAAAGAAAGGTGCCATTCCTTGAGGTGCAGAAGATACATGTTGAATAAGGAATACAGGAACATGCTGTGCGTTGGCTTTAGTAATGAGCTGTTTAATGTTGCTCAGGGTCTTATCTGTATTCCACAAAGGAAATTTTCCGTCAGGGAAATAGTCGTTTTGTATATCAATTACAAGCAATGCTTTTTTACCCATTTTCAAATCCTGTTTTTTTAAGTTTTGGCTCAGAAAAATTATGAGTAACTTGCTGCATTACTTTTAGAGGCTAAAATGACATTAAAGAGGTTAAAAACGACAAATTCAGAGATAGATATGTTAAAAATTACGATTGGAATTTGCGAGTATCCTTCAGTATTGAAGTCAGCTGTTTACGGTCTTGAAGAGATGTTTTTGCTTGCAAGCAGAGTTTGTTGGGAACAAAGGATTGAGGTCTTATTTGAACCAGTCATTATTTCGCATGATGAGCTTATAGAGGATAGCTTTACAGTTGTTTTGCTACCGCCTGCTTCAATAGATGATTACTACTTGGTCCCTGAAGCCAAACTTATTGAATGGCTTAGAAAGCAGTATTCCAAAGGTGCAGTTCTATCATCTGCTTGTGCGGGGGGATTTATTTTGGCCGCAACTAACTTAATTGGTAAAAGAGAAGTGACAACTCATTGGGCGTTAGCAGAAACATTTTCCAAAATGTTTCCTAGTATTACGCTTAATAGCAATAAGATATTGGTCGATCACGGTGACATAATTACGGCGGGCGGGATGATGTCGTGGCTAGATCTAGGGTTTGAGTTGATCGCCAAATATGCATCTCCAAAAGTTGTGCGTCAACTTGGTAAAACGCTGGTTATCGACACAGCACAGAGAGCGCAGAGTTACTACCAACAATTCAATCCTTCGTTCTATCATGGTGATATGGCGATTGTTTCGGTCCAACAAATAATGCATCAGAGTTATGCTGAATCGTTGTCTATAAAGCAGTTAGCAAAGCAAGCAAACGTTACCGAACGTACGATGCAACGAAGATTTTTAAAGGCTACAGGTCATAACCCTAATCAGTATTTGCAGCGTCTTAGAATACAGAGTGCGTGTGACTACTTGGAAAGCACACAACATTCATTTGAGTGGATAGGAAATCAGGTTGGTTACGAGGATATCAGCGCGTGTCGAAAGGCCTTCATTAATATTGTGGGATTAACGCCGCGAGAGTTTAGAAAACGATTTTCTTGATTTTGTCTGAATCAAAAATTCCCAAAAATAATTTATCAGCCCCAATAATCATATTCTCCACGCTATCAACGCACACAATGCCTACAGCCCAACCCACACCTTGGCTCTAGAAACTATGCAGCAAAACCGTTTTGAAAGATTTGCGATGATTTTAACGATGACGAAAATGGCCCATTCGATAGAAAAGAAGCGAACAGAGCAACAAGCCGCAGCCGAAAATCTTATTCGCTGGCATCGATTCATCATAAATCAGCACGCTCAGAACCAGTGTCCAGATTGGCTCAAGCAGCATTAATATCGCCGCATTGGTGGGGTTGGCGTGCTTTTGACCTACAGTTTGCATCAAATACCGCAAACTGGTGGCGAGTAATACGCTCAGAGCAAGCCACTTCCATGTCATCAAACTTATTTGATCTGGCCATGACTCAAACAGTAAAGAGAGTAATACCCCAAGGCAGCCGCCAACAAACAGTTGTAATGTAGTGAGCAACATCGGCGGCAGATTAGCCGAAAAACGGCTGTTAAAGTTAAAATGCAATGCCAAGCTAAAAGCAGCAGCCATAAACCACAGCTGGCTGGTCGCAACAACCCACTCCCCGTTCCACGACAGTAAAAAAAGCCCAATCAGTGCAATGGGTAGCGACAACCAAAATGCGCGCGCCGGTTTAGTGCCAAACAGCGGCCATGCTAATAACGGAACAAACAGCATAGAGAGGCTCATGATGAATGCGCCCTCTCCTAGCGTATCGCTAATGGAAATCGCGTGTATCCAGCAAAAAATCGAGCCACCTAGCAACACGCCCACACTCATCGATTTTAAACAATCGTGCAGTGAAGCTTGGCGCAGCGCTTTAAGACAAAATGGCAGTAGGCACAGCGACGCTAAAAGAAAACGCACGCCAATAAAGCCAAAAGGCGGCAGGCCTTGAATGGCTTGTTTGGAAAACACCCAGCCCGCAGCGGCCAATAAGGTCGTGATGACTAAAATTAATTCTGCGCGTCGGTTTGCGTACATAGCTTGGCTTATCGTGAAATGAGTAGGAGAACGATTGTAACGAGATTTCTGATCGCGCGTTACTCTCGATTACTTTTATCGTTAATGGTCGGAGGTGCGCATAAAAGGAGAAGACGGCTTACCGAAGCAAGCCGTTGTTCTTAAAGAAAATAGAAAGGGTTATAGCGCTTTCACCAATTCCGCAATTCCCTGCCAATCACCTTTATCCATTAGATCTGTCGGTACCATCCACGTACCGCCACACGCCACTACGGATTTAATCGACAAATAATCTTGAACGTTACTTGGGCTAACGCCACCTGTTGGCATGAAATTGACCGGATAAACGGCCGTCAATGCTTTGAGCATGGCCACGCCACCTGAAGGCTCGGCTGGGAAGAATTTCAATGTGCGCAAACCCATCTCCATCGCTTGCTCAACCAAACTTGGGTTGTTGACGCCCGGAACAATTGCCACATGACTCTGTTGGCAATATCTCACCGTGGTTGGGTTAAAACCGGGGCTGACTACAAAATCCACGCCCGCCTCAATGGCTTGATCTACTTGCGCCGTGGTCAGTACTGTCCCTGCGCCAATCAGCATCTCTGGGTAGGCGGCACGCATCAAACGAATCGATTCTGCAGCCGCTTCTGTTCTAAAGGTCACTTCCGCGCATGGCAACCCATTTTCAACCAATACTTTGGCCAAAGGGACCGCTTGGCTAGCATCATTAATCGCAATCACAGGGACGATTTTGATTTCTTTCAATCGTTGTTCAAGAGTTTTCATTTCATAACCTTATAGTAAAACGCTTTTTATAATAAGAAGCTTAGGACAGCGACAATCACAAACGCGATGCTACCAAGCAGTGTTTCCATCACAGTCCAAGTTTTGAGTGTGGTTTTCTCATCCATTTCCATCAAGCGAGAAACCAGCCAGAAGCCTGAGTCATTAAAGTGAGATAGTACCGTTGCTCCACCAGCAATCGCAATCACGATAAAACATAAATCCAACTCACTCAAACCCGTGGTTTGTGCCACAATTGGCGCAATCAAAGCGGCGGTCGTGGTTAGTGCCACGGTGGCAGAGCCTTGCGCCACACGTAAGCAAGTTGCGATAACAAACGCCGCAACTATGATAGGCATGCCTGTATCGGATAACACGTCAGCCAATGCTTGGCCAATGCCACTGGCGCGCAACACACCACCAAACATACCGCCCGCACCTGTCACAAGAATTACCGCACAGATAGGCGCTAACGAGTCACTGCACAGTTTTTCCAGCTTGTTCATTCCAAAATCTTTGGCAAACACCAGTAAACAAGTTAGCAGAGTCAGCAACAGGGCCACCGGGGTTTTACCCAACATGCGTAAGAATTCAACCAATGGCGCTTTACCGTCAATCACGCCTGCTACCGCAAGGGTATTAAGACCTGTATCCATAAAAATGAGCAGCACAGGCATCACTAAAATTGCTAATACCGTGGCAAATTTTGGCAATTTATTTTCATCAATAATTTGCTCGGTATTAAAAAACGCTTTAGAGAGTGGAATATCAAATTTCTTACCCGCATACAGGCCAAAGAGGTAAGCGCCAAAATACCAAGTAGGAATCGCGACCAAGATACCAACAATCAGCAGCAGACCAAGATCAGCACCTAAAAGATCTGAAGCCGCAACTGGCCCAGGATGAGGCGGCACAAAAGCATGCATCACGGCAAAAGCACCTGCTGAAGGCAGCGCGTATTTCAATGGTGAGCCACCAAAGCGCTTCGCTACACTAAAGATGATCGGCATCATCACGATCAATCCCGCATCAAAGAAGATGGGAAAACCAAACAGTAATGAAGCAATACCCAGTGCAAACGGCGCTTTTTCTTCACCAAAGCGGCCTATCAAGGTATCGGCCAGCACTTTAGCACCGCCCGTCACTTCTAAAATTTTGCCAATCATCGCACCTAAGCCGACCAGCAAAGCAACGGAGGCTAGGGTTCCACCAAAACCAGACATCATGGTTGGGACCACTTTTTCCGCCGCAACGCCGGTGGCAATTGCAGTGCCGAGGCTGACTAAGGTTAATGAAGCGAAGGCGTGTATCTTCAACTTCATGATTAAAATCAGTAGTGCTGCAATCGCACATCCCGCGATTGCTAATAGGTAAGCAGGGTTACTGCTTTGAGTCATCAATTCCATGTTCTTCACCTTATATCACGTATTGTTTTGTTTGTGTTTCAGTTCACAAATCTCTAAGTTACGGGTAACATGTTACCGATAACATGGATAAGATAAAGTCATATTTCCAAGTGAATTTAAAAAATGAGATCCAGCTCAGAATACCACTCAAGGAGTCCGTATGACTGGTAGTAGCATTATTGTAATGGGCGTATGCGCCTGCGGAAAAAGCACTGTAGGCGCGAAACTGGCCCAGAAATTAGGGGCGAAATTCATCGACGGTGACGACCTTCATCCAAAAGCCAATATTCTCAAAATGGCAGGCGGAGATCCGCTAAATGATGACGATCGCAAACCTTGGTTAGAGCGCATCCGTGACGCGGCTTTTAGCTTAGAGAGTAAAAATGAGCACGGCGTGATTGTTTGCTCTGCGTTGAAAAAAACCTACCGCGATCAAATCCGTGACGGTAACCAAAATGTGACCTTTCTCTTTCTCGATGGCAGTTTTGATTTAATCATGAAGCGCATGCAAGCGCGTAAAGGCCACTTTATGAAAGCGAACATGGTGGAAAGCCAGTTCAATACGTTAGAGCGCCCCGACAACGAAGTGAAAGTCGCTATCGTTGATATCGATACGGATATTGATGAGGTTGTAGAGCGCGCCCTAGTGGCATTGCGCGAGCTCACTTTAGATGGTCAAAAGGTGTCAGCATGAGTACAGCCTTAAACCCAACCATCACAGCCGTCACCGAACGAATTATTCAGCGCAGCCGTACTTTGCGTGATGAGTTTCTCAACCGCGCCAAGGCACAGCAGCACAGTGGCAAGGGTAAAGCATCACTTTCTTGTGGTAATTTGGCTCACGCCGTCGCCGCCTCTTGCTCTCAAGAGAAAGCGCACATTCTCGATTTAACGCGTTCTAACTTAGCCATTATCACAGCATACAACGACATGCTTAGCGCGCACCAAGTGTATAAAGATTACCCTGAGCAAATCAAAAAAGTGCTCGCCCCATTTGGCCACACGGCTCAAGTTGCTGGCGGCGTTCCTGCGATGTGTGATGGCGTAACGCAAGGCCAAGCGGGCATGGATATGTCGTTGTTCTCACGCGATTTGATTGCACAAGCCACGGCATTTTCACTCAGCCACAATATGTTTGATGGCACATTACTGCTCGGTATTTGCGATAAAATTGCGCCCGGACAACTGATGGGCGCGCTGGCGTTTGCGCACCTACCAACGGCTTTTATTCCCGCAGGGCCAATGTCCACTGGCATTACGAATGATGAGAAAGTCGATGTTCGCCAAAAACACGCGGCGGGTTTGGTTGATGATAGCGCGCTGCTGAATATGGAATGCGCTTCGTACCACTCCCCAGGCACTTGTACTTTCTACGGCACTGCCAATACCAACCAATTAGTGTTTGAGGCGATGGGTTTAATGCTGGCAGGGTCAGCGTTTGTCGCTCCCTTTTCCCCACTGCGCCTTGCATTGACGCAACATGCCGCGATCCGCCTTGCCGCCATGAGCGATGGCACGGCGCATTTCCGTCCACTTTATGAAGTGGTGACCGAAAAAAGCGTAGTCAACGGCCTAGTGGCTTTGCTCGCCTCTGGTGGCAGTTCAAACCATACCATTCATTTACTGGCTGTTGCTCGCGCGGCGGGTATTGTGCTGACTTGGCAAGATATCAGTGATCTGTCTGACGTCGTTCCTCTTGTGGTGAATGTTTACCCCAATGGTTCGGCGGATATCAATGAATTTGAGCTCGCAGGCGGCGTACCCATGTTGATGACGCGGCTGCATCAAGCGCAGTTACTTCACAGCGACGTAAAACCCGTGTTTGGTGAATTTGCAGATCAACTAAAATCACCGCAATTAGTGGGCCATACGTTAGAATGGCAAGCGTGTACTCAAACTAAAAACCCCAAGGTAATCGCCCTGCCTGATAAGGTATTTCAGCGCTCTGGTGGTATTAAAGTGTTATCGGGTAACCTTGGGCAAGCGGTGATCAAAGTCTCTGCCGTGGCTGAGCAACATCGCATTGTTGAAGCGCCCGCCAAAGTGTTTGCTTGCCAGCATCAGGTTGAGCAGGCGTATCAACGCGGCGAGCTCAATCAAGATTGCGTGGTTGTAGTCCGCTTCAATGGGCCAGCAGCCAATGGCATGCCTGAGCTGCATAAGTTAATGCCGATTTTGGGCAACTTACAAAAAGCAGGCTATCAGGTTGCGTTAGTGACCGATGGTCGTTTGTCCGGCGCTTCTGGTAAAATTCCTGCGGCTATTCACGTCTCACCGGAAGCATTAAGAGGCGGCGCAATTGCGCTTATTGAAGAGGGAGATAGGATCCGCGTCGATGCGGTGACAGGCCGATTAGAGAACTTAACGCCAACCGAAGGCCGCGATATCGCCACTTGTGATACTGAGCTCACACAGCAAACTTGGGGGCGCGATCTGTTTAAAGTGTGCCGAGATAATGTCTCTGCCGCCAATCAAGGGGCTTCGTTCCTCTACCCTAATTGATACAACATGAGCTTGATGTAGCCATTGAAGTGACAAACCCAACCACTTCAATGGCTGAATAACAAGCTGACTACAGGCTCTCGCCATCGGTGACACTAAAGCCTAAGTCGAACACTTTCTGCTCAATCACTTCACCAGCCAGTGCGGACAATAATAGCTCAGCACTTTTCTTGCCAATCTCAAACCGAGGCGTTTCTACACTGGTTAGCTTTGGCGAAATCGCTTGACCTATATCGAGCGCGTTATACCCCACGATTGCAATATCTTGAGGAATCTTCAGCCCTCGATGTGCACACTTCATCATGGCACCAATTGCAATGTCATCATTAGTACAGAAGATGCCATTGATCTCTGGCCTCTCTTCTAGGGCTTGTTCGAGTAAATCACCGCCGAGAGTAAAACTTGAATGCTCTTGAGTTAGGATATGAACTGCGGTTAAGCCTGCATCTTGCATTGCACGATCATAGCCATTCATCCGCAACTGCGTTCGAGTATCAAGACGCGCACCGAGATAGGCAATATGCTGTTTGCCACTATCAATCATCTGCGTCACCACATGATACGAGGCCTGTTCGTGATCCAACCCCACCGCCATATTGATCGGCTTGTCTGGCAGCTCCATCGTTTCAACCACTGGCACACCCGCCGCTTTTAGCATTTGGATGGTACGTTCGGAGTGGTGCGTTTCGGTCAAAATAAGACCATCGACTTGATACGACAGCAACGAGGCAATTTTCTCCTCCTCTTCTTGCACGTTATAACCAAAGTGGGCAATAAGTGTATCGTAACCTCTTGCTTTGGTTACCGACTCAATCCCTTGAACTAAATTGGCAAACACTTGGTTTGACAAGGAAGGCAGAAGAATACCAATCGCCTTACTTGACGATTTCGACAACATCGCCGGGGCGCGATTTTGTATATAACCTAACTCTTCAATCACTGCGGCAATTTTTTCTTGGGTTGCCAATGCGACCGAATTGGGGTCGCGTAGAAAACGGGAAACTGTCATTTTCGTCACCCCCACGCGGTCTGCGATATCTTGCAGGGTAGGCCTAGTTTTACGTTGCATACTGCTCATTTTTATTCTGTTTTCCAACTGAATGTTACCGTAACATTAAACCTCATGACGACTGTGCATTTCAATCTTTATATCACCTCTCTAAGCTCATACACACAGAGGCAATGGCGTAATTTGTGTGACCAACTCGCACAATTATCAACAAACTCATTAATAATCCCTAAAATGGACTTGCTTTCTTGCCTCCTCACCCCAAAAAGAGAGTAATGTGAGGCAGAAGCTCTCCTTTTCATGGATCTTTGATTCATCGCAAGGCGCTTTTCCCCCTGCCAGATTAATTAATAGCTTCTGATTTTGAAGCTGCATTCTAAGGAAATAATAATGTCTGATACACCCACTACCGTTGAATATACCGTTGAAACCCTAAAGCCTGTTGTTGAATCTTCCGGTTCTATTTGGGGTTATGTGGCGGGCGGTGTCGTGCTTGCAGTCGTTCTTGGTTACTTTGCTTTTAAAAAGCTCAACAAACCGGCCTTTGTCATTAAACAAATGCGTAAACGTAACCGCAAAGAGATGAAAAAACATGGTGTGGAAAGTGCCGAGGCGATGGTCGATCTCGATCTTTTACTCGATGCAGTACAAGAGTACGCCACCCAACAAGCGATGAGTGGCACAACCATGGTGCAACTGTTAGCACCATTAAATGACGCCAATAAAATGAAATCCGCAGGAGATTTCTATCATTCAATGGCCTACATTGCCAAAAGCATCAATAACCCGACGCTGGCTAAAACATTACAGAACAAATCAAAACAGGTTCGTTCAAGCTCGCCACTGATGGCTGGCCTGCTCAAACGTGCTGGCGTTTAGCTGGCACTACTGCAAAACCTGCGATGTGGGTGTATCACCATCACCCACATCTAAAAGTTTTCCCCTCAGTTAAGGCTGAAATGGCAGTGATGAATGGTGCAGAACAATTCGCAGTTGGCCCTGTTCATCTTTCTTGAATGCCCAGCTTTTATCCACCACGGTTTGCTTTCCTTTATTATCGATGAGCTTGACATGCCCCATGGTTAAGGCCACATCACCATTGATGTAGACTGCTGCGTTATCAAAGCTATACTCCTTCCAACCTTTTAGTGCAAAACCAGAATCTTGTGGGTATTGCTTATCACTGCCGACAAAATAAGATAGCGCTCCGTCTACTTCTGTGCGAAAGGTTTGCTCCCCACTGGCAAGCGTAGGTTTGAAAAGCACCGCACCTTGTTGATAGCCATACGCTTGGTCTAACACTTGCTGTGCCAATTTCTTCGCTTCAG
The DNA here is from genome assembly GCF_963875615.1 of Vibrio sp. V09_P4A23P171. NCBI lineage: Bacteria > Pseudomonadati > Pseudomonadota > Gammaproteobacteria > Vibrionales > Vibrionaceae > Vibrio > Vibrio sp. V09_P4A23P171. Next base: position 92,394 of record NZ_CAWNMR010000033.1, read on the forward strand.
CATGACCTTTTTGTTCATAAGTCTGGCTGATCTTGATTAACGCTTCTCCCCAAGCTTGCTGGGCATCAAGCACCTCTTGGTGGTTAATGTTGTTATTAACTAATACGTTAGAAGCTTGAGCGGATAGCGGTAACAACCCGCAGAGTAATAATGCTGAAATAGAAATTCTTTTATGTGTACGTTGCATGATGAAGGCCTTATCTAATTATCTAGTTGATGGGAGTAATGTGGTTGATGGGAGTAATTTACGGCCTCTCGATGAACCTAAACCATGCGCTTAGATTAACTTCAGATGAATATTCTTTACCCAATACCAACGGATCGCTTACTCTGCTCACCTATTGAATTTATGCGGCGATCATTATGTTTCGTTATCAATTATCTCTCGTACTGGCTCTGTTGCTCACCCTAATCTTAGCCCAAGCTGGCACCGCTTTATGGTCAAATAACGTCGCTAATGAGCACATTCAGCGCGGACAGATCTCCAATCAAATCTTGCAAAGCTTTATGCAGTTAAGCACGGAAAAACAGCAGCTAAAAATTTGGCTTGCCGAGTATTTATTGACCAAAGATGGCAGCACGCTCAAACGAGACATACGTTTTTCAAAGATTGAAGATTTGCTCAGCGAGCTCTATTTGCTAACCGAGCAAGCACAACAACACGGTATCACCAACCAAGACTTTGCCGAGATCACTCAGCAAATCAAAGTCATTTCTCTCTTTGAAACTAACTTTGGACGATTAAAAACAGCGCTTCGATCCTGGGAAATCGCAAAAATCACAGACAATAATGATCGCTGGCTTTTACTCAGTGACACCTTTGATAAAGTGGATAACACCGACCTACGCCAGCTGCTGAATCAAGCTATTTCTCTACAGAAACAACGTACTGCACGCTATGAAGCCGCAGCGATGAAATCATTATCTGATGTAGAAAATGTCATTGTAACCTTATCATCACTAGGGGTAGTCTTTGGCTTGCTACTCGGAGGCTGGTTACTGCGCACCTTATCCAAACCGTTAGCGGAACTGCTAAAAAGCACTTCAGCTTTAGAACAAGGCCATCTTAACCATCGAGTATCGGTCAGCGGGCCAAGTGAGCTCAGAACCCTAGCGCAGCATTTTAATTACATGGCACAAAGCCTTGAAAATGCGCAGCAAAAAGAGATCGCTTCGCGTCAACTCATTGAGCGAGAAGTTACTGCACGCACCCAAGAACTCGCCAATGCACTCGAAACATTGGAGCAAGCTAAACGCCAGCAGAAAGAGTTTTTTGCGAACGTCAGCCATGAATTGCGTACTCCCGCAACGGCCATTTTAGGAGAAGCGCAAATTACCCTTCGCAGTCGTCAAAATAGTGATGAAGAGTATCGACAAACGCTACAGCGTATCAATGAATCGGCAACCCACCTTTCCTACCGGATCGACGATTTATTGCTGCTTATCCGTCAAGATGAAAAGCTGTTCCAACCGACTCTTATCCCCATCACCTTAGAGAACCTATGGCAATCGGTGACGAGACAAGCCACCCTTTTAACTCACGCGCATCAAGTGCAACTTGAATGTCTTCATCCACAACAGGCAAACTGGCAAGCTCGGATCTTTCATACTGATTTAGATAAGCTACTGATGACCGTGCGAATTATCGTCGATAATGCATTGCGCTATGATCCACATCACCAGCCTATTACGCTCACTCTGCTAGTTGAGCCCAAGCAATTTCATCTTCAATTACAAGATCACGGTATTGGCATTGACCAAGAGGACCTCGCACAGATTTTCCAACGCTATTTTCGGTCCGAAAACGGCAAACGCTATCGCCCTGATGGCTTAGGGATTGGTTTAACGCTGGCTTATAACATTGTGCAGCAGCAACACGGAGCCATCGCATTCCAAAGCCAACTGGCTCAAGGCACAACCGTTACACTTACCTTTGAACTGGAAGAGGAAGAATCATGAGAATTCTTTTAATTGAAGATGATGCCAGAATTGCCAACTTTATTGAGCGAGGGCTCAAAGCAGAAGGTCACCACATTCAGCGACTAAATGATGGGCAATACGCACTTGAAACACTCATAAGCGGCGAGCCCGATATTTTAATTTTAGATCGAATGCTTCCGCACACCGATGGATTAACTCTTTGTCAGCAAATACGTGAAGCCGGTATTGATGTGCGAATTTTGATGCTTTCTGCACTGGGCGAAGTTGAAGAACGGGTTCGGGGCCTACGCATTGGTGCGGATGATTATCTGGCAAAACCTTTTCATTTTGAAGAGTTACTGGCTCGCCTAGATGCGCTGCAACGTCGACATTCTGACTCTGCGCCAATGCCCACTCTACACATTGCAGACTTAACGCTCTGCTTATCAACCATGGCCGTAACACGGGCAGGGCAAGCCATTGAGTTAACCGCCAAAGAACTCTCCATATTAGAGCTATTGATGCATAAACCCGGTCATATTTTTAGCCGAGAACGGATTCTTGCTAATGTTTGGGGTCTCCATCAAGATCCCCTAACCAACGTAGTCGATGTGTATATGCGTCGTCTACGCAAAAAAATTGATGACCCTTTCTCATCAGCACTGATTAAAACTAAACGCGGTATGGGCTATTTTCTCGATAAAAATAGTGGTGAGCAACGCACAGGAAATGGATAAATTTAACTCTTATCTAACAATTACTTATCTGAGAAATTTAATATTCGTTCCGGTGCACAAATTTGCATACCTATAGTTAACATTTGTAGTTCATTACAGTATTACTGGTCATAAGTTCAGGGCAACCACAAAACGACATCGAGAGTTCATTTCACTAGGTGACTTCTCAATGCCGTATTTGAACCCTCCAGCTGTAGACATAACCACTAACCGAGTTCTTACGCCTACCCCTGCCGTTCATTAAGCTTGCCCACCAGCCGTTTTTTAATTGTTCAGGAGACTCATCATGAGTGACATTGCACTTTCTATCAGCATTCTCTCGCTGGTAGCTGTGCTGGGTTTGTGGATAGGGAATTGGCGCGTCTACGGTGTTGGTTTAGGGATCGGTGGGGTGCTGTTTGGCGGCATTCTCGTCGGCCACTTTACAGGCATGTGGGGTGTGGTTCTTGACTACAATACGTTGCATTTTATTCAAGAGTTCGGCCTTATCCTATTTGTGTACACCATTGGTATACAAGTCGGACCCGGTTTTTTCTCTTCACTTCGAAGCTCAGGACTAAAACTCAACGCCTTTGCCGCACTGATTGTGTTGCTGGGCTGTGTGGTGACGGTCGCGCTTTACTATCTGTTTGATGTGCCTTTACCCGTTATTCTTGGTGTATTCTCCGGTGCAGTCACCAATACGCCATCATTAGGCGCGGGGCAACAAATCCTGACTGAGTTAGGTGGCCAAGAGAACATGCTTGACCTGACGGGTATGGGTTATGCGATTGCTTACCCCTTTGGCATATGCGGTATTTTGCTTACCATGTGGCTGCTCAGAATTGCCTTTCGTGTCAGTGTTGACGCCGAAGCCGAAGAGTTTGAGATCCACAACGGCCACAAAAAAGAGAGCTTGCACACCATTAACGTTGCGATTAAAAACCCCAACTTAAATGGCCTGCTCTTAAAAGACATTCCCGCGCTCAGTGATGGCGATATTGTGTGCTCGCGCCTTAAACGTGGTGAACACCTTTCCGTGCCCAAACCCGATTCACGAGTTGAAGTGAATGATTTGCTTCATCTGGTCGGCGATAAAAAAGCGTTAGAAAAAGCACGCTTGGTGATTGGCGAAGAGGTCGATGCATCACTTTCGACACGCGGCACGGAGCTGCGAGTACAGCGCTTAGTCGTCACCAACGAGATTGTGCTTGGTAAAAAGCTGCGCGATCTGGATTTAAAAGAGAAATACGACGTCGTCGTTTCACGTTTAAACCGTGCCGGGGTTGAGCTTATCCCAACCAGCCAATCTACCTTGCAGTTTGGCGACATTCTCAATTTAGTCGGGCGTCAAGAAGCGATTGAAGCGGTCAGTGGCATGGTCGGCAACGCGCACCAAAAATTACAGCATGTGCAGATGCTACCAGTCTTCGTTGGGATTGGACTTGGGGTATTACTCGGATCTATTCCGTTTTATCTACCGGGATTCCCCGCCGCCATTAAGCTCGGCTTAGCTGGAGGACCGCTGATTGTTGCACTGGTTTTGGCGCGTATCGGCAGCATTGGCAAAATGTATTGGTTTATGCCACCCAGCGCGAACCTTGCTCTACGAGAAATTGGTATTGTGCTGTTTTTAGCCGTGGTCGGGTTAAAATCTGGGGGCAATTTTGTTGAAACCTTAGTGCAAGGCGATGGCGTCAGTTGGATGGGCTACGGCATGTTGATCACGGGTATTCCATTGATCACCGTCGGAATACTGGCTCGTGTTTTAGGCCATATTAACTATCTCACTATCTGTGGCATGCTGGCAGGCTCGATGACCGATCCACCTGCCCTTGCTTTTGCGAATGCGCTGCACGAAAGCAGTGGCGCTTCTGCATTGGCATACGCCACTGTCTATCCGTTAGTGATGTGCCTGCGCATACTCTCACCGCAAATATTGGCGTTAATTTTATGGGCAATATAGCGAACGGTTAATATCAGGCAAACTAGAGAAACAAAGTGGGTCGCTCAGTACCCACTTTCTTTTACTGCGTTGATAATGCTCCCACACAGCAACGTCTCACCAAATCTCTACAACATAGGAACAACGGACAGTAGCAGCAACGCGCCCATCGCGCCGTTAAACCAGCGGACATAACTTGGGTGATTCATCCAGTGGCTCAACTGTTTACCCGCCGCAGTCCAAACACTGACCGACGGAATGTTCACCAAGGCAAACACCAATGAAATCAGTATTAACTGCGCCCAACTCGCACTTTGGTTAAATACACTCACCGCTGTCAGCGCCATCGACCAACCTTTGGGGTTGACCCATTGAAACAGAACAGCCGAAACAAATGACATCGGTTGATACAGCTTCTCTCCCTGCGAAGGATTACTCAGCGCAATTTTTATCGCCAAATAGACCAAATAAATGGTGCAGGCAATTTGCAAGCCTTGTTGCAACATAGGATAACGATGGAATAAACCCGTTAACCCAAAACCAACCAATAGCACCATAATGCTAAAACCAAACGTTACACCAAGCATGTGCGGAATAGTGCGCATAAAGCCCACATTCGCACCGGATGTCATCAGCATGATGTTGTTTGGACCCGGTGAAAAGGTCGAAACAAAAGCAAAAGCCACCAGTGGCCACCATTGTGTGTAATCCATCTTCTTTCTCTATTTAATAATGATGAACAAATAATAATGGTATCGGCTGGCAATATTGTGCTTATATTGGTCAATACCACCAATATTGAGCAATAAAAATAAGCCATGGACAGATTTGACGAGAGAATATTGCAAGAGCTACAACTTGATGGCCGAGTCTCGAATGTCGAGCTAGCCGAACGCATCGGCTTATCGCCCTCCGCCACGTTGCGCCGCGTGCAGGATCTTGAGCGTAAGCAGATCATTAAAGGCTATCGAGCGGTCTTAAATAAAACCCAACTTGATGTCGGGTTTGTCGCTTATGTGGCAATTGGCTTAAACAGCCACACGAAAAAAGCGCAGCTCAGTTTCGAAGAACATGTGCGCTACGCCAAGGAGGTGGTCGAATGCCACAACATTACCGGGATGAACGAATATTTGCTGCGTGTCGAAAGCAAAGATCTCAGCGCCTATAAACGTTTTCACGCCGATGTGCTTGGTGAGTGCTTAACGGTGAAATCGATCACCACCATGGTGGTCATGGACTCTCCTAAAGACGAACGGCAATAGTATTTACGCCATCACTTTTAGCATTCGACAAGGTGCGCAAGGTACTAAGATAAGTAACCACCACAAACTCATCTCATTCTAACGATTGAATTTCTTAAGCCTTTATTAAGAAAAGATCTTTATAAGTTCCATAACGTCTTCTCATCACACGGTATGTTATGGAACCCACAATGAAAAATCCTCGCTTCTCATACGCAAGTATTACCTTGTTGCTTGCTCTCTATTTCAGCTTGGTACTCAACATTCCTATTTATGCCAAGTTGGCACAGATTTTTTCGGCTGCTGATCAGTTCAATTGGGGGTTTGCGTTCTCAATACCGATTTTTTTCTTTTTGGCGCTGAACGTTATTTTCCAACTGTTTTCGTGGCCTTATTTTCTAAAACCTTTTTTTGCGGTCTTACTCATCCTTTCTGCTGTGGTGAGTTATGCGAGTTACAATTACGGCACGATTGTCGACCGAGACATGTTGCTCAATGTCGTTGAAACCAATAGTAGTGAGGCAGGCTCTTATGTCAGTCTCTATTCCATTGTCTGGATCTCAGCGTTGGGCATCCTCCCTGCTGCTCTATTACTGCTTTCGCCACTTAAAGTAGAAAAATCCATTTCCCGCTTTTTAGGCTATAAAGCACTATCAATATTGCTCTCTTTACTCGGCATCGTCATTATTGCGGCGCTGTATTATCAGAACTATTCGTCGGTTGGACGCAACAATAGTTACCTCAAGAAAATGATCATCCCCACTCACTTTGTCTATAGCGCTTATGGTCTTGTGAAAGATCGCTATTTTACCGAGCCCGAGGTGTATCAAATTATCGGCGCTGATGCGCAGCAGCAACCGAAAACTACCCATAGCCGTGATGCAGAAAAACCAACCTTAGTCTTATTTGTGCTAGGAGAAACGGCTCGCGCACAAAATTACCAATACTATGGCTACACACGTGATACCAATGCTTATACCGCGCCTTATCAGCCTATATTTTTCAGTGATGTCGCCTCTTGTGGTACTGCGACAGCGGTCTCTGTACCTTGTTTATTTTCCAATATGGATCGTCATAATTTTGATCGTACCAAAGCGGATAACCAAGACAACGTCCTCGATATCTTGCAGCGCGCAGGCGTCGACCTCTTATGGAAAGAAAATGATGGAGGAGATAAAGGTGTCGCGAAAAATATTCCGCAGAAAGAGCTGGATAAAACTGCGCGAGAAGGCCGATGTGACGGCAGCACTTGTTATGACGTCACAATGCTAGACAACTTAGATGAAGAAATTGCCAACCAAACTGGTAACCGAATGATTTTCATGCACATTATTGGAAGTCACGGGCCAACCTACTTTAAGCGCTATCCTAAAGAAATGGCGCAATATCAACCTGATTGCCCAAGAGCGGATATTGAAAATTGCAGCGTTGAGCAGATAGTGAATACTTACGACAACACTATTCGTTACACAGATTTTGTTTTGGCGCAGCTGATTGAAAAGCTAAAGTCACTGCAAGCGCAATACAACACCGCATTGATTTATGTCTCCGACCATGGGGAATCGCTGGGAGAAAATGGACTGTTCTTACATGGTATGCCGTACAGCCTAGCACCCGATTATCAAACTCAAGTACCGCTTTTAGTCTGGTTATCTGACGAATTTGCCCGAACGAAAGGCGTGAATCAAACCTGTTTACGTCAAACAGCCACTCAGCCCTATGCTCAAAGTAATCTCTTTCACTCTTTACTTGGCATTATGGATGTATCAACCAATGCATACGAGAAAGCGCAAGATATTTTTGCGCCATGCCGCTAAAGAGTATGGATAAAAACAGAAGAGACCTGTTAGCTTAGATGAAAACAAACCCTGAAGATGTTGCTGTCGTTGTGTCTCGGCAGCAACTCGACAGTGGCATTATGCAGCGCGGCGATATCACGGCAAATCGACATTCCAAGCCCTGCCCCATCGCCTTTTTCACTGTTAGCTCGATAAAAGTTATCAAATATTTTTTCTCGGGCTTCGTTCGTGATGCTGGGGCCGCTATCAGTCACATTCACTTGAATAAACTGATCATCGCCATGCAACGTAATATCAATGTGGCTGTGTACGCCAGAATAGCGCATCGCATTATCGATTAAGTTTTTAAACAACACGCCGAGTAATAGCTCGTCGCCTTGAACCGACAAACTCTGCCCTTCAAAGCTCAATTGTTGGTCGTGCTTTAAGGCTAACGGCGCAAGGTCTGCGATAACTTGCTTAATAGAGACTGAGAGATCGACCGTTTGTGATGACAATTCCATAGTGCTTTCGACTTTGGCTAACATCAACAACTGATGAATAAGGCGGTCAGTACGCTCAATACCCTTAAGAATCATGTCCAGATCATATTTCAGTTGCTGCTCATTCTGGCTGAGCATGGCGTTTTCGGCATTTAATCTCAATACCGTTAGTGGTGTTTTAAGTTCATGAGCAGCCATGCGTGTGAAGCGTTTTTCTCGCTGCCAAGCCAATTCTAATTGAGCCAACAGTTGGTTGAGTGTCTCTACTAATGGTGAGAGTTCGGTGGTTTGTTCTGTAACGTAAATGCGATCCAACTTATGGACACTGCGAATGGCGATTGCTGATTTTAGTTCTTGCAGTGGTTTGAAACTTCGGCCAATAAGCATCACCAGCACCAAGATAACACAGGGGATCAGGATCAATTGCGGCAATGCGGTCGACAGTGCAATTTCATTGACCATTTCATCACGAATACTCTGTTTTTCCGCAACCAGAATGTATTCAGAGCCACGATCAGGATGAGGTTGCGCCAATTGAAAATAACGCCATGTTTGGCCATCAATGGTGACGTTGCCAAATCCATTATTGCTGGCATTGCTGCTAAAAGCGGGTTGCTGACTATCAGAGCTATACATCAACTGACCATCTCGATAAAACTGAAACAGAATGTACCGCTCATAAGGGTGACCATACTGCGTTGCCATCTCCTTGTTGGCTTGCGAAAGACGTTCAATGCTTTGCATCCACTGATCAAACTGTTGATGAAGATCGGCATTGTCTCCTTCTTTTATAGAGACAGAAGTCGCCATCAACAGTAATTTTGCCGATTGACCTAAGCGCGCATCGTACACCTCCTCAACTTCATGTTGAGCAGTAGAAAAACTGAAATAAAGAGAAATGAGCAGTAAGCCACCGCTTAACCATACAGCCGACTGTGTTAAACGACGTTTAATCGAAAAGATTTTTTTATTTTTCAATCATATACCCCACACCACGGATATTTTTGATGACATTTTCTGGCATTTTTTTACGCAAGTTATGAATGTGAACTTCGATAGCGTTGTCACTGCTGCCTTCGTCCCAGCCATGAAGCGCTTGTTGCAATAGCTCTTTGCTCATCACTCGCCCTGCTTGAGTGATCAAACTGGCGAGAATTTTATATTCATTGCGCGTCAGTTTAAGGGGTTGCTGACGATATTCAATCTCCTGTTTGGAAAGAGAGAGGCTCAGATCACCAATCGAAATCAGAGCCTCGGCGCTGCCCGAGCTGCGACGAATGATAAGCCGTAAACGTGCCAGTAGCTCTTCTAGCGCAAAGGGTTTACCTATGTATTCATCGGCTCCTCCATCTAACCCTTTGACGCGATCGCTAATATCATCACGCGCCGTTAGGATCATCACAGGCAGCGAATAACCGGCGTTTCTAATGCCACGCAACACCTCAAGACCATCCATATCCGGTAAGGTTAAATCCAAGATCACCGCCGAAAACTGTTCAGTTTTGAGCGCACACGCCACGCCGCCACCTTTTTCTAGCCAATCCACCGTATAGCCTTGGCGAGTCAACGCCACCTGCATTGACTCGCCCAGTTGTTTGTCATCTTCGACTAATAATAAACGCATACGTTATTTTAAATTCTCCAACAAAAGAGCAATTTCTTGCTGACGCCCAGCATCGGCAATCGCTCTTTGTGGCCTTGCTGGTGCTTGTTGTGCTTGCAACAGGTACTTTCTTGCTTCATCGGTTCTGCCCTGCTCGGCAAGAAAATCACCGTAAAAATAGTTGGCATCAATTCCTGTCGGGTTAATCAGCAGCGCTCTTTGCAGCAACTCTTCCGCTTTAACGTCATCGCCAAAAGCCACTGGCCAGCCGGGCACTTTGTAATATAAGGTGCCTAAACTTGTGAAAGCCGAGCCATCTAAAGTATTAGGCGCTTGATCGATAACCTCTTCGTACAATAATTTCGCCTCTTTCACTAAAGATAGCGCACCCAACCCACCTTTTACGCCCGCTAATGAGGATTTATTGATGGCAAGCCACACTTTGAGTTCTGGGCTGTTGCTTGATTGCATCTCTAAGGTGTTACGCATAATGACACGTTCAAAACAACGTTCTTGATCATCGCTCGACTTCATTTTGTATTGGCATTTGGCCCAATCAGATTGAACCTGAGCTAAAGGGGTGATCGCAAAAGCGAGTGTCGTGCTTACCGCAAAGATGACCAATGCACTGGCCCATTTAAACACAGTTTTCATATGTTGTTCTCCTTGAATTATCACGCTTTAACGGTTCAAAAAGGCAAGAATGGTCGCTTGCTGCTTTTTAATTGCCGACGAAATCACTGCAGGCCATAGTTGATTTAATCGCACCAATACTTTTTCAGGCCAGCCAATCCAGCGAGTTGTTGATTCGCTTTCGAGCATACTAAGCACATGTTGGGCAACAACCTCTGGCTCATCACAGTGGTTGCCTACGGCTTGGTTGAACTGGTTCACCGTGTCATTATTCAGCTCGGTATTGGTCGCTCGCGGCGCTAGGTAGAGTACCTTGATACCCGTCCCCTCAAGCTCACGCTGCATCGCTTCACTAAAACGGTGCAACCCTGCTTTGGTAGCGCAGTACGTTGCATAACCTGGGTAACCAATAGCCCCTAAACTTGAGCCAATATTTAAAATAATCCCCGGTTTATTCAACCAATGTATCGCCGATTGAGTCAGTTGCATCGGAGCAAGTAAATTCAAATGCAGCTCCTGTTGCACTGAAACTGCGGTTCGTCTGGCTAATAAGCGAAACTGGTTGATGCCCGCATTATTGATCACCACACTGATTCGTTTCTGGCCCATAAAAAAGCGCTGAATGAAGGTGTTGATCTGCTCTATTCCTGACTCTGTGCTTAAATCTGCACTCAAAATCAGATGCTTCTCAGGCATGGGTAGCGTTTGCCGAAGTTGCTCGAGTTTTTGACCATCACGAGCCACCAGAACTAGACTGGCTCCTTGCTTAGCAAGCAGCAATGCGATGCGTTGCCCGATACCACCGGAAGCGCCGGTGAGTAAAACATGTTGATGATTAAGATCCATATTGCGACCTTACACCTTGCGAAGCTAAATCTTGCGAACCTGCATGTACCATTGACTCGCAAGGAAGCGGTAGTTCTCGCAGCATCTGCCCATACAGATCAAACACCATGTTTGCAGAGCGGATGATGGCCTCTTGGTCGGATACACACTGAATGTTGTTCATTAACGATTCAAAAAAACGGATGTGCCCTTGGTCAAGTTCACTGTGCGAAGTGAGATAGGTCATCGCCGCATCAGGAAGCTCCAAACGCTGTTTGACTAACCGTGCGATATTCCCACCGACACCCACACTGGTTCCTTCAAGTACCCACACCATGCCAAATAAGCTCAACGGGTTGGCGCGATCAATCTGGTGATAAAGATACGCCACCATGAGTTCGATGGAAGCGCTGACGCGCCCTGCACCCTCATTATGACGCACTGCGTCCACATCACCACCGCACGCTTTAATATCGTTCAAGATCCACTCTTGGTGGCCTTTTTCTTCATCGATGTACTCAGCAATCGCCGTTCGTACCCACTCATATTCGTCGCCTAAGCGGCTGCCGCATGCCATCAGCAGTGGCACCGTATGTTTAACATGGTGATAAGCTTGAGTGAGAAAACGAATATACATCTCTAGGCTGATCTCTCCTCTTGCGCAGGCATCAAATACCGGAGCTTGCAACATCTGCTGCTGTGCTGGCTCAGTTTGTGTTTTTAAAATATGGAAAAATTTGCTCATTTTAAAGCTCCTCAGCCATTGAATAGAAGGAAGGAATAGAGATAAAAACCGTCTGTGGATTAGTGGTGTGGCGCGCCAAGCGAGCCTCTTGCAGTGCGTTTTCAATAGCTAAGCGTTTTGGGCGACCATTAGCGGTCAGCCACTTTTGCCAGCAGTGAATATCGCTCACCAACCAAAGCTGCGTGATGTGTGCGTAATCGGGCAACACGCTATTGAGCTGTTGCACGCGCGTAACGAGATCAGGTAAAGGACTGTCACTGACGGCCGTGAGGCCTGCCTGCCCGTCGCCCACCACCACAAATCGATGGTGTGCAATCAAAGCCAATGCTTGAGATTCAATCCATTCAGGGGCCACGTTGCGCCCAAAACTGGTGATTATTAGGTTCTTTTTACGCCCGATGATGGTTAAAAAACCCTCATCATCGATTGTGGCCATATCGCCAGTTGACAACCACTCGTGGCTAAACGGCTCACCTAAATACCCCAAAGCCGTGTTGCCTTTAACTAACAATTCGCCATCTTGTGCCAGCGAAACCTGAAGATGAGACAGCACCTGTCCGCACGACCCCGGCTTATTTTGTTGGGGTGTATTCATACTCACGACCGAAGCACTTTCAGACAAACCATACCCTTCAAAAGCAGGAATGCCGAGCTGGCGAGCTGCGTCAATTAATTGGGGAGCCACTCGCGCCCCGCCCACGGCAACCCAGCGTAAAGGCAGCGCAAGAGCTGGGCTCTGCTTGACGACTTCAATTAATGCCAGCAATAACGCAGGCGTTAGCACCAAGCTTGACGGCTGAAACTGTTGCAGTGCGAGTGCGAACGTTGCACCACAGAACTGACTAGAACCGGTCAAACCTACTTCGCTGCCACAGACAACTGTCGATGTCACACCCAGAACCAAAGGAACATACACACCCGTGATGTTTTCTAACAAGGTTGAGAGAGGCAGCATCACGAGGTGATGCTCAACTTGCGCGGACATTTTCTCTGCGATCGCCAGCGTGACCGCTTGCATGTTTTCGTCACTCAAACACACCCCTTTCGGCGTTCCGGTGGACCCAGACGTAAAGGTGATTTTTTGCGTCAAAGGCAACACCTGTGCTGATGGATTCGCCAAATAGACAAAAGCAGGTAGATGACTGAGCGTTGAGAAAGGTTCACCTAGCGTTGGCCAATCACCTAAGCAAACATCAACACCCGATTCATACAGTAGGTGTTCAACCTGGGCCTTACTAAAGAAAGTAGGTACAGGAACGAGCACTATTTTTGCGTGCATGGCCGCAAGGTCGATGATCACCCAATCCAAACTATTTTCAGCTTTTAATGCAATACGCTGAACCTGCCACTGGCGCAATGTGCGTGCTGTTGCTTCCACCTTTTCTAAGAGCTGTTGATAGCTCAGCGCTATCTTTTCTTGTTTGGCATTGTGCCCAATGAAGGCAATGCTATCTGGCTTTTGCTGCGCATGTTGATGAAGCGCCGATAAAATTCGGTTCATAGCAAAGGCCTCACGCTTGTTTTTGGTTTAAATGAAATCGGTTGAGCAACGCCAGCCCCTGCGCCAAATTTCCCGCTAAAATTCGAGGGCTGTGTTGGTAATAACTGCCCCAAATTTGGTTGGCGTTAGGAATGCAAGATGCTGACGCTTTCGCGATCAATGTCGGTTGTAAACCAAATCGACGCATCAAAGCATGCAATGGATCCGTTGCTGTAAAAACGCACCATTCATACCCTAAATCAACCAGCTGTTGAGCGATCAAAGTAAAGTGCAGCGCCGATAAACCACGACCAAAAGAGGCCAGTTGGCCAAATTCAATCAAAGCACTTCGGGATACTCGGCAATCAAAACGCTGCGATAAAATTTCATCGGCAGGTTGGTCAAGGTATTGTTCGAGAAATAGAGGCTCTTGCTGCGCTACGCGAAAACCACATACGGATTTCATTTCGTCATGATCAAGCAAAGCTAAATAAGCAGGCATAAAAGTAATAAGGCGTGCATCAAACGCTTGCTGATAACGCTCGCGCACAAGGTGTATGGCTTCCAACCAGCGAGGATGAGAAGGATCAATTACGGCCAATTGCAGATCAGATGCTGAGCGTATGGTTTTCATCGGCATTTCCTTTTTGCTTACTCTGTGAACAAAAATAACGGACGTAACTTAAGAATCCCTTAATAAGAGATTTTTCTTCAACTCAATGGATGAGGAGCCGTTGAATATCCGATACCACTTAGCTCACTCGCAAATGTGTGGCCAAATCTGAACTGAACGATTTTTCTAAATTAGCCTGTCACGGATTGGCTTAGATACGGAAAATTATCATTTTCTACTATCGCATTTGTATTGGTTCTAACACGAAGACATCTTGCGTTTCGCTTATAATTATAATTTATCATTTTTATAATTACTGATAATTTTATTTAATCCATCAATCTCCATATACTCCCATCTATCGAAACGAAGCCAAAAAATCAAAGGTATTAGGAGCGAATTATGAAAATGAATCACGTCGGTATTATGGTTGGCGATATGGATAAAGCTGTTGAGTTCTACACTCAAGCTTTAGGTTTAAAAATCGTTATGAATAATACACAAGTTATTGAAGAGCGAGAGTCAGCGATTGGCCGCATGTGTATTGCTGTTTTTGGTGAGGGTTTCAAAGGTTTCAATATTGCACATCTAGTAACAACTGATGGTATTGGCGTTGAACTGTTTGAAATGAAAGAGCGCGAAGAGCGCCACGAAGTAGACTTCTCTCGCCTTGGTATCTTCCACTTCTGTCTACAAACCGACGACTTTGAAGGCGCGATTAAGCGCATTGAACAATATGGCGGTAAAGCGCGTATGGATATCATGCGTTACCACCCAGAAGATGATAACAAGCTCGCTAAAATGGTTTATCTAGAAGACCCATTTGGTAACCTATTTGAGCTTTACTCGCACTCATACGAAGAAACTTATGCCTCTGATTACGAATAGTCGATCTGTGATGCATTAATAAAATTTCAAGGGCAGGTAGCACAACCAGCCCTTTTTGGTTTCTATTGCAAGGTCAGCTATGAAGCTTTAATGCCAATATCATCTGCTTATGTGGAGTTCAATCAAGTCAAACAACCTTAAAAGAGTGATCAATAACATCAATGACTTGCTCATAACGCCTAGCAAGAGGTGAATTAAGTTTGCTAACCAAGTAAACAGGTTCTTGTATATCTGCAGTAATGTTGAATATTTTTAGCTGCTCTTTATCCGCGAACAAGTTAACGCACCATCGAGGAACCACTGTAAAACCGATCCCTTTAGCTATAGGAACTAATATTTGGTGCACTTGGTTAATATAGCTTTGCGTCGAAACATCCTCCAAATCGACTAGACGAAGCAAATCATTATTCGCTTGATTGACATATGTTTGGAAGTAGTGAGCAAAATCTGGATGACGAACGACTCCCAATTCTATTAACAAGTCATTTATAGGCAAGCTTTCGTCTGCGGACAGTGGCAATACAAGAGCAAGACACTCCACACCAACAATACGGCTCGCGAAATATTTAGGGTTAGGTTCTTTTGTCACTAGACCTATATCCAGTTTCCCCTGCAATATCTGCTCAAATATACGATGGTTTGGCGTTGCTTCTAACTCAATGGATAAGCCTGGATAGCTCACTTGCAAAGAAAGTAATTGTGAATAAATCAGCCACGCGAAAGTCCCCGAACAGCCTATAGTACAGCGACCACGGAAAGGTTCGTCGTGTGCCAAATTCTGTAATAACTCAAACTCTTCTTCAAAGTGTTTGACAGCATAATCGTAAACTTTCCGCCCATAGATTGTTAACTCAAATTTCTTGTTAAATCTCTTTATCAAAGGATAGCCGCAGGCAGCTTCTAGTTTATTTATGTGCTGGCTTACCCCAGGTTGCGTCATATGGAGTAACTCAGCCGTTTTAGTAAAGTGCCCAATATCGACTAATGTTTTAAAAGTGTTTAACCACATAGGATTGAGCATAGTCATAAACCAATAGTTATTAATAAATCAACTTTCAATAATAATTGATTATAAATGAATCAGCATGTCTTTGGACAAAATGTATGTTTCAGATTGCAATATGATAAAACATTATTGCATTAGCTTTTGAAACGAAGAAATCGGGAGTGTACGGATAAAGTTTGTCAGCGACAAAAAGGGTGGAGGCCCCAGCCACATCCCGGCACACACGTCGCCTGCTGCGGCTGCTCCCTTCCGGGCCTGACCGAGTTCACAAGTTAGTGTTGCGGGAGGACCAGAGCCTCCATTGATTTGTTTTCTTGGCTTGCTAGCCAAAGAGTGCGGCGATTATCAAGCATCATAGTAATGATTGCAAGCCGAAATCCCAATGGATGGAAGCTTTTTGTTTTAAGTGAACACCATTTGAGCAAATCTTCTATTTTCTCTTCTACTCAATAAAATAGGTGGACTATTTTAGCTCTTGTTTGAACTTCTGATTATCTTGAGAAGAGGCTTTGTACTATCTCGTTGGCCGCTACCGTGGTGCTTACTTTGGTACATGGCAATATCAGTTTGGTGCAATACTTCTTCTAGGCTCATGAAATGATCTCTGTAATTCGACACACCAATCGCCACATTGACTTTTATGTTTAAATTTCGAGCAGAATCGCTGTAGGTAAAGGACTCTAACTGCATTAACACAGGCTCAAGCTCCTCATCACTATATTGCCCAATCAGGATAAACTCATCACCCCCGATTCGGTAACTACGACCACGCCAAATAGAGTCGATACGGCTAGCAAGTGCTTTCAACACTTCATCCCCCACTTCATGACCATAGTTATCGTTTATCGGCTTAAAGTTATTCACATCTAAATAAATCAAGGTTAGATCGCTGTTTAAGCCTCTCGAATAACGGCGATATAAAGCTCGGCGATTACGCAGCTTGGTTAAATTATCGGTAACAGATTGTGAGTGTAGATAGAAAGCGACCACTAACAAGAAGCCAAATACCAACGTAAACAGCCATTGAGTGTGGCGTGAAAAAGTTTTCTCGGCCGCTAACGTTGCTCGCCAATTCGGTTGATAATCATAGGTGTTGATGATTTTCTGCGTATCAATCATCTTAATAGCACGAGTAAATAAAGGAGCCAGCGAAGCGCCCATGCTATTTTTGGGAAAGCCCATTGCAATCTCAGACGAGTAAAAACTGCCGATAAATAGATCTTCCTCCAACGGCAATAAGTTATCCGCTTCGCGCAATATTTGGTTAAAGTTAGCACGGTTTAGAACGATGTAATCGACCTCCTTACCGAGCAAGGCTTTGACCAATTCATTTTGAGTTTTATAAACATGTAGCACTTTATTGGGCAGCATTTTTCCTAACAGCTCTTCAAAGAAATCTTCTTTAATCACGCCGATGCGCTCAACAATTAATTCAGACACATTGCTGTAAACATTGTCTTTGTAATTTTCACGCTTAATCAAGACGGCTTCAGGCTGGTAATACGTGTCACTGAAATAAACGTCGGATTTTCGTTGTTGAGAGACGGTAACTGGTACTAGGATATCAATGCGTTTATTGACCAAATCGGCATACATACTCTCCCACGTTTCGTCTGGCTGGCTGGCCAGTTCGCATTTGAGTAACAGAATGTCACATGCTTTAAAAACAATGTCCGCGTTTATTCCTTTCACTTTACCATCGTGCTGATACTGAGCAAATTGGCTGATGTTCTCCAATTTTACTTTTAACGGTCGCTGCACGTTTAAGCCGCTATCGATGACGGATTGACGCAACGCCTGCTTGCGGATATCAAATTGGTATTTTTGTACTGATTCTCTAAGCAGTTTTTGTACCGACGCTGAGTGTACATATTCTTGAATTTTGTTGAGTAATAAAGTGTTGTGCCCTTTTGGCGTAATAATGGCAACTGGCTGAATAGGCAGTTGGTCATTAAGCAATTGCGCATCGAGCCCTGCCATCAACATCGGCTTTAATTGATTAATCGCGTCTACGACCACATCGACTTCAGCCGTGCTTAAAAGTTCTTTGGCACGCCGAGCACCATCATACTCAATCTGTATAATATGAGGAAAATAAGCGGCAATCAGCTCACCATAAATCGTTCCTTTGGGAACCCCGACCCTCGCCAGATCGGTTAACTGTACGTTGCTGTGGCTAAATGCATAGGTGTATTCAATATTGGTAGGACTAGAGAAATCAAAGCGTTGAGCACGCTGTTCGGTGTAAGTCACATTGGCTGCAAAATCGCTCTCCCCTTGTTCAATAGCGGTCAAGATCGCATCAAAGCTGGGGTAATTAACATAGTCAATCTCAAGGCGAAATTGGTAAGCAATGGCATCAAACAAAATACGCGTGACAACATCGTCCGCTTCTGTCGCTACTCGATATGTTTTAGCGTTGATTATGGGAGCACTGATGACGCTGTGTGCCGCCGTTGCTAGCCATAAAAGACCTATTAGCCGAAATGCACGAACCATGACGTTTATATTATTGTAATGAGAGGTGAGCATCATATACTAATGCTCTATATATGCATAAGAATGAAGTCACAACTTCACCCACAACATGCTCTAATCTACATTCAGTTGTGTTCTGGTCATTCGGTATTCTCTTCGGTGCTCTTGAGTAGATAATCAGTCATCCAAGCAGTAGCCAGTAAACAGATCCAAACCACGAATACGGGGTTTGGTACATCACTTGTGGGCGAGACGACTAAGCTTGCAAAGCCTACCGTTGGAAGTGTCCAGCATAACAAACCATTCCAATTCACCGCGACTGGTTTGGATTGGGTTAAACTTTCCATCGACGCCATAATGCCAGTAATGCTTAACGCAACTAACACCGCATACGAGAAATCGGCCATCCATAGCGGTAGCAGTAACCCTAACGCCCACCAACGGTGCTTATTGGATGGCTTCCAGTGCGCAACCGACCACCAAACAACGATAACAGAAAGAGTCTGAATAACAGTAAGCCAGCCTGTACCGCCTAATTTCCCAGCCGATTGAGTAACGATGATACCGACTTGCAACGTCAGTACGATCAACGTGCTCACTAAGATAACACCCATGCTACTGCGTTTAGAAAAGGCCACCGTCAACAAAGGCAGCAACACCCAAACACTGACAGAAAGAGCGATTGGCTGATAAGATAAAGTGAAACCATAAGCGGTCATTGCAGCCAATAACAACACACCCGCGACGCCCCCTTGCGGTAAAATCCACAGCGCAGGGATCACGATGGCCAGCACGGGGATGTCCCCTTCGCTTAAACCTATGGCTCTTGCACAAACCACAGCCAACAAGGTTGTGATTAAAAATTGAAAGGTAGAAAATAGCATGCCCTCTCCTTATACCGTTCCTTGGTAACTATCGAACTAGGACACTGCTAGTATGGACGAATTGTCAGCATGAACCAATTTTTAGCGCAGATTTTTGCAGTTATACATCAAATTCCCGCAGGAAAAGTGACAACCTATGGGGAAGTTGCTCGTTTAGCAGGATACCCCGGCTACGCACGCCATGTTGGAAAAGCATTAGGTAACCTACCTCAAAACAGCCGATTACCTTGGTTTCGTGTGATCAACAGCAAAGGAGAGATTTCGCTAAAAGGAGAGGATTTATTACGTCAACGACAGAAATTGATCGCCGAAGGCGTCGAAGTGAACGAGCATGGCAAAATAAAACTTCGATTATACCAGTGGCGCCCCTAAGCCCCTTTCGGTCAAGCGCCTTTCCCGCTTATCTAGCACGGGAAAGGGCTGTTTTACTATTTCTTGTTTTACTGTTTTTATAGTATTGCGTCTATTTTATTGCTTCTGTTTTTACTGTTTAACACCAACCAAACGCAAATCAACCCGTTTAGTGTTATTCTCATCAGTAATCACGGCGTAATGGGTATCCGTAATGAAGCGCAGTTTTCCATCTACTTCGATGCGAGCACTGACGCTGTAACGGTGGCGAGCATCAATTTTTCGGTTGTCGAATGCCAAGTCAAACTCAAGCGGCACTTGCATTCCGTTAGTTTCAAAGCGGTGTTTTGCGATCACTTTAGCGGGTGCATCAGCCAATGAAACATCTTGCAAAGTGATAGTGACAAGCGCCTTATCCGGCAGTGCGATACGCTCACGGTACGAAACCGTACCCATGATAGATTGAATATTGCTCTCGGAAGAGGTTGGTTTTTGCGCTGACTGGCAACCCACAAGCATTAGACCCAAAACAGACGACATAATCAGCAACAGTGCCTTTTTCATAAGGATAAAACCTCAGTTATGGTGTTAGATAGGTGATGATTATAGGTTCGGTTTTATCTGCTGTCATGGTCGTCCATTTGGTATTAACAAGATATTGACTTAGTCAACAATGATAATAATTACATTAAGAATCTCGGTGAGGGTCTATGAGTAAACCATTAAATGAACTATTGGATTTGCTGCAACTGGAAAAGCTAGAAGAAGGTTTATACCGAGGTGAGAGCGAGAACTTAGGTCTGCCACAAGTGTATGGTGGGCAAGTGATTGGCCAAGCACTCTCGGCGGCTCGCTATACGGTTGATTCCGACCGCACTGTTCACTCATTTCATAGCTATTTTCTTTACCCCGGAGATCCTGAAAAACCAATCATTTATGATGTTGAGAATTTAAGGGACGGACGCAGTTTCAGTACCAGACGAGTCAAAGCCATTCAGAATGGTCGGCCGATTTTCTATCTCACTGCTTCTTATCACGGTGAAGCGCCCGGTTTTGAACATCAAAACACCATGCCTGACATCCCTGGTCCTGAAAATTTTGCCTCTGAATCTGAACTGGCAGCCCAGATTGCACACTTATTACCTGAAAAAATAAAAAAGGTTTTTTGTGGCGAAAAAGCGATTGAGATGCGTCCAGTGACCGTAATTAACCCGCTAAAACCACAAAAAGCGGAGCCAAAACAGTACCTGTGGATACGCGCTAATGGTGAGTTGCCAAATAACCAACTCATCCATCAATATTTGCTCGGTTACGCGTCTGATTGGGGGTTTTTAGTCACAGCGTTGCATCCTCATAAAGTCTCTTTGATGACACCTAACTTTCAAGTCGCGACGATTGATCATTCGATTTGGTTCCATCGCCCATTCAAAATGGATGAGTGGTTGCTCTACGCAATAGAAAGCCCTACGGCCAGCAATACCCGTGGTTTAGTGCGTGGCGAGATTTACAACCGCCAAGGAGATTTAGTCGCAACAGCAGTGCAAGAAGGTGTGATGCGCTTCACCAAATAAAAAGACTCGGACGAGCAGGCTATGCCAGAGGCAATTGGGTAGTGTACTTCAATGACTCCATTGCAAAGGTTGAAGTCACGTTATTAATCCCTTTCACGCCATTGACCAGTTTTTTATAAAACTGGTCAAAACACTTCATGTCTTTGACCAACACTTTCATCATGTAATCGTACTCACCCGCCATACGATAGAACTCCATCACCTCAGGGTACTCAGACACAGTCACGACAAAATGGCTATACCATTCGTGAGAGTGATCGCTGGTCTTAATCAACACAAACGCGGTAAAACTCAAATCTAATTTTTCTGGGTCAAGCAGGGCAACTCGCCGCGCAATCACGCCAGATTCTTCGAGCTTTTTCAACCGCTTCCAGCAAGGTGTGGTGGTTAAGTTCACCGCTTCAGCCAAATCATTTAGCGACAAAGTGCTGTCTTGTTGCAGTAATGAGAGGATCATGCGATCAATTCTATCAAGCTCCATAGCTCCCCCAGAATAAGAGAATAATTTTCTCTAAAACTACAAAATGACAGGCAACATAGCAAAGCTTTTCTCTCACATTAAGGGTAAATTACCCTCATAATAACGATGGAGAGAGAACCATGTGCACCGATCATCAATGGATTAACAACGCAATTCGAAAAATAGAAGCGGACTACCAACGCTCGGCCGATACTCATCTGATCAAGCTCGATTTGCCTTGTGTCGCTGGGGTCGATATTTATCTCAAAGATGAAAGTACGCATCCTACGGGTTCGCTCAAACACCGCCTAGCCCGTTCTCTTTTTCTGTATGCCATCTGTAACGGCTGGGTTGGCCCTGAAACTACTATCATTGAATCTTCATCGGGCAGTACTGCGGTATCAGAAGCTTATTTTGCCCGTTTACTAGGTTTGCCTTTTATTGCTGTAATGCCCAAATGTACTGCACGTAAAAAAATTGAGCAGATTGAGCTTTATGGCGGCCAAGCGCATTTAGTCGATCGCTCTGATCAAATTTATGCCGAATCACACCGCTTAGCCAAAGAACTGAATGGCCATTATATGGACCAGTTCACTTATGCTGAACGTGCGACCGACTGGCGTGGTAATAGCAATATTGCCGACAGTATTTTTAACCAAATGCAAATGGAAGATCACCCCGTTCCAACATGGATTGTAATGAGCCCGGGCACAGGCGGAACCTCAGCAACTATAGGCCGCTTTATTCGCTACCAAAAACACAATACCAAACTGTGCGTCGTCGACCCTGAAAACTCGGTATTTCATGATTATTTCAAAAGCCGAGACCCAAGCTTAACCTTGCAGTGTGGTAGCAAAATTGAAGGAATTGGTCGCCCACGAGTTGAACCGAGTTTTATTCCCGGCGTAGTCGATGAAATGCGTACCGTTGCGGATGCCGCCAGTGTCGCTACGATCTATTGGTTGGAAAAACTACTCGGCCGCAAAGCAGGCCCTTCTACCGGCACCAATCTTTATGGGGTTTTGCAAATTGCCAGTGAGATGAAACAACGAGGTGAAACAGGCTCCATCGTGACGCTGTTATGCGACAGCGGCGAACGTTATTTAGATACCTATTACTGTGCCGATTGGGTGAAAAGCAATATTGGTGATTTAACACCTTATCTTTCAAAATTAGAAGCCTTTGAAACGACGGCTAAATTAGCTTAGTGACCTAGCAAAACGCCCAAGACAAACTTGGGCGTTTTGGATCCATCGTGAAAAGTCTTAGCCTTGAATGCCGACAATCAACCAAGGTGCATTAGGTACGGTTAAATCACGCTCTAAATGCCACACATCATTAATATCTTCTTCAATGCCTTCCACGGAATCGCGGTAGCGGCCAGTAAACTGCAAACTCAACTGCGCTTTACTTGCATCGTAATCGGCGCGAACGACTTCAGCGTCTACGTACATCACATCTGTGTGCTGTTCACCGTTTAGCTTTGCGCGCTCTTGTTTTAAATCTTCAAACAAGCTCGCCGATACATATTCTTCAACAGTTTCAAGTTGGTTATGGTTCCAAGCACCTTGCAAAATACGGTAGTGCTCACGCGCACCATTAATGAAAGCGGCCTTATCAAAACCGGCTGGATAGTTATGTGGGATATCGCTGTGTGCATTCGCTCCAAAACCACCCGTGGCTTGAGGCTGTTGTTCAAAATTGTGCACGTTCGGCTGTTCAAACTCCGTTCGGTTATTCACGCCACCAAACGCAGGCTGCTGCCGATTCATGCTACCCTGCTTCGCACCAAGCATACCGCGCATCAGTTTAAAGAGCACAAAAGCAATCAGGCCGAAGATCAGAATATCCATAAATTGGATACCCTCAAACGCGCCGCCAAAGAAAGCCGCCAGTAGACCACCAGCGAGTAAACCACCCAGTAATCCGCCCATCAGACCTTTTTTGGTCGAACCAGCTTTACCTGCTTGATCTTGCTTAATGGTGTCATTTTTTTGAGTCTGCTGTTTGGGAGCTGGCGCCGTTTTATAGCTTTTACCAAACGATTTACCACCGCCAAATTTCTTTGCTTCTGCTATCGGTGTGATCGCAACAGCAACCATCAGCAATGCTACAAGGGAAAAAAAACGTTTCATGTTTTTCCTTAGGGTTATAATTATTGAGGCTTACTCATCATAACCACTTCGGATAGACAAGAAAACCGTTGCTTCTCGCAGACATGTATCAGAATATTGCAAATTAACCGTCCATAAGTTGACGCTTATACACCACCCCACTAGAATATCGAACGTTGTTCATAATTGATACGTAACCATGGCCAGACGAAACGATCACACCCGAGAAGAACTGATTGCATTGACACTCAAGACCGCGAAGCATTTTCTTCAAAATCACACTTATCACGAGCTCAGCCTGCGTAAAATCGCAACCATGATTGGCTACGTACCTAGCACTTTGGTCAATGTCTTCGGCAGTTACAATCTTTTATTGTTGCATGTGGTAGCTCAAACCTTGGATGAACTCTCTTCGCAAGCGAAAAAAGTGGTGGGTAAGTGTAGCGATCCAAAAGAAGCGTTGTATAAATTGGCCTATTGCTACCACGATTTTGCTCAGTTGCACCCCAATCGCTGGCAACTTATTTTTGAACATAATATGAATGGTGAACGACTTCCCCAGTGGCAAGCAGAGCGCATCGACAACATGACCGCCATGCTTGAAGGTTTATTGACCATCCTTGCTCCACAACACTCGCAACAAGAAGTGCTGCAAGCAAGCCGAGTCCTGTGGTCTGGCGTACATGGTATTACCTTATTAAGCGTGGATGATAAATTTTTCGCCGCCGAACCCATCGATGGGAAAGAGCTGATTGAAAACCTACTCTCAAACTATCTTAATCACTGGGCTCGATAAGGACCATCAATGAGTCAATCTCAATCTTCATTGCTGACTCAGCAACGATTTCTTCCGTATTTCATAACCCAGTTTTTTGGCGCATTTAACGATAACATCTTTAAAAATGTCTTGCTGCTATTGGTCGCGTTTGCTGGAGCGAACGTGTTACCGGTTTCCAGTAATTTATTTATTAACCTTGCCGCAGGGCTATTCATTCTTCCTTTTTTCCTTTTTTCTGCCTCTGCTGGTGTGCTTGCTGACAAGTACGAAAAATCCGCTTTCATTCGTAAAGTGAAATTGGCTGAAATTGGCATCATGTGTCTTGGCGCGATCGGTTTTATGACCGAGAGTTACGCCATTTTACTGTTATTACTGTTTTTGATGGGGACACAATCAGCCTTTTTTGGTCCAGTCAAATACGCTTTATTGCCGCAACAACTCAAGCCAAATGAATTGGTTCCGGGTAATGCGTTAGTGGAAACAGGCACATTTTTAGCGATTTTATTAGGCACATTGGGGGCTGGGCTCATTGCCTCGATGCCCTACACTAAATACGTGGCTGCTGGCGCGGTGGTGCTATTTGCGTTGTTAGGCTATTTAGCCAGCCGTCATATTCCTAAAGCCCCTGCTTGCGCACCCGATCTCGTTTTTCGCTGGCAGCCCATTAAGCAAACCAAGCAGACCATTGCGATTGCCAAACAAGACCGTACTATTTTCCAATGCGTAATGGCGATCAGTTGGTTCTGGTTTTTAGGTGCTGCCTACTTAACTCAATTTCCAAATTTCACGCATCACTATTTATATGGCACAGAGAGCGCCGTTTCTTTTTTGCTAGCACTGTTTTCTGTTGGCATTGCCACTGGCTCATTGACCTGTGACAAATTATCGCATCATAGAATAGAGATCGGCATCGTGCCTATCGGCAGTTTTGGCATTACATTATTTGGCTATTTAATGGCAACCTCCGTGCCAGAAAAATTACCTCAATTTACTGATTTTTATCAATTTATCAGCTACCAATCACTATGGCCGATGTTTCTTTTCCTATTGTTGATTGGCGTCTGCGGTGGCATCTTCATTGTGCCTTTATATGCGCTAATGCAGCAGCGTGCTAAAGTCACTCAACGCGCACAAGTCATTGCCGCTTTGAATATCTACAACTCACTGTTTATGGTGGCGAGCGCACTATTAGGGATTGTCTGTTTGAGCTTTCTTGAGCTTACGATCCCTCAGTTCTTCATTATATTAGCTTTGCTTAATGGCTTTGTTGCACTCTATTTATGCTACCAAGTCCCGGTCTTTTTGGTGCGATTTCTAATGTGGATGCTGACGCATACCATGTATCGAGTCAGCCACAAAAATCTTCATCACTTACCTGAAAAGGGCGGAGCACTGCTGGTGTGCAATCATGTTAGCTATATGGATGCACTGTTGCTGAGCGCGGTTTGTCCTCGCTTAATTCGTTTTGTGATGGAAGAGGATTACGCCAATTTGCCGCCACTTCGTCGCTTTTTGAAACGTGCAGGCGTGATACCTATTTCCGCAACGCGTCGCGGTTCTATCCGCCAAGCCTTTAACGATGTAGAACAAGCATTGGCAGAGGGGCATATCGTCTGCATTTTCCCAGAGGGACGGTTAACCGCGGATGGCGAAATCAGCGATTTCATGCGCGGGATGGATATTATTTTAAAACGCAGCTCTGTGCCTGTCATCCCCATGGCATTGAAGGGGTTGTGGGGAAGCTATTTTAGCCGTGCCAAAGGGCGCGCCTGCTGTGGGCTACCGACTCGTTTTTGGTCACATATAGAAATTGAAGCTGGCGAGCCCGTCCCCCAAAAAGAGGCAACAACACAAGTGATGCAACAAAAAGTCGCCGAACTCAGGGGGGATTGGCGTTAAATTGGGATTCAATATAACGTTCAGCAAAGCTTGCCTTGTGAGAAAAACGGGTAGTATACCTTGCTTTAAAGGCTGGGGGCTTAGCACCTGTAAATTAGCCAATGAATTGCAATGGATTGCTATTGTTAGGTATAAATTTGCACTTCTATTTTCGTATCGCTGCGGCACACCTTAACTGATGTTACTTAACATGAATCAAGCAGTGTATTGTGTAAGCCAATCTTCTATTGCGTGTGCCGTTAAAGTAGTACCGCTAGATGTAACAATCTTGTTCCGTTCTGCATGACCAGACAAATATTCGTTTATCTGAATTTCAACACTTCTATTGATCTGATTAGTAACACTCTTTCTCCACTCCACACTTGCTAGATCAACGTCAAGTTTTGCCTTGTCCACCTCGCTCATTAGCGCCGCTTGAAGCCCAGATTTACCCGTGTCTTTTCTATCTACCCGTATCCATTCTAAAAATTTTTTAGTGGTCTCTTTAACTTGGGCAGAGTTAACTTTTCTTTCTATCAATCCAACACCATAACATGCAAAATGTTGTTTTATTTCTCTTGTAGTAGGCTCATTCAGTAGGTTTTGTTTGTCTTTTAGAAGGTTCTTTAACGCATTAGAAACCGTTCCATGCACTCTCAAATCTATCCAATCGTTTACCTTCTTTTCAGAGTTAAAATTGGCTAATATCTTGACCCAATTTTCATCTTGACTCTTTTTATTTAAAACTATCATGATCCTATTTTTCATTTCCATTGGTGTTTTTTTGCTTACAAGCGTGTTTTCCAACCGCTTAAAGTCTACATTACGGATAGTTTTAACCTGCATTGTTTCTAATTTTTTTAATTCGCTCTGCGATAGATTGATTCTCGCAATCATCATAATATTTTTCAAAGGAGAGAAAGCTGTCGACATGATACACCTATTAATTAATTGACAAGTCAATCAACACCATTAACCACAGAGGGTTGAATATCACGAGATTTATTCTGAAATTTCCTGCCAATTTTTGCTCCTCAAAAACACACACGTTGAGGTAAATATCGACATCTACATGATTGCATTGATGAAAAACACGTATTAACAGTGCTCATAGTGGCAATTTAATGACACTTAGGTCATTTGTAACTCAAGTAAATGCTTCAGGATAAAGACCACTTTGATCTTATACTGAAGAGTGAACGTACAAATATATTATTAACGGGCTGTTAGGCTGACGACATACATATGAGTACCCCATCTTTAGTGATTTTTTTCGATGCGCAGTGTCCTTTATGCTGCAATGAAATGCGTTCATTAAAAACCTTCGATCACCATGGTCGGGTTCAGCTTATCGACATAAATGACGGCGATGCTATGCGTAGCTTTCCTTCTATCGACAAAAGCAAGGCGTTATCGATACTGCATGGCTTAGATCAACAAGGCAATCTGCTTTATGGGCTGGATGTGACCGTTCTAGCTTGGCGTTTAGTCAACAAACATCGCTGGTTATTCATCACGCGCTTGCCCATCCTAAAATGGATTAGCGACCAAATTTATCTCCTTTTTGCAAAACATCGCATGTCGATATCTCGCTGGTTTAGTCATGCTCAATGCCGTAATGGCGTTTGTAAAAACAGAGAGTGATAACAATGAAATACCTCATTATTGGCGCCTCAAGCATCATCGCCCAAGCTTTTATAAGGGAGCTCAAAGCGCAGACTTTAGCGCCAGAAATCGTTACCGTCTCAAGACAAAAATATCTCGCCCAATCCTCAAGCGAACATTTTCCAACCGACTACAGTATCGAATCAACGGCCTTGATTGCCAAAACATTGGCCGACATCGGGCATAAGTTCGATCAAATTGTGTTTTTTAATGGGCAACTACACAACGGCACCTATACACCGGAAAAGCGTATCTCAAGGTTTGACGAGTCTTACTTTCAATGGCTTTTACAATGTAACGTTTTGAGCCAAGTGCGTTGGTTTCAATATTTACCATCACTTATTGATCGTCAATCTTTTGCAAAAATTACGGTTTTTAGCGCGCGGATAGGTAGCTTAGAGGATAACCACAGTGGCGGCTGGTACAGCTATCGGATGAGTAAAGCGGCGCTAAATATGGCGACGAAAAGTTTTGCGATAGAGCTAGCTCGCACTCATCCCAACACACAAACTATTCTGTTTCATCCGGGAACCACCGACACCCCGCTTTCTAAACCATTTCAGCATAATGTGGCTAGCGATAAGCTCTTTGAACCGGAGTTTGTGGCTAAGCAACTTTATCAACTACAGCAAAAGGAAATGTTAGATAAGCCCGTCTGTTTTGTGGATTGGCAGCACCAGACCATCAAATGGTGATCGCTCATTGAGTGGTCGATAACGCAGCTGATGTTCGGTGAGCCATGTTTTTAAGGTCTTGCGCGATATTTTAATACCCGTTTCGCTCAAGTGATTTGGTATTAAAAAATAATCGAGAGGATATTTGAATCTTTCAAGCTTGCCATTGAGCCACTGCTCTAACGCCGCTTTTTCAGGCATCGCTTGGCATTGCAGCACAGCCACGCTGCGCGCGCCAAACTCATCATCATGCACAGGGATCACCATCGCTAAAGCGATGTCGGGGTGGTGAGATAATACCGCTTCAATCTCTTCACAATGAATGTTTTCGCCTCCAGTGATGAATTGGTTATCAACGCGGCCAATAATGCACAGCTCATCATTCTGCCAATGGCCAAGATCTTGGCTGTCGAACCATCCTTGTTCATCGATAAGAGGCGTGATTAAGCCTTGTTGGTAATAGCCACTCGCCATAGTTTCACCGCTAATGAAAATGCGTTGGCCTTGTAGTTTCACTTGCCGTTTAGGTAGCACGTGGCCAACACTCTGGCTTGCGTTAACACGTTTTGCTGTGACAGTGGAAGCCGCTTCCGTCATACCATAACCCACCCAAGTTTCAATGCCATGCTTTGCCGCCTGTTGGGCGAGATGGTTTGGGATATGGCCTCCGCCAAGCAGCACGTGCGTTAATGCGAGTGGTGTTTTACTGTCTAATAAACGCTTCAGTTGAGTAGCAACCAATGAAGCATGCGTAACATGAATTATATCTTGGGTGAGATCGCCGCTGCCGACTTTTAAGCAAGCACCAGCTACTAGCCAGCGATAAATAATGGCTAACCCAGACACATGATACATCGGTAAACTCAGCAGCCACGTATCATGGCAACTAAATGAAAATACCTCAAGTAAACCACTGGCTGACGACCAATGCTGCTGAAAAGTATGAATAACGGCTTTAGGAACCCCAGTAGAGCCAGAAGTAAAGATGATTGAGGCAAACTGTGGCTCAGCCTTGTTTACCATAGCGCTCGTGGGCGGCGAAACATGTTCGTTAGTAATATGTTCATGAGTAAAAAGCCGGATGTTAGCGTCAGCGAGCAATGAAGTTAGTTCATTCTCCTTGAGCTTAGCTCCTTCACCTAACCATAACCAATGTGGTTGATTCTCTCCGTATAAGGTACTGAGTTTCTTTTTCAGCAGCATCACAGGTTGTGGCATGGTGATGGCGCAGATCACGCCAAGTTTTAGCGACGCAAGGTAGATTAACACTAACTCAAGGCTGTTCTTACCCACTAACGTCAGTACATCTTGGTTCTGAAAACCTTGTTGCTGCATTGCAAAAGCATAAGCGTCAATACGGTTCGCTAACTGCTGCCAAGTGTAGGTTTGATTCGCCGTACGCAATGCGATCGCGTGCGGCGAATACAAAGCATGTTGTTGCCACGGCTTTTGGCAAAAGGAAACGCCTACTCGCATTGAGATTGCCAAACCACCGTTTGCTGTGCGAGCGTTTGTATCGGCAATGCGCTGTTGGGCCATGCGCTTTCGAGTTGTGCTTTAAACAAACTAATCGTATCTAGCCCCGGAATTTCATTAGGCAGTTGCCACTGCGCAAAACGAGCTAATTGGCAAAGCCCTAAGCTCGATTCGATGCTAGAGCTAATAACGGCTTGAATGCCTAATGTTTTAGCTTTTTCAATCAAAGCGATACAGCGCTGTACCGAGCCAATCAAGGTCGGTTTAATCACAATGGCTTTCGCTCCCGTCAGATCTTCTAGCTGAAAATCTGCACGGCGAACGGCTTGCTGTAAGGTTTCATCCCACGCAATCGCAATACCCGTATTGATAGCAAAAGCCAAGCTGTCACTGGGAGATGGACACGGCTCTTCCAAAAACGCAATGCGTTGACGCAGCGAAGGAGAAACATATTGGGCAAATTTTTCAGCTTTAGCGGGTGTCCAAGCTTGGTTAGCATCAAGACGCAATTGCAAATCAGGCATGGATTCTAAAAACAGATTTACGATCATCCCATCGCGAATCGCTTCGTACAGCCCAACTTTAATCTTCGCAACTCTATGATCGCCCGGTAGCGCATTCAGAAGCGGGATCAGTTCATCAGGGTCTCCCGAGCACAAAGGTGCTGCGTGATAGTGTCCGGCTTGAGGCAACCCACCATCCAGCTCTAACTCCGCCATCGACAAACCAAAGGCAACAGAAGGAAAAAGATCATCATAGGTAATAAGCTCACCACTAACCCAAAGCTGAAGCTGCGTTATTAACTGCTGCTGTGCTTGCTCAAGTGACTCTAAACTGAAACCGGGTAATGGGGCAACTTCACCCAACGCTGAACCGTGATCATCTTGTAATTCAATAATCAGACCTTCACGTTCTACCAGCTTCTGATTGCGGAGAATAACGCCGCTATCCATCGGTAAACAGTAGCGATACAGTGTTGCGCTGCGCATAATTTCAACCTTTTGTTCGATATTCGACTTTGTTCATTGAGACCACTAGCCCAAATCATCACGGAAAATTGGATGACTTGAGCCGATTTTACGCTTAAGGATTACGAGGGAATTTATTGAAATCAGGGCGGCGTTTTTCATTGAAGGCATTGCGCCCTTCTTGCCCCTCTTCTGTCATATAGAACATCATGGTTGCGTTACCCGCCAGTTCTTGCAAACCTGCTTGGCCGTCACAATCTGCGTTGAGCGCTGCTTTCAAACAGCGCAGCGCCATAGGGCTATGCTGCAATACTTCACGACACCAGCGAACCGTCTCTTTTTCTAAATCAGCTACTGGCACAACCGTGTTGACCAGCCCCATGTCCAACGCTTCTTGAGCATCATAAAAACGGCAAAGGAACCAAATTTCACGCGCTTTTTTCTGCCCAACGATACGGGCCATGTAAGACGCACCCCATCCACCATCGAATGAACCCACTTTGGGTCCTGTTTGACCAAACTGGGCATTTTCTGCCGCTATAGTTAAATCGCACATCATATGCAGCACATGGCCACCACCGACAGCCCAACCAGCCACCGCCGCAATTACAGGTTTAGGACAGGTACGAATTTGGCGTTGGAAATCGAGCACATTGAGATGATGCGTACCGGACTCATCACGATAGCCGCCGTAGTCGCCACGAATTTTTTGATCGCCACCAGAGCAAAATGCCGCTTCACCAAGGCCAGTTAGAATGATCACGCCAACTTGCTCATCATAACGCGCATCGGCCAGCGCACTGATCATCTCTTTAACCGTTTGTGGGCGAAAGGCATTACGCACCTGAGGGCGGGCAATCGTAATTTTGGCAATGCCATCTTGCGATTTGTGATAGTGAATATCTTCATATTCGGCGCTGCAGTTACTCCAGATGACTGGTGCATACAATTCTTGTTCAGTAATACCGACTGTTTTAGCCATGGTGCTTTCCATTGTTCTATTAATTATTGTTTTTGAACCAACGCGTTAGCATTGGCTGATAAATTCTTGAATAAGATGAGCAAATACTTCGGGCTGCTCATGATGGACATTATGCCCTGCAGCCCGCACTTGGCGATATTCGAAACCGCTTTGCTGTGCCAGATGAACAAACTTGCTGTCCTTCTCCCCACAAATATAGACCATTGGCAATGCGACTTGCTCAAGTTGTGCGAGCAGATAAGGCTGCTTTGCCAATGAAGTCGAAAGTAGCATGTGAGCCACTGCCACCCCAAGATTAGCACTGCGTTGAGTGACTAAAGTTTGTCTTTGCTCATGATTTAATGAAGAAAAAACGGGTTGATGATACCAATCGACCAAAACTCGCTCAATCTGCTCAGTTTGGAAACGATGTGCCCAATGGTGATCATTTTTCAATCGTTGCTCACGTTCAAAAGAACTCTGCAAGCCGAAGTTGCCACCCTCAACGATCAGACCTTGAATATTCAACGCCGAAAAACGCTGCATCGCCACGCCATACATTGCCAGCCTTCCACCAAGTGAATAGCCCACCAATACGATAGGTGTTTTTTCGCCAAGCTGCTTAAGCACGGTTGCAGAAATGTGAGCGCAGCACTCATCAAAATCATCACATAAGAGAGACTGACTACCGCCATGGCCGGGAAGATCAATCCATAATTGCGAGTATGGCGAAAGGAAAACCGCCGTTTTCGACCAATCTCGCCCACTGCCTAGTAAACCATGTAGAAAAACCACCACAGGCTCTACCGACGTCGAACCTGTGGTGGTGGTGCAATAAAAACGACTACAAAGCATAGACTTGCTGGGTAAATTGTGTGATTTGCTCACCGGCTTGCCCAGACGGCGTGGTCACTTCAACCAATAAGGTGCCAGTACCCTGCTGTAAATGTTCACGGACCAAGCTTTGATAAGCAGATAAGGTTTGCGGACAAGCATAACCTAAACGAAACTGCCGTGCGGCGTGTTCAAATTGGTAGCCATGGGGCATTTGGTACAAGGCGGTTTTGTGCGTTTTGGGAACGGGTAATAGATCAAAAATAGCGCCACCATCATTATTCACCACCACCAGCACCAGAGGCGTGCTGACTTGGCTAAGCAGAGCTAGAGAATTAAGATCATACAGCAATGACGTGTCACCAATAAATACCAACATTGGATTATGATTGGCTCGCTGTACTCCTGCGGCACTTGCCACTAAGCCATCAATGCCCGAAGCGCCTCGATTGGAGTAAACCGAACGTCCCTCAATTTGAGCAAACATATCGGCTAAACGGACGAACAAACTGTTGCCGATAAATAGGTCGGCCCCTTCGCTACGCTCGGCCATATCGAGCGCTAAACCAATCTCTGTAATGGAAGAGTCACCGTTCAAATGTAATTTAGCCAGTTGGGCAATCTCTTGCGCCACACTTTTTATCCGATCCGACCAACCCGCTTGCGCCGCACCTAAAGCCGTTAATTTACCAATATGCCGATCGACCCAGCACGCAATATCAGTGACAAACTGCTGTTGCATCAGATGGTTTTGATTATTACGTGCCATTTGGGGTGAAACGTAAATATACTGCACGTTACCCATGTGAGCATGGCTAGCTAGCCATTGAGTAAGCCGTTTTGAGACCAGCCGTGAACCGAATTGGATCACCACCTCACTTTCACTAAGCAGCTCACGTGCTCGCGCATTTTGCAACCATAAATCAAAATGCGCCCATTCGCTGCTCACGCCTGATTGTGGATCACATAAGACTGGCCAGCCGAGTTTGTTGGCAAAATGCTTGGCCTTCTTCGCTTCAGCTAACGTCAACGAACCAAGAATCACCAGCCCTTTTTTACTCAGCCATGCACCATCATCTAACGTTTTGGTTTCGGTTTGGTACTGGCGAGAGCTGAATGCTTGCTCACGCTGACGCCACGCTTCAATCACAGCCAAATAGTCCGCGTAAAGATCTACATCATGTTCGGCATAAAGTGGCTCGGGAAAGGGACAGTTAATATGTATTGCGCCACCCATGTGATCTTGGTTGGCCATGGACTCATCCACTGTGGTTAACAACCAAGTCAATGGGATAGTTGTCGATGGACTGGGTAGATTCACCGCCTGGGTGACATGTGATGAGTAAATACCTACTTGATTGATTGCTTGATTCGCACCGCATCCCACGAGCTCAACGGGCCGGTCAGCCGTGAGTACAACGAGTTTTTCACCCGTGAGGTGTGACTCAGCAATCGCTGGCAGTAAATTAGCCGCCGCCGTGCCAGAAGTGACAATCACCGCAACTGGATTTTGGCTCGCCTTAGCAAGACCTAAAGCAAGAAAGCCCAGCCCACGCTCATCAAAGTGAGTATGGATTGAGAGCTTGTGATTGGCGGCCGCCTCTAAGGTCAAAGGTGTCGAGCGTGAACCTGGTGCAATACAGATCTCTTGCACCCCAAGTCGAGTAAGCTCCTCAAGTAGCGTTTGGCTCCAAATTCGGTTCAGCACTGCTTGGTCATGCTTCATGACGCCACTCCTAGAGGAAAATGGTCGCTGATCAAACTCAGTAAGGTTGCCATTTTTTTGTCTAACTCTTGCCATTCATGCTCAGCAACTGAACCTGGAACAATGCCCGCTCCGGCAAACAGTTGGACCTGATTGTCCACCAGCAAAGCGCTGCGAATCGCCACACAAAACTCCGCTTGTTGATGGCTAAAATAACCGACTGAGCCGGCATACCAACCACGTGCAAAAGGCTCATTAGCCTGAATAAAATCCATCGCCGCTTTACGCGGCAGGCCAGCCACGGCCGCGGTCGGTTGTAACGCGTTCAGCAGTTGTACACCATTCACACCCTTTTTCAGCTGCGCATGGATACCCCGTTTTAAATGTTGCACTTTGCGCAAACGCACTAAACGGACTTCCTGTTCAACATCAACCCTTTCAGAATGAGGCGTTAACCGTTCAATAATGT
Organism: Vibrio sp. V09_P4A23P171; assembly: GCF_963875615.1. Taxonomy (NCBI): domain Bacteria; kingdom Pseudomonadati; phylum Pseudomonadota; class Gammaproteobacteria; order Vibrionales; family Vibrionaceae; genus Vibrio; species Vibrio sp. V09_P4A23P171. The sequence continues at coordinate 127,556 of NZ_CAWNMR010000033.1, forward strand.
CATCCACTACATATTGATTTTCATTAAGATTTTTACTGTCTTGAGTAAGCCAATGAGATAACTCCATGTCTTGGCTCGCATTTTCTCCCCGACCTATAGTTCCCGCCAGCGCTTCGGTATACAAAGTCTGCCCTTGACGAGCGTACAAACGCTCAGGTGTCGACCCCATAAAGCTGTGTTTTTGATCAAATGCTAATAAAAAATGAAAACTGTGATGATTGTGCGCCGCACTTGCCTTAAGCAACTGCGCCGCGCTTAACGGCTTATCTAAACTGAGTGTCGTTTGCCGCGCGAGCACCACTTTCTTAAACGCTTGATGACCAATTCCCTCAAGCACTTGATTGACCAACTGCTGCCACTTCACCTCATTAGGTTGATGGGTGACTTGTTTTATATGTGACGTCATACCACGTAACGGACTAACATCAAGTTGCAGTTTATGCAGTGCGACCAAGGTTCGTTGGCGTTCAGCGGTAATATTCGCCGCCAATGACCATTGACCATCACAGCAAATCAGCTCCATTTGCGGTAAAAAGAAAAATGAGGATAAACAACGGCGATTTTTGTCCGTATGCCCATCAAAAGAACGTCCACCCCAAACTCGCTGCTCCTGACCAAGAATAGCGTAGGCAGGTTCAGCCTCAGAAAAAGTATACAGCTGACCTAATGCCACTACTTCTTCGCGCGTATCACGTGACTGCCAATAAAATTTAGGGAAAATGGGTTGCGCTTCAAGCCAATCAATTGGCGCGAAAGGGGGAGCTTCTTGCAGTATTTGTACAAAACGAACGTCATCATCCTTCGCGTCGTTTATTTGCTCGATTAACCGAGCAATAGCTTGATGAAAATGCGACAAATCGACCTCGAAAACATTGAGACACGGACTCTACTGACGGCTACTCTATTTAGAGAGGGAAACGAAATCAAGGTTACGAGTTATCTTTTGCAGATTCCTGTGATAACGGGCATCCTCATCTGTATCCTAAAAGCGGACAGTGGCAGATTTTTATTCTATCAAACATCAATTTAGTGTAGTTTAATAAAGAAATTATTTATTTTTCAGGAATTATACAATGCAAAATATCGGGATGTCGTCAAAACTCGACAATGTCTGCTATGACATTAGGGGTCCTGTACTCAAACATGCTAAACGCATGGAGGAAGAGGGGCATAAAATACTGAAGTTAAACATTGGTAACCCCGCCCCATTTGGCTTTGACGCCCCAGATGAAATCCTAGTTGATGTGATCCGTAATCTGCCTACTTCACAAGGCTATTGCGACTCAAAGGGGATCTATTCCGCGCGCAAAGCCGTGGTGCAGCACTACCAGAAAAAAGGGCTGCGTAGCCTAGATGTAGAAGATGTTTACATCGGTAATGGTGCTTCAGAGCTTATCGTGATGGCGATGCAAGCGTTGCTTAATAATGGCGATGAAATGCTTGTCCCTGCTCCTGATTATCCATTATGGACCGCTTCGGTCGCCCTCTCCGGTGGCACTGCTGTGCATTACTTGTGTGATGAAGAAGCCGATTGGTATCCTGATCTCAACGACATCAACAGTAAAATCACGCCCAAAACACGCGGTATTGTGTTGATCAACCCCAACAACCCAACAGGTGCTGTCTATAGCCGTGATTTCCTGCTGGAAATTGTTGAGATTGCCCGCAAGCATAAATTGATCATTTTCGCCGACGAAATCTACGACAAAATCTTATACGATGGTGCAACCCATACGCCCATTTCAACACTGGCTGATGACGTTTTAATGGTCACTTTTAACGGCCTGTCAAAAGCGTACCGTGTATGCGGGTTCCGTGGTGGTTGGATGTTCCTTACCGGGCCAAAACACATCGCCAAAGGTTATGTGGCTGGTTTGGAAATGCTTGCCTCAATGCGTTTGTGTGCCAACGTGCCCATGCAGCATGCGATTCAAACCGCATTAGGTGGCTATCAAAGTATCAATGAGCTGATTTTACCCGGCGGCCGACTGCTCGAACAGCGCGACCGCGCGTGGGAATTGATCAACCAGATCCCCGGCGTCTCATGTGTCAAACCTAAAGGAGCCATGTACCTGTTCCCGAAAATCGACACGAAAATGTACAGCATTAAAGATGACCAAAAAATGGTGCTCGACTTCTTAAAACAAGAGAAAGTGCTATTGGTTCAAGGAACGGGCTTTAACTGGCCAAAACCGGACCACTTCCGCATTGTCACCTTACCGCATATTGAAGATTTGGAAATTGCCATTGGCCGCTTCGAACGTTTCTTATCGACCTACAGTCAGTAGCATTCTGACGTAAACTTCCATATGCTAAACGGGCGCACTTTTCGATACTAAAAGTGCGCCCGTTTTCTTTTAATCGCCAATTTTTCTCTTGGCCCCCGACACAGCAAGGATGTTTATTGCAATGAAAGAGAGTCACTTTTTTGCTCACTTAGCCCGAATGAAGTTAATTCAACGCTGGCCTTTAATGCGATCCATCTCCAGTGAAAATATCTCTGAACACAGCCTACAAGTGGCATTTGTCGCTCACGCTTTAGCCGTAATCAAAAACAAAAAATTTGGCGGCAAGGTCAACCCTGAACGGATTGCGATTTTAGGTATGTACCACGATACCAGTGAAGTGTTGACGGGCGATCTTCCGACACCAGTTAAATACTACAACCCCGATATTGCGAAAGAATACAAAAAGATAGAAGCCGCCGCCGAACAAAAACTGCTCTCGATGTTGCCTGAAGAGCTGCGTGAGGATTTTGCTCCATATCTCGCTTCAGACGCCGCGCACCCTGAAGATGTGGCGATGGTCAAACAGGCAGATTCACTCTGCGCCTATCTCAAATGCTTAGAAGAACTCAGCGCGGGCAACCATGAATATGCGCTGGCCAAAAAACGTTTAGACGTCACCTTACGAGATCGCCATACACCTGAGATGGAGTATTTTCTCAATACCTTTGCCCCTAGTTTCGAATTAACGCTGGACGAGATCAGCTAACTCACGCTAAGTTACTTGTTAAGTGTTTGAAAAACATAAATGTACTGCAGGAGATGGCATGGATATATCCATTGACCCCAAATGGCTTGAACGCCAAGATGATGAGCATAAAATCCGCCGCGATGATCACCGCAGCCCTTTCCAACGCGATCGGGCACGCATTCTTCACTCGGCAGCATTTCGTCGCTTGCAAGCCAAAACTCAAGTACATGGCACTAGCTTGAATGATTTCCATCGCACTCGCCTCACTCACTCCTTAGAAGCCGCGCAACTCGGCACTGGTATAGTGGCGCAAATTAAACTCAAGCAACCAGAGTTTCGTGATTTGCTGCCTTCGGATAGTTTGATCGATTCCTTATGCCTAGCGCATGATATCGGTCACCCTCCTTATGGTCATGGCGGCGAAGTGGCGCTCAATTATATGATGCGCGATCACGGCGGCTTTGAAGGTAACGCGCAAACCTTTCGAATTGTGACCAGCTTAGAGCCTTACACCGAACACCATGGTATGAACCTGTCACGCCGCACTGTGCTGGGGTTATTAAAATACCCTGCGCTGCTGAGCCAAACTCGCGCCGTACAGCAACCCAATGCAGTCGCTCACCAGCGTCAGTTGAAAGCTAAAGAGTGGTCGCCTGCTAAGGGAATATACGATTGCGATCACGCGATTTTTTCTTGGGTAACAGAGCCGCTCTCTGCGCAAGATAAAGCCCTACTCAGTCAAATGCGTGGTCAGCCCGCAACGCCTTATCAACATCACAAGACTCGCTTTAAATCACTCGATTGCTCAATCATGGAGCTGGCCGATGACATTGCCTACGGCGTGCACGATTTAGAAGATGCCATCGTACTTGGCATGGTGACTCGCCAACAGTGGCAAGAGGCCGCGGCCTCGAAACTGGCCGAATGCGGTGATGCGTGGTTTGAAGAACACATTGCTTCCATCAGTGAAATGCTGTTTGCAGGCAAACATTACCGTCGTAAAGATGCGATTGGCGGGATTGTTAATGCACTACTGACTAGTATTCATATTCAAGCCGTTGATGCGCATTTTGAGAATGAACTACTCGCCTTCAACGCCTATTTAGAACCCAATATGGCCGCCGCACTGGAAGTACTGAAATCATTTGTGAGCCAATATGTGATTCAAATTCCGCAAGTGCAGCGTTTTGAATACAAAGGCCAACAGATCATCATGGATCTGTTTGAAGCGCTAAGCGCCGATCCTGAACGCTTACTGCCAGAAACAACGCGCGGTAAGTGGCAAGCCCAAACCAATGAAAACGATGGTATGCGCGTTATCTGTGACTATATTTCGGCTATGACCGATGGCTATGCGCAAAGGCTCCATCAGCAACTCTTCTCTGCTCATAATCACTATTAATGGCTGGTTGAGTGGTAGCTTCTGCCATCATTACTCACTGATATAGCGGTTACTCGCTGATATAGTTTTGCTTAAAAACCCCAGCTGGCATTTGGCTAATTTGAAAGGCAACCATCGCATCAAAAGCATCAAGGAGCGGTTGAAAATTTTGCCGTGGCTCAAGCAATGACAAGATATGAAAACCAGCTTCAACGGTTGATAAGCTGTTTTCACTCGGTGCCTTGCGAATGCGATAATTGCCTTTGAGATCGGTCGGCAAGTGCAAACACGGTAGCGAATGTAAATTGCTCGAGAGTTGCCACATTTTATACGCTTTCTTCCAAGTACCATCGAGTAAAATAACTCGTACTTTTCTGGTATCAGCATTGATATTCATAGCCGACACGGGCTGCGCAGTCTCATGCGGGTAAAGTACATAGTTGAGCACATCCGGCTCAGCTAAGCACTCATTCAGCTGAGTGTGCCGGCTAAAATCTTCGGCAACAAAGCGCCTGCAATTCGCTAAAGATAAATCGAGAATTCGGGCTGTGCCCATTGGGCGATGTTCTTCTGTCGGATGTTGAAGAATGATAAGCTCGACCGACGAGAAAAGCGGTACGATCAAAGAACAGATGCAGGCTTTTCGCGCTTTACCACATTGAGAACAGTATCGAGACATAACGTGAATTACTTTCGCCTTTGCTTACTAAACATAAACCATCAAAAAAATCGTTATTTTGCACTACTTGCTATCAGCTTGGTCTGCTTGGGGTTGCAATGGCCGCCACTGGCCGCCCTCAGTGCGTGGAATCGGCCTGCCATTGAAGCGGGCCAATGGTGGCGGATCCTAACAGGAAATTTCACACACACCAACTTTACACACCTTGGTATGAACCTCGCAGGGCTGTGGATTATCCATTTTGTGTTTCAGCCGAGCAGTAAAAAATGGTTAATCAGCCTTCTGGCAACCAGCCTGATGGTAGGCGTCAGCCTTTTTTTGAGCCGTATGCAAGTCTATGTCGGCCTTTCAGGCGCGCTCCATGGAATGTTTGCCTATTTGGCTCTACAAGAAGCACTGCAAGGGCGTCGCAGCAGTTGGCTGTTGGTGGTTGGTGTTATTGTCAAAGTTGTCTGGGAGCAAATTTTCGGCGCTTCAAGTAACACCAGTGAGCTTATTAATGCACGCGTGGCTATCGAAGCGCATTTAGCTGGCATGTTGGCCGGGTTGATACTCGCCATCGGTGAATGGCTGAGATCAAAAAAAGCGGAGAAGTAACGTACTTCTCCGCTTAATACTCTCCGAAAAATAATCTGCCTGCTTCGAGAAAGACGCACCTAACCTAAACGATTGGCCGTTGACCGCGACTGATCAATTTCAGAAGCACGCTATCAGCCGCTTCGCCCGCAACACCAGCCAATTTATCAGTCAGTTTTTTCTTCTGCACATAATGGATTGCCAGTACCGTTTTATCTTTACACGCAGCAACCACTAAGTCGTCAGAAGTTTTGATCTCATCGACTAAACCGAGCTCTTGAGCTTGAGTCCCAAACCAGTGTTCACCAGTGGCCACTTTCTCAAGGTCAAGCGCTGGACGATGCTCGCGGATAAAATCTTTAAACAGTTCGTGAGTCTCTTCGAGTTCTTGCTTGAACTTATCGCGCGCTTTATCACTGTTTTCACCAAACATAGTCAGCGTGCGTTTGTATTCACCTGCGGTCAACTGTTCAAATTCAATATCATGTTTTTTAAGCAGTTTATTGAAATTAGGCAACTGTGCAATAACGCCAATGGATCCAACAATCGCAAAAGGAGCGGCCACAATTTTATCAGCAATACACGCCATCATATAACCACCGCTGGCGGCCACTTTATCAACTGCGATGGTTAGGGGTAACCCAGCTGCTTTAATGCGATCGAGCTGCGAAGAAGCCAAACCATAACCATGCACCATGCCACCGCCAGTCTCTAAACGCAGCAACACTTCATCACCTTGACGAGCAACGGCGAGAATGGCGGTCACTTCCTCGCGTAGCGAACTCACTTCTTTGGCATCAATACTGCCGTTGAAATCCAAGACAAAGAGATGCGGTTCACGTTTGGTATCTAGCGCGCCCTCTTTGGCCGCTTTTTTGATCGCTTTGTCACGTGCTTTGTTTTTCTCTTTTTCGCTTTTCTTTTCTGCTTTATCGCGAGCCTTCAAGAAAGCATCATCGTGCAGATGGTGTTCCATTTGCTCGACCATTTCTTTATGACGCTCGGTTAAATTCACTACTTCCAGCTCGCCTTTCTGCGCGCTGTTTTTTCCGCCCACCGATTTCACAATGACCAATAGCACAACAAGAGCGACGACGATTGTCGCAATCTTGGCCAAAAATAGGCCGTAGTCCAATAAAAATTCCAACGTCCTAATCCTCATAGGTTTTGATTTGGTGTATTGTAACCACCTTGTCACGAAGACTTAAAGCAAATCATAACAATAAGGAAGCACAAGGTGGATTATTCAGTTTCTGCAGATGCCCTCAAAGATAGAGTCATTTTAGTTACAGGTGCTGGCGACGGTATCGGTAAACAAGCCGCCATCAGCTATGCAGCCCACGGCGCAACCGTCATTTTGCTCGGCCGCACGGTGAAAAAGTTAGAACAAACGTATGATGAGATAGAAAACGCTGGCTACGCAACACCTGCGATTGTTCCGCTGGACATGAAAGGAGCCACCAAGCAACATTACCTCGATATGATCGATACCATTGCAGAGCAGTTTGGTCGCTTAGATGGTGTGCTACATAACGCGGGGCTTTTGGGTGTGATCAGCCCGTTTGATCAGATCGGTGAAGATTCTTATGACGATGTCATGCAGGTCAACGTCAAAGCGCAATTCTTACTCAGCCAAGCGGCGCTGCCATTGCTGCACAAATCTCCAGATGCGCGGATTGTATTTACGTCTTCAACCGTAGGCCATGATGGTCGTGCTTTTTGGGGCACTTATGCTATGTCAAAATTCGCCACAGAAGGGATGATGCAAGTGCTAGCTGATGAGCTAAGCAACACATCAATTCGAGTGAATGCAATTAATCCCGGTGGCACGCGCACAGGCATGCGCGCCAAAGCTTATCCCGCTGAAGATGTGGAGTTGTTGAAAACGCCTAAAGATATCATGCCGCTTTATCTCTATTTAATGGCGCCGGAAAGCCAAGCCGTGAATGGTCAATGTATCGATGCACAACCGAAAAAGTAATGGCTTAGCTTTTTCTTAATCTTTCAATGCCTTGCCTCATCAGCAAGGCATTGTCGTTTGAGGTGAACGTTACTATTTCATGTCAGCACATTACATTAGAGACGACTTTATTGTAATGATGGCTAAAAATCTTACGAAAGCACATCACGTAATCGGTCTTGTGCCACTTGTACTAATAAATCGGGTTGGAATTTAGAGATAAAACGATCACAACCCACTTTTTGTACCATGGCTTCATTAAAGCTGCCACTGAGTGACGTGTTTAACGTAATAAATAGTGATTTCATTCTCGGATCATTACGGATCTCGGAAGTCAGTTTATAGCCGTCCATTTCTGGCATTTCAGCATCGGTGATCATCAGTAAAAGCTCACTCGTTACATCTCTTCCTTCATCGCTCCACGACTTCAGAAGATTCAATGCTTCTAAGCCATCTCTGCATTCGACAATTTCCAAACCAAGCTGTGAGAGCGTCCCTTTTATTTGGTTACGAGCCGTTGAAGAATCATCCACAATCAGAATTTTTCGCCCGACCATCTCCGCAACCAAATCATGATCAAGAACGCCTTCTGAGATAGAAACGTCATAATCAATAATCTCAGCTAACACTTTTTCAACATCAATGATTTCAACAATATGGCTACTGTTGACCTCTTTAACATGGGTGATAGCGGTAAGGTAATTAGAACGGCCAGCTAAACGCGGTGGTGGCTGAATTTCAGTCCATGCGGTATTGATAATATTGCGAACTTGCCCAACCAAAAAACCTTGAATGGTTCGATTGTACTCAGTGATGATGAGGTTCTGTTCCTGGCTATCCAAGCGAGATGGAGGAAAACCGATCGCACTGCGCAAATCAATGACAGGAACTGGCACTCCCCTCAATGAGGCTACCCCCGTAATATTATGATGAGAACCGGGCAATTTCGTTAACTGAGGAACTTTGATCACTTCCCTCACCTTAAATACATTGATCGCAAAAATTTGCCGGCTATTTAAGCTGAATAAAAGCAACTCAAGTCGATTCTCTCCGACAAGATTGGTGCGCTGGTCAACCGTATTTAAAACACCTGACATACGAAATCCCGAAAATTATAGTGAACTCACATAACAGTATAGCCATATGGGTTAATTGTAAAAAATATAAATGATCTAACCGCGAAAAAATTAACCTTCGACAACTTTCATCAGCAAAAGTCCATCATAGAGAGCTTGTTTAATCAAAGCCGCACCGGGCATGGTTGCCTGTTTATAAAAACGTGATTCCACTAATTCGAGATCTTGATGATAGACAGGTAAGCTCTGCTCTTCGATGCATTTTTGCAATGCAGGGTATAACACGTTCTTAGCTTGGTTAATAACACCACCGATAAGAATTTTTTCTGGGTTAAATAGGTTGATCACAATTGCGATTGCGGCCCCTAAATAACGCCCTAGTTTCTCTATCACATCCACCGCTAATGGGTCACCCTCTGCTGCGGCCTCACAGATATCTTCAATAGTGATTTCACTGTGCTCAGTCAATGATGAAACCTCACCGTTTGCAATACGCAGCGCCACTTCTTCACGAATTGCTTGCGAACTGGCGACTGTCTCCAAACAGCCAATATTGCCACAATGGCAACGTTTACCGTGCGGATCAATTTGGATATGGCCTAACTCACCGATATTCCCGTGCCGACCTTGCAGCACCCTGCCATCAAGGATAATGCCGGCCCCTAAACCGTGGTGAATAGAGATAAGAACTGAATTTTCATTGCCTTGCGAATGGCCAAACAACTTTTCAGCCAGTGCCCAAGCTCGGGTATCATTCGCCACAAATACAGGTAGGCCCGTCGCCTTATAAATTTCAGGACCAAGAGCCAGATTTTCCACATTGTAATGAGGCATCTGCAGTACAATCCCTTGCTCTGAATTCACTAAACCGGGCAAGGTAATTGCGATACTCGTCACTCGATCCAATTGCGACGAGTAGGTTTGAAAAAATTCTTCAATTTCGTAAAGCAACCTAGCGAGCACGTCATCTTGGTCTAGCTCATGGATCTCAATTTTGGTGTCGATCAACACTTCACCACCCAACTCATGCAGGGCAATAATTAGGTAACCACGCCCTAAACGCATGGATAAAAATTGCCATCCCTCATTATTGGTTTGTAAACCAACGGCTGGGCGGCCACGGCTGATCGCTTCTTGTACTGTCGTTTCATGGATTAAATGAGCTTCAATTAACTCACGAGTAATTTTGGTAATACTTGCCGGAGCAAGCTCACTCTCCTTCGATAAATCGATGCGAGAAATGGGACCTTTTTGGTCAATGAGTTTATATACACGACCAGCATTGACCTGTTTGATATGATCAATATGGCCTGGTTGCGCCATATACATTGGGAGCTCCAGAAATCAATAACATGCCAATTTTTTTACTTTGCGAAGTAATTGTGAAGCGCTTTAGTATATTGCCGTGACAAGCATCACGGATATACATAGATCTTCGTGTATTTAGCCAATAAACTGCCATTTGTTTACATTCAAAAAATATGAAACTCCTCTTTTTTTGTGACAAAAATCATCTGACACCTGTCGATAAATTTCACTCTTATCCCCTTTCTTTCGCCAGATCTTGCATATACTCAATCTAGATTCCCGCCCCATCAGGAGAACACAATGACCGCTGTGTTAAGAAGAACAAAAATCGTGACTACTTTAGGCCCATCAACAGACAAAGGCGAGATATTAGAGGCGATTATCAAAGCTGGCGCAAATGTTGTGCGCATGAATTTTTCACATGGTAGCTCCGAGGACCATAAACTGCGAGCGCAACGAGTAAGAGCTATCGCGGCTAAGTTGGGTCGCCATGTCGCTTTACTTGGTGATTTACAAGGACCAAAAATTAGGGTCTCCACATTTAAAGAAGGAAAAGTCTACTTAAATGAAGGTGACCGATTTGTTCTTGATGCAGAGCTCCCCCCTGGGCAAGGTGACCAAGACTCGGTTGGCATTGACTACAAAAAGCTACCACAAGATGTGCAACAGGATGACTTGCTGCTATTGGACGACGGACGAGTACAACTACTCGTCACAGCAGTCGATGGTGCTAAAATACACACCATAGTCACCGTCGGTGGTCCACTTTCAAATAACAAAGGAATCAACAAAAAGGGTGGCGGTTTATCGGCGGAAGCGCTGACCGAAAAAGACAAACGAGACATACTACTCGCCGCCGAAATACAGGTTGAATATCTGGCCATTTCATTTCCTCGCAATGGCGAAGATATGAAATACGCTCGCCGCCTCGCTCGTGATGCTGGCCTTGAGGCCAAGCTCGTGGCGAAAGTGGAACGGGCAGAAACCGTGGCCAGTGATCACAATATTGATGACATCATTATGGCCTCCGATGTGATCATGGTCGCTCGTGGTGACTTGGGGGTAGAAATTGGTGATCCTGAGCTGGTTGGTGTGCAGAAAAAACTGATCCGCCGCGCTAAGGCACTCAATAGAGTAGTGATCACCGCAACACAAATGATGGAGTCAATGATAGAGAACCCAATGCCAACCCGCGCGGAGGTAATGGATGTTGCCAATGCGGTGCTTGACGGAACCGATGCGGTGATGCTTTCAGGTGAAACTGCTGCTGGGAAATACCCAGTAGAAACGGTTCGTTCGATGGCCGAAGTGTGTGTCGGCGCGGAAAAAATGATCGAAGCTAGCCAACAAAATTACCGAATCGATACTTCGTTTGTGACTGCTGAAGAGACCATCGCGATGTCCACTATCTATGCGGCCAATCACATGGAAGGAATCAAAGCCATGGTGACTCTGACCGAATCAGGAAGAACAGCGCTTATGACCTCACGCTTAAATTCTGTACTGCCTATCTTTGCTATGTCGCCCAATGAACGAAGTTTAAACCGCTGCGCTCTATATCGGGGAGTCACACCCGTCTATTTTGATACCAAAGCAGACACTGGTTTTGATGTGGCCGTTGCAGCTCTCAATACGCTTAAGGAGAAAAAATTGTTAGAGTTCGGTGACTTAGTGATCATCACTCAAGGTGACATTATGGATGTCGAAGGGTCAACCAACTGCATGCGTATCCTGCCGGTCCTTGAATAACCCGTGATCCCCGTTGACTTAATGGTCGCGGGGAAAATAATCCGATGATGCAATACGGGACTGATATGCCGACTGCGCTTGGTTAAATTGGTCGATAAAGCGATAACCCGCCGTCAGTCCCAGCTCATAATCATAAAGCAGATCTTCTTGACTGCTTAAGAGAGATCTTGACCTCAATGGTTCGCTGGGCACAATCTGTAGGATGTAAACATCATCCGGCGGCGCACGCAAAAATTCTTGAGTAAGAGAATAAGTTTGGTAATGCACCATTAACATATCCGCTAACCCCGAATCAAACTTGTCACCAATTAAATGACTCAAGCGATAAATATCATCAGCGCCAAATAACCAGCGTCCACCATTGAGTAGCTCCAAATTCATTTGCTCACGTTTTTGTAGCTTAGAACGTTCTATTTGTTGATGGAGAAGACCACTCCACTCTTGCTTCCAGTAAGACAATTTTTGTCGCCACTGACCTTGAATATTTTGCAAAGGTTCATGTAACCAATGAGCCTCGTTGTAAGGCTTAACAGAAGGCAACGGCTTCATCGGTAACCCACTCTCTACCGCGTCGACATCAGGGCATTCAGTGCGGATTACCGCGACAAAACGGGCACCTCTACGCCATGCCTCCTGAACTGGAATTGATGCCGATACTCCACCATCAATATATAGGTCATCACCCAGCTTGACTTCATGCGGATATAAGCGGGGAATCGCACAGGTGGCAATCAACACCTCTCGCCAGTTACTTGCTAATATCGGGAAATAATGGTCGTGGAGTGAGTGTGCTGAGGTAACAGCAGCATAAGCTTTTCTGTTCGCAAGGACTTGGGCTCCCATATCGACATCCAACCGATAAGGAAATTCCGATATGCGATCTAAAGCCCAATCCAAGTTCATGAACTGCTTACGCCGAACGTAGCTAAATAGATTAAAAAAATTAGCATCCGTGGTGAGTTCTAAAATAAAAGCCTTGCCTAACCCATGCTGACGGCATAGGTAAGCGCACAAATTCAATGCACCTGCAGAGGTGCCATAAAATTCATCAAAGGGGTCAAAATTGGAAAGAAGGAACGCATCTAACACACCTGCGGTAAAAATACCTCTTTGGCCACCACCTTGGGCAACCAATGCATTTTTTCCTCCAATGTACTTCGAGAGCCGATCTAAATCCGCTCTCGTCTCTTTATCAGAGATAGTTCCACTAGTGTTCATCAGCAGAACCCTCGTTGATTAATGGCTGATAGCGATCAAACCAAAACCGACGAGAATAGTAAAGACCGTTGCAGTAATCACTAATGCGTATTTTAGATCAAGTTCCATAGCCACCTCCTATCAGATAACAAAGTAATAACATCAGTGTGAAGTATCTTCAAGAATCGTTGGTTTTTCGTGCACAATTATGGAGTTACCATCACAATAACCTAATCGTTAAAAAGTGGCTTAGGTTAATAATTATGCATCAATACAATAAAATCATTCTTATCATAGGAGCTTTATCTGCTCCCTATGCACAAGCGCAAGTCATCGTTTCTCCCTTTTTTGGGTATATCATTGGGGGGGAAGTCGAGGATCAAACCAGCAATGAATACGATTTAAAAGCTTCCTCTGGTTATGGCCTCGCTATAGAAACTGATTACGAAAAAGGCCGAATTGGTCTGTTTTATGCCACTCAAAACACCTCTGTTGAAACCATTAACGCGGATGCCAACATCCATTATCTCCACTTTCAAAGCAGCATTTATTATCCGACAAGCCAACAATTGACCGCTTATATAGGCCTAGGTATCGGTGGTTCTTATACGGATGTTGACTGGGCTAAAGATAAATATGGTTTTTCTTCAAGCTTGTTTGGGGGTTTTGAGTATGCCTTTACCGATAACATTGCGCTGAATAGCCAAGTGCGTTGGTTAGGTACCTCTGTTGACAACGAAACTTCAGCAACCTGCACACTGCCCTCTTCAGAAACGTGCGCGATTCGTTTTAAATCTGATTGGATCAATCAATTTTCGGCTAATATCGGCCTAACAGTTCGTTTTTAAACCAAGATAAAATTGTGGTGTGATTCACTAGTGAGTGTATGTTTTTCAGTCATACACTCTTCGACAAAAAATAGTTTTATCATTTATATTTTTTAAACAACGAAGTTATAAATTCCATTCTTATTAAAAAATGACGTTCATTCCACCTAAATACCAATTAATTAACAACTAATACACCATCAAAAAACCAGGGAATAACATTTACAATCTATTGCCTTAACTTAGATTAGTCTGTAGTCTCGAACCCATGCGTAGCTGATTATTTCAGATACAGCAAACACACATCGAACTATTAAGAACAATATTCTGAGTTCTCGGAAAGCTGACAACATATAACACTAACTTTTTGCCAGTTCATGGATGATGGCGCAAATATTCACGGTCTACTTAGTGTACCGATAGTATTCATCACTCCAACACTGGCTCCGCAGCCGAAGAGAAGCTTCATACCTCAGGGAAGTCGTAAAGGAGTAAACAATGAAGCGAGAACAATGGGGATCCCGTGCAGGGTTCATTCTGGCTGCCGTAGGTTCGGCTATCGGTCTTGGAAACATATGGCGTTTCCCTTATATGGCTTATGAGAATGGGGGTGGTGCATTCTTCATCCCTTACCTTTTCGCCATGATCACAGCGGGTATACCGTTTATGATCCTAGAGTTCAGTATGGGTCAAAAGCATCGCGGTTCAGCACCAGCCACACTGGCTAAAATTCACGCAAAATTTGAATGGTTAGGTTGGTTCCAAGTAGGGGTTGCCGCTATTATTGCTGTGTATTATGTGGCCGTTATTGGCTGGGCTATTTCCTACTTTGGTATGTCGTTTACACAAAGTTGGGGAACCGATACTAATGCTTTCTTCTTTAGCAACTATTTAGCACTAGGCGATAATTCACCGACAAATCTCGGTAGTATTCAATGGAAAATCGCCATTGCAATGCTGATTGCATGGGCCATTACTTATGCTGCTATCGTCGGTGGAGTGAAATCTGGAATCGAACGCGCTTCAAAAATCATGATGCCAATACTGTTTATCATGGTACTGCTTTTGATTGGCCGCATGATTTTCCTACCAGGTGCATTAGATGGTGTGAACTACATGTTTGAGCCTGACTTTGACAAGATCTGGGATGTGAAGGTTTGGGCTGCTGCTTATGGACAGATTTTCTTCACCCTAAGTATTGGTTTTGCCATCATGCTGGCGTATTCCAGCTACCTTCCTGAGAAATCAGACATAACGAATAACGCCTTCATGACAGTATTGATCAACTGTGGTTTCTCAATTCTGGCGGGGATTATGATTTTCTCTGTTCTTGGCTACATGGCTCATGAACAAGGCAAACCGTTGACAGAAGTCGTGTCTGCGGGCGTTGGGCTTGCATTCGTTACGTTACCAGCGGCTATCAACCTATTGCCAGCGCCCTATATTCTTGGGCCAATCTTCTTCTTTGCACTTGTTGTTGCAGGCCTAAGCTCACACATATCAATCATTGAAGCCGTCACCTCAGCCGTCATCGATAAGCTAAAATGGAGCCGTAAAAAGGCCGCTAATGTAGTTATCAGCGTAGGGTTTTTGGTTTCAATGGCCTTTGCGACCAACGGTGGCCTGTTGCTACTCGACCTTGTCGACCACTTCGCAAACAACGTGGGCATTATGGCGAGCTGTCTAGTGGAACTTACGCTCATGGCATGGCTATTTAAGATTTCTGACGTACGCAAATACGTGAACAGCATTTCCGATTTCAATATTGGCGTGTGGTTTGATATTTGTCTGCGCTTTATCTCACCTGTAATTTTGGCCATTATTGTCGCCACAAAACTGAACGCTCTATTCACAGAAGGTTACGGTGGTTATGACCTCACCCTAGGATGGGTCATGATCGGGTTACTATTCGCTATAGGCGTAACAATCAATGCAACAAGCCGCAAGGAGTGCAACTAATGACGACAAGTGCAATTATTATGATGATTATTGGTTTGGGCGTTACGTGGGGTGGCGCCGCCATCTGCATTAAAAAAGCCATGAACAAACAATAATCCTGTTGATTCTAAAAGCCGATGTCATCATCGGCTTTTTTTATGCCTGTCGACAACCGCTACACCTGCCTCTTGAAGCCAAACCTATTCATGCCACCCAAACCACAGCAAAATTAAACAAGTGATGTGAATAAAGGAATAGAGCGAAATAGCCCTTACTTGATTATCGTTTGAGATAAAAGAGAGTTAAGTCGACAAGCCAAGCGTGAGATCCGTCTTATCGCCGCAAGCGGACAACTCAACTAATAAATGAGATGGCAATGATCAACTTATAAAAATAGAGAATGGCTGATGAGCGAGTTAGCGGCAAAAGAAAAGGAGGCTTTCGCCTCCTTTTTTATAGGGGAATGAAAAGATATGAATTAACCGTGGTTACGGATCCACTCATCCATTTCAGTTTTAAGGTTGTCAGACTTAGTACCAAAGATAGCTTGAACGCCACCCGATACAACAACAACACCCGCAGCACCAAGCTGTTTCAATTTCTCTTGGTTTACTGCTTCTGTTTTAGCAACAGAAACGCGTAGACGAGTAATACATGCATCTAGGTTAGTGATGTTTTCTTTACCACCAAAGGCTGCAACAAGTTCACCAGCTAACTCACTACCTGTAGCAGAAGAAGCTTCTTCAGATTCATCTTCACGACCTGGAGTTTTCAGGTTCATCGTACGGATAACGAAAGTAAACACGACATAGTATAGAACTGCATAAGCAATACCTAGACCAACCAATAGCAACATGTTTTCAGCACGAGGAGATTGAACAACAAAGTCAATGAAACCGTTCGAGAACGTGTGACCGTGAACAACACCTAGAGCGTTAGTCAATACATAAGCAAGACCAGCTAGCAAAGCATGAACAACATAAAGTACTGGAGCGATGAATAGGAACGAGAACTCAATAGGTTCTGTAATACCCGTTAGGAATGAAGTCAATGCAGCTGACGCCATGATACCCATTACTTTGGCACGGTTTTCTGGTTTAGCACTGTGTGCAATTGCAATTGCTGCAGCTGGAAGACCGAACATTTTGAATAGGTAGCCACCCGCTAGTTGACCGAAACCGTTACCTGCAGCGCGAGACGCATCATCAGCAGTCAAGAAACAAGTCATGATACCGTGAACGGTAGTACCTGCATTGTTGGTACATGTACCTGCTTCATAGAAGAAAGGCACGTTCCAGATGTGGTGAAGACCAAATGGAATCAATGAACGCTCAACAACACCGTAGATACCAAATGCGGTTACTGGGTTTTGGTTAGCAGCCCAATCAGAGAATGTTGCGATAGCTGAACCTACAGGAGGCCAAATGATAGATAAAACAATACCTAGAGCAATCGCAAGGAAACCCGTAATGATTGGTACTGCACGTTTACCCGCGAAGAAGCCAAGATATTCAGGAAGTTGAATTTTGTAAAAACGATTGAATGCCCAAGCAGCAACACCACCTGCAAGGATACCACCAAGAACGCCCGTCTCGATGTTATCAACACCCATTACGACTGCCATTACTTTTAGCGTCGCAACCATGATGCCATAGCCAACAATTGCTGACAGGCCTGAAACACCATCGTTATTCGTGAAGCCTAATGCTACACCTACTGCAAAGAGTAGTGCCATTTGACCAAAAACCGAACCACCAGCTTGTTCCATTAAATGTGAAACAACTTCTGGTAGCCAGCTAAAGTTCGCTGCACCCACACCAAGCAAAATACCCGCAACTGGTAAAACTGATACTGGAAGCATCAGAGCCTTACCAACTTTCTGCAGGTTTGCAAAAAGGTTTTTAAACATGTTTATGCTCCTGATTAAGTTATTAGAATTGTTTGGGTTCTAACGGCACACCCCCGTAGCCTAAATGTTAGCACCCAATGAAAATGTAACCACATATCGCATTATATTTTTCGCCTCTAAATATATCTTGATGCCACTCAAACTTTCTAGTTAGTAACGAAATTTTGTTTCAAAACAATAGACCGATCACAATGCGGGAGGGTGTAAACACTGCCAATCAATTAATATAACTCTATGTTTTATAATGACATTGTTAACAATACCATTAATTTCACAGAGTGAATAAAATTAGCGCACTTGTTATTTTTAGTAACAAAATTACAATTTTAACTTTCAAGCTTATTTTTTCAACAGATTAAGTAAACAAGGTAATAAGTTGTTAATTATCACGCTAACTTGATAAAAAACGCCGTCTTACACGCATTTCTCACGACAATTCAACTTTCCGTCGCAAAAAAAGATTTTGGTAATTTTCGGTCGTTTTTTCTTCAATTTCTTTTAATGACAGATTTTTTAGCTGTGCAATATAAGCAGCAACCTCAACAACGTAGGCTGGCTGATTTTGCTGACCACGGTGTGGAACCGGCGCAAGATAAGGGGAATCAGTTTCAATCAGCAAGCGTTCCAAGGGCAGCGCCTTCACAACTTCTTTCAATTCTGTCGCTTGTCTAAACGTGACAATTCCTGAGATAGAAATATAAAAGCCAAGCTCCATAGCGGCTTGTGCAAAGGCAAGATCTTCAGTAAAACAATGGATAACACCACCGCACCTTTCTGCCCCACCATCACGGAGCATTTCAAGAGTATCAGCCCGGGCATTCCGTGTATGAATGATCAAAGGTTTGTTAAGGGCAACAGCGGTTTCAATGTGCTGTGAAAACCGTAACTTCTGTAACTCAGCCGTTTCCGGCTGATAGTGATAATCTAGCCCCGTTTCGCCAATCGCCACCACTTTGGGATGACTCGCGTATTGATGGAAGCGGGTCAATTCAAAATGACTTTCAACGTCAAGTGGATGAACACCACAAGAAGCATGAACATTATCAAAGGGCTGAATAAGCTCTAACATTGGTTCAAAAGAATCCAGCGTTACGCCAACAGAAAGCAATTGCTTAACATTGGCTTGACGAGCTTTTTCTACTACATCAGCAACATCGATATGGAGCGTATCGTAATCAAGTTTATCTAAGTGGCAGTGCGAATCTACAAACATGTTTTCTCATCATTAAAGTTAAATAGCCAATCGCTGATCAGTAGCTCACTATTGAGCCCACTAAACGTCTTTAGTTCTTCCATTAAACGAGTTAATGCCTTGGTTTGGCGATAAAGTACTGGGTAGCTGATCTGTTTTGCTAATCGAAGGCTAATAGGAAGCTGCTGCTGTTCAACCACGCCAAATTGTACCTTTTGCGTATCGGTCAACATGGTCCACAACCAAGCCAAATATTGGGTAGGCGCCTCATTAATCTGCTTCACACAAGCGGAAATATCGGCACTGGCATCGGTTAAGCAATGAGCAATATTTTGCTCAAAAGCCTGATATTTTGCTAACTCTCCCGATTGAACAAACGCCAACGTATTTAGTGGTGAATAACCATTTAAATGCGCCGCATAAGGAGGGACAGGTTGCGATGTCTGTTCACTTAACCAATGCGAGACTTGTTCACTGCTCGGTGGTGTCAGCACCGTTTTTTGACAGCGACTGATAATGGTTGGGAGTAATGGGTTGATACGAGAGGCGACAAGTAAGAAAAAACAATTGCGCCCCGGAGCTTCCAACGTTTTGAGCAGTGCATTCGCTGCTGATTCATTCATGGAATCGGCGGGATTAATAACGATAAAGCGAGCACCAGAAAGCTGCGCCGATTCTTGAGCCAACTTATTGCATTGCCTAATTTGATCAACGGTAATCGCCTTCCCCTCTTTTTCAGGCGAGATCAGATGAAAATCAGGGTGACTACCAGACTTCATCAATTCGCAGCTATGACAAAACCCACACGCTTCTGAATGGCTATGCGAACACATCACTGCTGCACTCAACTTCTCAATGAGCCGTTCAGCGCCCAGCCCTGAGGGAGAAACGAGTAAGCTCGCCGCAGGGAACTGCTGGTTATTGAGGCTGGTTTGCCACTGAAGCCAATAGCCTGCTAACCAAGGATACAGATCATTTATCATTAATTTGTTACTCAATGTTTAGCCCTAGTTTCTCTCTAGCATATTGGTTTCTAGAAACTGGGTTAACGCTGCTTTGATAGAGAATGCCACCGCTTCTATTGTTTGTTCAGCATTAATCACAGCCACGCTTTTATCTTCCTTAGCTAGGGCAAGGTAACGTTCACGCGTGCGCTCAAAAAAACCAATATCCATTTTTTCGATACGATCAAGCTCACCTCGACCTCTGGCTCTTTCTAAACCGATGCTCGGATCTAGGTCCAAATAGAGAGTAAAATCTGGCTTAAAATCACCTAGCGTTACCTTTTTAAGGTTTTGCATCGTTTCTAGCGGAATTTGCCTCCCACCACCTTGGTAGGCTTGAGAGGACATATCATGGCGATCACCAACCACCCACGAACCAGCCGCAAGTGCAGGCTTAATCACATTTTCAACCAATTGAACACGAGCGGCGTACATTAATAACAGCTCAGTCATATCCTGAAGCACTTCACCTTCATGCTCTTCTTTGACTAAGGCGCGCATTTTTTCTGCTAAAACAGTTCCACCCGGCTCACGAGTATGAGTGATATTTGTCACGCCGAACTCAATAAGTGTTTCTCTAATGGATTGAATAGCAGTGCTTTTTCCTGCGCCTTCTAAACCTTCTACAACAATAAATTTAGCATTCATGACTGGGTTCTTAACTGTTTTAAATAAGCGCGAACAGCGCGATTATGTTCATTCAATGTTTTAGAAAAAACGTGTCCACCAGAGCCACTGGCAACAAAATACAAATAATTACTCTGCTCTGGGTTTAATGCCGCTTTGATTGAGGCTTCCCCCGCCATCGCAATAGGCGTAGGAGGTAAACCAAAAATAGTATAAGTATTAAATGGCGTCGGTGTTCTTAAGTCTTTTTTACGAAGATTGCCATCGTAGGCATCGCCAAGCCCGTAAATGACCGTAGGATCAGTCTGTAGCCGCATCCGTTTATTGAGTCGATTGACAAAAACGGAGGCAATGCGCCCTCGCTCTGAAGCAATAGCCGTTTCCTTTTCAATAATTGACGCCAAAATCAACGCTTCATAAGGCGTTTTAATTGGCAGATTTGGCTGGCGATTGGCCCAATGTTGATCGAGTATTTTCTCAAGACGTCTATTGGCCCTTTTTAGGATCTCAAGATCGGTCGTTCCAAAAGGGAAATGATAAGTCTCCGCTAGAAACAATCCTTCAAGCTTTTGCTGCTCAATACCTAATTTTTGGGCAATGTCGGCTTCTGCCAAATCAGCTATCGTGTTTGTCACGCCTTCAGTTTGTGCAAGCAGAGCTCGCCACTCATTAAAGCGGCTCCCTTCGACAAAGGTAATAGAGAACTGATGCTCTTTACCGGATATCACGTCACTTAAGAGATCGATCAATCGATCTCCGGGTTGTACTTGGTAAGTTCCCGCCTTAATTTTGGTTATTTCAGGATGCAGACGTCGTACTAACTTGTACATCGAAAAATCCGTTATCCATTTTTTCTCATTCAATAGCGTTAATACGCCATTAAGGCTTGTACCTGATTTTATGGTCACGACTTGCGATGAAGGAAGCGATAGAGGCTGTTCTAAATAAGCATCTACCTGTCGCTCAATGTAGAAATATCCAGCTCCAACGGCGATAATGATCAGTAGTAATACAACGAGAATTCGATTAATCACGAGTTAAAACGCTCCTGAAAATAGCGTGTTATTTTACCAATAGGGAAAATCGTATTTGCAATTGCCGTGACAGGCGCAACGCCTAATAAGGAGTTAGTAATAAACACTTCATCTGCCGACAATAACTCTTCTAATGAGAATGCTCTCACCTCAACCTTGAGATCGGTAGCCGCCGCCAATAATACACGACGAATAACCCCAGCTACGCCTGCATTGTCTAAGCTTGGCGTACATAACCTATCCCCTGACACCCAAAAAATATTTGCAACCGTAGTTTCTATGACATGCTCATTGATGTCTAGCGCGATGCCGTCAGCGTACCCTTTTGCATCCATCTCTGACTTCAATAAAACTTGTTCTAGTCGATTGTTATGTTTGTGACCCGCCAATAATGGCGAGAGTCCCATCCGCTGTTGGCATACACCAAGCTCGATACCATCGGCTATCCACTGACCATAATGGGCTGGATACTCAAAGGTGCTGATAGTGACTTGAGAATCGCCAACGTTAGCAGGGCTATAACCCCGACCACCTTGTCCGCGGCTAATATGAATTTTCACACCGGATTTTGCGGTAAGAGGAACGATCGTTGAGAGCCAATGTTCAACTTGCCGCCAATCAGGGGCGGGAATAGCTAAACACCGCAAACAAGATTCCATGCGTTCAACGTGCATATCCCAATATTGAAGCTCACCAGCGCAAACGAGAATCGTTGTGAAGCAACCATCCCCATACTGAAAAGAGCGATCAGTAAGAGATAGAGTGTCACTAGGTTGTCCATTTACCCAAAACATCGTGCTTACCCCACAAAAAGAAACGGCTCAATGCTAAGCATCAAGCCGTTCAAACTCAAGTGTCACAACCACAATCATTAGATTTTTTTGAAAATCAACGAGCCGTTCGTACCACCAAAACCAAAAGAGTTACAGATTGCATATTCCATACCTTCCACTTTGCGGGCAGTGTGTGGAACAAGATCAATGCCTAAACCTTCTTCTGGATCATCAAGGTTAATGGTTGGTGGAACAATTTGGTCAACTAATGACATAACGGTGATAATGGCTTCAACAGAACCAGCCGCGCCTAGCAAATGACCAGTCATCGATTTAGTAGAAGAGACAAGAACTTGTTTCGAACCTTCTTCACCTAAAGCGCGCTTAACACCTTTAATTTCCGCAACATCACCAGCTGGAGTCGAAGTACCATGAGCGTTGACGTAACCGATTTGAGTACCTGTTACGCCCGCATCACGCATCGCGGCTTCCATCGCTAACGCACCGCCTGAACCGTCTTCGCTTGGTGAAGTCATGTGATAAGCATCACCAGACATACCAAAGCCAACTAACTCAGCGTAAATCTTCGCACCGCGTGCTTTAGCATGTTCATATTCTTCAAGAACCATAACACCCGCACCATCGCCTAGAACAAAGCCATCACGGCCCTTGTCCCAAGGACGAGACGCTTTTTGCGGTTCATCATTACGCGTAGACAATGCTTTTGCTGCGCCAAAACCCGCCATGCCAAGTGGTGTCGATGCTTTTTCTGCACCACCCGCCACCATTGCATCGGCATCACCGTATGCAATCATACGTGCCGCATGGCCAATGTTATGTAAACCTGTTGTGCATGCGGTAGAAATAGCGATATTTGGACCACGAAGACCACGCATGATAGACAAGTTGCCTGAAACCATGTTGACAATCGTTGAGGGTACAAAGAACGGGCTCACTTTACGTGGGCCTTTTTCTACCAAGGCATGATGGCCAGTTTCAATCAAGTCAAGACCACCAATACCAGAGCCGATAGCAACACCGATTCTTGGGGCATTTTCTGGAGTTACTGTGATACCAGAATCATTAAGTGCTTGGATACCCGCCGCAATACCGTACTGGATAAAGAGATCCATCTTACGGGCATCTTTTTTAGACATATACTCTTCGCAGTTAAAGTCTTTGACTAGACCTGCAAAACGAGTTGAAAAATTGGTGGTATCAAAATGTTCGATATTAACGATACCGCTTTGACCAGCTAGCAGGGCTTTCCAAGAAGATTCTACAGTGTTGCCTACCGGTGACAACATACCCATGCCAGTGACAACGACACGACGCTTGGACACGATCATATTCTCCGGAGTTGAAAAGTTCTATGAGAGGTATAGAAGAGTTAGAAAAACTCAGGCGGCCAGAGGGCCGCCTGGGGAGAGATATTACTGAGCGCTGTTTACGTAGTCGATTGCAGCTTGAACAGTAGTGATCTTCTCAGCTTCTTCATCTGGAATTTCAGTATCGAATTCTTCTTCTAGAGCCATTACTAGCTCAACTGTATCTAGAGAATCAGCACCTAGATCTTCTACGAAAGAAGCTTCATTCTTTACTTCTGCTTCGTCTACACCTAGCTGTTCAACAATGATTTTCTTTACGCGTTCTTCGATGTTGCTCATGTTTTCTTTTCCTTTACAGATTTCGCCTAATGCGATGGTTCCGTAGTTTATTCTAACTAGGGAAAGTTGCAAGTGGGTCATTGCTGGTCAAACCACAATTTTACCGATTTTAACCGAAATTAAGACCATTTTTGACTTAAATCATGCACAAATGTTGCGCATATAGTTAGCAAGTTTTACACGTTGTTGACAATAGCAAAGCCTTTATTTCATCAATAACGTTCAAAAACCAACTTATACCATGTACATCCCGCCATTTACGTGCAAAGTTTCACCCGTAATGTAGGCAGCCTCTGGAGAAGCTAAAAATACCACTGCCGACGCAATTTCGCGTGGATCGCCTAAGCGGCCAGCTGGCACTTGGGCTAGTGTAGCAGTACGTTGGTCATCATTCAGCGCTTTTGTCATATCTGTTTCGATAAAACCTGGCGCAACTGTGTTAACCGTCACACCACGAGATGCAACTTCGCGAGCCATCGACTTAGTAAAGCCAATTACGCCCGCTTTTGCCGCTGCGTAGTTGGTTTGACCAGCGTTACCCATAGTACCGACCACAGAGCCCACATTGATGATGCGACCATTGCGCTTTTTCATCATGCCACGTAGCACCGCTTTCGATAAGCGGAAGATAGACGTTAAGTTGGTATCAATAATATCTGACCATTCATCATCTTTCATGCGCATTAATAGATTATCACGAGTAATCCCGGCATTATTCACAAGAATATCGATCACACCAAACTCGTCATTGATGATTTTCAGCGTCGTTGCGATAGATTCCACATCCGTCACGTTCAGCGCTAGGCCTTTACCATTATTACCAAGATATTCACTGATTGCCGCTGCACCGCTTTCGCTAGTAGCCGTGCCGATCACTGTTGCACCGCGTTCAACTAATAATTCAGCGATCGCTCGGCCAATACCACGGCTTGCGCCAGTCACGAGAGCAATTTTGCCTTCTAGGTTCATCATCTATTCTTTCCTTTGATTACTTAACGGCATCAAGTGAAGCAATGTCATTCACTGCTGCTGATTCAAGCGATTTAATAATGCGCTTAGTCAGGCCTGTCAAAACTTTGCCTGGGCCAACTTCAAGCAGCTTTTCTATGCCTTGCTCACTCATCAACTGTACACATTCCGTCCAACGAACAGGGCTGTATAGTTGACGAACTAACGCATCTTTAATTTTGGCCGGATCAATTTCTGCTATTACATCCACATTGTTGATGACCGGAATTTGTGGTGCATTAAATTCAATCGATTGTAATGCAACCGCTAACTTGTCTGCTGCTGGCTTCATTAAAGCACAGTGAGAAGGAACAGAAACTGGCAATGGCAGCGCACGCTTTGCTCCGGCCTCTTTACATAACTGACCCGCACGTTCAACTGCATCTTTATTGCCTGCGATGACAACTTGGCCTGGCGAGTTAAAGTTAACCGGTGAAACCACTTCACCTTGAGCTGCTTCTTCACACGCTTTTGCTATCAGCTCATCATCAAGACCGATAATAGCCGACATCGCACCTACGCCTGCCGGAACGGCTTCTTGCATTAACTGACCGCGCAGCTCTACTAATTTGATGGCTTGCTTAAAGTCAACTACACCTGCACACACCAGTGCGGAATACTCACCCAAGCTATGGCCAGCAAGCAAGGCTGGCTGCTCTAAACCTAGGCTTTGCCATAACCGCCAAAGGGCAACAGAAGAAGCGAGTAATGCCGGTTGAGTACGAGAGGTTTGGTTAAGATCTTCTACTGGGCCATTTTGTACCAATGCCCATAAATCATAACCCAGCACTTCAGAAGCTTCGGCAAATGTCTGTTGAATGACATCATACTGCTGACCAAGTTCTGCAAGCATACCAACTGATTGCGAGCCTTGACCTGGAAATACGATAGCAAACTTGCTCATTGTTTGTTTCCTTAAGTAAAAACAAGAGGTTGAACCAACCCCTTAAAATAAAAATCTATCCGCTTAAAACTTAACGAGTGCCGAGCCCCAAGTAAAACCACCACCGAAGGCTTCAAGCAATAACGTTTGACCACGTTGAATTCGACCATCTCGTACGGCTTCATCGAGCGCGGTTGGGACGGTAGCAGCAGACGTATTACCATGGCGATCAAGCGTTATTACGACTTGGTCAAGTGACATCGATAGTTTTTTCGCGGTCGCGGAAATAATGCGATAGTTAGCTTGATGAGGCACTAACCAATCTAATTCTGATTTGTGCATGTTATTGGCAGCAAGCGTATCTTTAACAAGCTTAGAGAGTTGCGTCACTGCCACTTTAAAGACTTCATTACCCGCCATATAAAGCCATTTATCAGCATCACCACCACGCTCTGGAACAGGTAAACTCAAGAGCTCGCCAAACTCACCATCAGAATAGATATGAGTCGACAAAATTCCTGGCTCTTCACTTGCACCAATAATGACGGCGCCTGCGCCATCACCAAATAAAATGATTGTCGAGCGGTCTGTTGGATCGCAGGTTTTAGACAAGGCATCAGCACCAATGACAAGAATGTTTTTACACATACCCGATTTGATGTGTTGATCTGCAATCGATAATCCATAGACAAAACCTGAACAAGCCGCCGCTAAATCAAAAGCGGGACATCCTTTGATGCCAAGCTTACCTTGCACCTGACATGCCGCCGAAGGAAATGCATGGCTACTGCTGGTTGTTGCAACAATAATCAGATCAATATCGTTTTTATCAATGCCGGCCATTTGAATGGCATTTTGCGCTGCATAGAAAGCCATATCCGCAACGGTTTCATTCTCCGCGCAAATACGGCGCTCACGAATACCCGTACGGGCAATAATCCACTCATCGCTTGTCTCTACCATTTTCTCTAAATCTGCGTTGGTACGCACCTGAGATGGCAAGTAGCTGCCAGTACCTAAAATTTTGCTATACATGAAGACTAATAATGCCTCTCGAGTAAAACCGCTTCCAAACGATCGCTTATACGGCTGGGGACTTGTCGTTTGACCTCGTGTACCGCTTCGGAAATCGCATTCACGACGGCGAGTACATCAGCACTTCCATGACTTTTTATGACAATGCCGCGCAATCCTAACAAACTTGCGCCGTTATACTGGTCGGGGTTCAATGTTTTTAGTTCAGTAAATAATGAAGAAAACAGTTTTCGTGCAATCCAACCCTTTATGGATGAGCCCAAAAGTTGGCTTTTTAACTTATCAATAAAGAGTTGTGCTGTGCCTTCACATGCTTTCAGGCAAACATTGCCGACGAAACCATCGCAAACAATCACATCAGCGACATCATCCAACAACTGATTACCTTCGATATAGCCGATATAGTTGACGGCCTGAGTTTGATTCAGCATTTCAGCGCAACGCTTCACTAAATCATTCCCTTTAATCTCTTCCGCACCAATATTAAGGATGGCAACTTTTGCAGAGCGGCCTAAATGCTGTTCGGCCAGCGCACTCCCCATGACAGCAAATTGAAACAGAGAATCGGCATCACTTGATACGTTCGCACCCAAATCCAGCATCCAAGTGCGTTGACCTGAAGCCGTCGGCAACGCTGAAACTAATGCAGGACGATCAATGCCGGGCAGCAATTTCAGACGAAAACGAGATAACGCCATGAGCGCACCTGTATTACCACCACTGACACAAGCATCAGCACGGCCATCAGAAACTAGGTCAATTGCGATGCCCATTGAACTTCCAGCACTATTGCGTAAGGCCAGAGAAGGTTTTTCGGAGTTAGAAATAACGCGGTCACTGTGCAAAATACTCAAGCGAGTATTAAGTTCATAACCTAATTGAGATAATTGATGTGTGATCAAAACTTGATCACCAACGAGGATCACTTTGAGCTCTGGGAAATGCGACAGTGCCTGCACGGCGGCAGGCACTGTTACGCGAGGACCGAAATCCCCGCCCATTGCATCAAGTGCAACGGTTAAATATTGCAAAGGTCAACCTTACTTGCTGATAACCTTTTTGCCACGGTAATAACCGTCAGCAGTCATGTTGTGACGTAGGTGAGTTTCACCTGAAGTCGCATCTACAGATAGTGCAGATGTAGTTAGCGCATCATGTGAACGACGCATGCCACGACGTGCGCGTGATTTTTTGCTCTTTTGTACGGCCATTGACCCTACTCCTTTGTCTTAACCTATAACGAATTATCGTTTTAAGTTTTTTAAAACATCAAATGGATTCGGCTTTTCTTCCGCTAGTTCTTCTGGAAGTTCACCAAATACTAAATTGTCTGAATTAACGCTACATTCCGCTCTATCGTGCATTGCTACTTGTGGCAGATTAATGATGAACTCGTCTTCAACTAATTGTACAAGGTCGATCTCACCGTACTCATTCGGATCTACCAAATCGTACTCTTCCGGTGCGTCTTCATCCGTTTTACTCCCCAAGTAAGGAGTATACTTGAATTGGACTTCGCACTCATGTGCGAAAACCTTGTTACAGCGTTGACACTCTAAATCGACAGAGATGTTAGCTTTACCAGAGATAACAACTAGTCGCTGTTCATCAAGCCCAAATGACAATGAGACTTGTGCGTCGCGTTTAACGCCTGCGACTGATTCTTCTAAACGCTTAAAAAGACTGAGTTGGATGATACCATCACAATCAAGTCGTTTTTGAGCTGCTTTAGCCGGATCAATCGATCGCGGTATTTTTACCTTTTGCATAGGGCGCGAATATTATCTTCCAAATCGGTTTTAGTCAAAGAAAAAGGCAAAAAAGTTCGTTTTTTCCCCTTTCCACTGAGAGAATTATGTACAGCATGTCTGATTGATATATGCTGCGGTAAAATTCGCAGCAATTCTAAATCAAAATGCAAAATTACCAACTAGTTTTAGCATCTACTTCGCCGTTTCGGCAGCAATTACTTAAAAAGCTGGATCTACCTTTTGTTACCTGCTCGCCTAATTGCGACGAAACTCCGTTACCTGGTGAGCCCGCACAAGATCTGGTGACTCGTTTAGCTGAAACGAAAGCAAGATCTTGCCATCCAAACCAACCCAGTTTAGTCATCGGTTCTGATCAAGTTTGCGTGATTGACGGTGAGATTATTGGCAAACCTCATACTCAAGAACAAGCCATTAAGCAGTTACTCAGACAAAGTGGAAAAGCCATCACTTTTTATACTGGGCTTGCGGTTTACAACTCAGTCTCTGGTCAATGCATGGTCACCGTAGAACCCTTCACGGTTCATTTTCGCTCTTTATCTAGCGAGATGGTGACGGCTTACGTGGCAAAAGAACAGCCACTACAGTGCGCAGGCAGCTTTATGTGTGAGGGCCTAGGCATTGTACTTTTTGAACGTTTAGAAGGTGATGACCCTAATAGTTTGGTTGGGCTACCATTAATTAAGCTAGTCTCAATGCTTGAGTCTCAAGGCATTACCGTTTTAGGATAATGATTAACAGTGAGCGCCTTGATCCGCGCTCACTTTTATACCATGACTTCGACCATTACTTTATGTTTCTACTATGTTTCTACTCGTTAGCGAATGAAAGCTGGCCTTAAGCGTTTCTCAATTTGACTAATGCTTGCTCTAGTTGAGTATCGAGTGGTGCATTAATGTCCATTAACGCCTCTGTCGAAGGGTGAATAAAACGAATATTGGCCGCGTGTAAGAATAATCGGTCAATGCCAAACTGTGCGGTATATGCGTCAAAACGGCGGTCACCATAACGATCATCCCACGCAATCGGGTGCCCTGTATACTGAGTATGAACGCGGATCTGATGAGTACGGCCAGTGATCGGACTGGCTTGCACCAAAGTTGCTTGTGCAAACTGTTCAAGGATCTTAAAGCGCGTTTCCGATGCTTTACCGTTTGGATTGACTCGCACAATGCTGTTCACTTCATTTTTCAATAGTGGCGCATTCACGACTTTACAGCTGCTTTTCCATTGCCCCATAACTAAAGCAAAGTAATATTTTTGAATCGTTTTTTCTCTAAACTGGGCTTGGAGATGGCGCAGCGCGGAGCGTTTTTTAGCCACTAATAAAATGCCCGACGTATCGCGATCGATACGGTGCACCAATTCCAAAAAGCGAGCTTCTGGGCGCAATGCCCGCAGCGCTTCAATTGCGCCAAATTTCAAACCACTCCCACCATGAACAGCCGTACCGGAAGGTTTATTCAGAATAAGTAAGTGCTCATCCTCAAAAATAATGCAGTGTTCTAGCTCGGCGACTTTACTCAATTTGGTATTGGGTGTGTTGCTCTCTTGATCCGACTGTTCGAGAGTCACTGGTGGTATTCTCACCACATCACCAGCCGATAACTTATATTCTGCTTTGATGCGTTTTTTATTTACACGAACCTCTCCTTTGCGCAGGATTCGGTAAACCATACTTTTGGGAACGTTTTTTAATTGGTTACGCAAAAAATTGTCAATGCGTTGACCAGCCATATCTTCATCGATATCGATGAGCTGGACTTGGGTTCTAATTTCACTCATGGGCGCCATTGTACCACTGTAAATTGTTTAAATTCACATTTTCTTCGCCCCAAAAAAGAATATTTTCATCTGCTGTTTAATGGCAAATTGGCGAGAATTACACCAATTGAAATGTGACTGTGGATAAAATTAAATATTACCCATTACAATTCTTACTTTAACAACTAAAACTCTTTGATAAACATTAAATTAGCCATCTAACTTTTAGACCTATTCTCATTTTTTTGACCTGTTCATAACAAAGCAGATTGCTGTGTTTACCTGTCACTGCTATAGTTCACAGCTGCAATGAATGATTCGGTGATTTTTTATTCTTTACCGTCCATTTTTGAGCAAAATAGTGAGTAGACTGCTAAGCGTCAATGTGCTGCACATGGCGTAAGACACTATTGAGCGAAGCTATCTTGTTGCTCTACTCATCGTCATTTCATGTTGAGTATTTTCCGCCAATACGCGGATCGCAGGCAATCGTGTGCGTGCGATAACTGAAGTGCCCTAGAGCATCCCCTCCAGCCGGGAGGCTGCACCTTTTAGTCATGGGATCTGGCACCGTGAAAACGAAACCCAGCAACAAGTCCAATAATCAAAACTAAAGAAAGATAACGAGATTTTTAAATGAAAAGAATGCTAATTAACGCAACTCAAAAAGAAGAGTTGCGTGTCGCGCTGGTTGATGGCCAACGACTTTTTGATCTAGACATCGAAAGTCCAGGGCATGAATCTAAAAAGGCGAACATCTATAAAGGACGTATCACCCGTGTTGAACCGAGTTTAGAAGCTGCATTTGTTGATTACGGCGCTGAACGTCACGGTTTCCTTCCTCTCAAAGAAATTGCCCGCGAATATTTCCCTGATGGCTACACTTACCAAGGCCGTCCAAACATCAAAGAAGCGCTTAAAGAAGGCCAAGAAGTTATTGTCCAAGTTGAAAAGGAAGAACGAGGCAGCAAAGGCGCTGCGTTGACCACTTTCATTTCTCTTGCTGGTAGCTACCTAGTTCTTATGCCAAACAATCCTCGTGCCGGTGGTATTTCACGCCGTATCGAAGGCGATGAGCGTACCGAATTAAAAACCGCATTGAGCAGTTTAGAGCTTCCTCAAGGCATGGGCCTTATCGTTCGCACTGCAGGTGTGGGCAAAAGTGCGGAAGAGCTAGAGTGGGACTTAAACGTTTTGCTCAATCACTGGAGCGCAATCAAACAGGCTTCAGATTTGCGTCCTGCACCGCTACTTATTCACCAAGAGAGCAACGTCATTGTACGCGCAATTCGTGATTATCTGCGTCGTGACATTGGTGAAATTCTAATTGATAGCAACACAATTTATGAACGTGCCCTTGAGCACATTCGTTTGGTGCGTCCTGATTTCGTGAGTCGTGTAAAAAAATACGACGGTGAAGTACCCCTATTTAGCCATTACCAAATTGAAAGCCAAATCGAATCGGCTTTCCAGCGTGAAGTGCGTTTGCCTTCTGGTGGCTCTATTGTGATCGACCCAACCGAAGCATTGACCTCAATTGATATCAACTCTGCTCGTGCAACAAAAGGCGGCGATATTGAAGAGACGGCGCTTAACACCAACTTAGAAGCAGCCGATGAAATTGCTCGCCAATTACGTCTGCGCGATTTGGGCGGATTAGTGGTTATCGATTTCATCGATATGACTCCTGTTCGTCACCAACGTGAAGTAGAAAACCGTTTACGCGATGCCGTACGCCTAGATCGTGCTCGCGTACAAATTGGCCGAATTTCACGTTTTGGCTTGTTAGAAATGTCGCGTCAGCGCTTGAGCCCATCACTTGCCGAAGCAAGTCACCATATCTGCCCACGCTGCTCTGGTACCGGAGTGGTTCGTGATAATGAATCTCTTGCGCTCTCTGTTTTACGTCTCATTGAAGAAGAAGCACTAAAAGATAATACCGCTCAAGTTATGGCGGTGGTTCCCGTTCCTATTGCATCTTATCTACTCAATGAAAAACGTCGCTCAATCAATCATATTGAACGCATTCAAGAAGTCGAGATCACCATTGTCCCTAACTCTGAAATGGAAACGCCTCATTTTGAAGTGATCCGTGTCCGTGAAGGGGAAGAGCAAGAAATACTCTCTTACTTAGTGCCAATGAAACTAGAAGCACTGAAAGAAGCAGAAGGCAAAGAAAGCTCAGATATCGATTTCAAACCAAAACGCATTGAAGAACCAGCGTTGAAAGGGTTTGCTGCTCCAGCACAAACTATTCCAGCTCCAACACCTAAAGCAGAGGTAGCGGTTCCAGTCAAAGAGATCGCTGTTGAACCAGGCAAACCAGGTCTATTTGGCCGCATCGTTAAAGCTCTTGGTAGCATCTTCTCAACCACCACGGAAGAGGTGAAAACTGAGGAAGAGCAACAAAAACAAGAAAACGAACGTAGCCAAGCACCACGCCAGCGTCGTGATCGAAATGACCAACGTCGTCGTAACGGACGCGGTGAAAATGTTAATCGCGACAACGCAAACCGTGACAGAAACAAACGTAAACCTGTCAATACCTCTGCTCTTGTTGAAGAAACACAAGACAAAGAAATTGTTGCTACCAACGAGCCTCGTAAGACACAAGCTCGCAAGCCAAAACAAGAGCGCCGCAACAAGCGTGATGACAGCAAATCTGAAAAGTTAGCGGAGCAAGGGCTACAACTTGCGGCTGAAGCGCAAGCCGTTACCTTGACAGCGAATGAAGAGAAAACGGAAGAGAAAACGGCAAAAGTCAAAGAACGCCGTCAACGCCGTAAGTTAAACAAACAAGTTCGTGTAAAAGATCAGACAATCGCTCAAGAACAACCAGAAGCTGAAATGTTGATCAATACAACCCCGGCAGCAGAGGTTATTGAAGCCGTAAAAGCTGAAACAGCACAATCTGTTGAGACATCGGTCGTTACACCAAACGACGACAATGAGAATGACGATCAAAATCAACGTCGCAATCGCCGCTCCCCTCGTCATTTACGAGCCAGTGGTCAACGTCGACGCCGTGGTCGTGATCGTCGCCCTAACCCATTCCGTTTACGCAAAGGTGGGGTTGCCTCTCCTGAGATGGCAATGGGTAAAGTGATGCCTCGCTATGACCTCTCTAAACCTGTGTATCAAGCACCGGTAACAGAGCAAGTCGCAGCGGTTGAACCTGTTCAACAAGTGGCAGATGTCGTGGATAACAATACTGAGATAACGTTAGGTGGTTTTGCTTTCCCTGAAATGGCAATGGGTAAGGTCATTATTCGCCACGAAGAAAGCCAGAGCGTCGTTGAAGAACCTGTTACAGTCTCTTTGCAGGACGCTATTGAACCTCAAGTACCATCGACAGTGGTAACAGAATCGGTTTCAGTCACAGAATCGGTCACTGTAGAAGCCGTTATTTCAGAGCCAGTGATCGCAGAAGTTGTTATTGAAAAGACTACCGCTATTGAGCTCGTTGTCGAAGAAAAAGCCACGACAGAGAAAGTACCAGCATTGAAGGTTGAAGCAGTAACTAAGGCACCTGAAGCCGTATTACCCAAAACAATCAAAGCGCATGCATTCTCTCCGATGACCAAAGCCTCAGGCTCTTTGTTGCTCAAAGAGATTGAAATCGTATCAGCACCTTTCCATGCTGAACGAATTGCAACTCGTGCAGCAGGCAGCCAGTCAGCGCAAAGTCAAGCTGGTGCGGCAATGACTAAACCACAGTATTAATCTCTGAACCGAGTTTAAATACCATTAAAGGGCTGCATTCGCAGCCCTTTTTATATTCCGCTTGCCCAATATCTCTGCATCTCATAGCATGGCCTCTTTCTTGTCACTCAAAATGGACTTTCATGACTTGGATCTTATTCACCCTTCTGGCCGCATTCATGCAATCTTGGCGCAATGCATTCCAAAGTCGCTTAGCAACTGAGGTCAGTACTACTGGTGTTACCCTTGCCCGCTTTCTTTGGGCTGGCCCTATCGCGGCTCTGTATCTCATCACTTTGTATCATTTCATACCCGCGAAATTACCTACATTGTCATTGACCTTTATCGCTTTCATTATCGGCGCGTCATTGATGCAAATCGTCGCGACTGCGCTCATGGTTAAGCTTTTTAAATTAAATAACTATGCTGTAGGTGCTGGACTAGCCAAAAGCGAAGCCTTAGTTGCCGCTATTTTAGGGATGATTTTTTTTGGGACTCATTTGACAGGCTTGGGCTGGATTGGCGTCATCGTTGGTGGCATTGGTGTATTTTTGATGAGCACGCACGGCAATATTAAGCAGCTTTCAATGCCAACTGTTTTACTGGGATTAAGTTGTGGTAGTGCCTTTGCGCTCACTTCATTGTGGGTACGTGAAGCCAGTTTAGCACTTGGCTTACCCTTTCCACACAGTGCTGCTTGGGTATTATTGTTGGTCATTTCACTGCAGACTTTATTACTGCTAATTTACCTAATGGTGACCGACAACAACTCATTAAAACAATTATGGGTAAGACCTAAGCTGACGCTATTAACCAGCACAAGTAGCTGTCTTGGTTCTATTGGTTGGTTCAGTGCAATGTCTCTTCAAACCGTGCCTTATGTAAAAACTTTAGGCCAAATTGAGATCTTTTTTACGATGTTAATTTCTATTTTTTGGCTAAAACAATCGGTGAAAATTAAAGATGGGCTGGGGCTTGTTCTAGTCGCAAGTGCCGCTATCTTAGTCATGTGGGGATAGATACCCATCCACGCTTTGATGATGAAGTTACTCGATACAAAAAAAGCCTCACCAGACGGTGAGGCTTTATCTTTTCCCGATAGAGATTGTTTCGTGCTAGCGAAAATCTCTCAATAACTCAGCTTACTTTTTCTTTGCTGGTTTTTGGTCATCTTTCTTCTTGATAACGGTAGTGCCTTCGAAAGTTTCACCTTCAACAAACGCTGTACCATAGTAAGCCGCAAGAAGTACTTCTTTTAGCTCAGAAATCAGTGGGTAGCGTGGGTTTGCACCAGTACATTGGTCATCAAACGCTTCAACTGATAGTACGTCAACTTTTGCGAGGAAATCCGCTTCATTCACGCCAGCCGCTTGGATAGATAGCGGGATGTCGAGATCTTTCTTCAGCTCTTCCAACCAAGTCAGTAGACGTTCAATCTTCTGAGCAGTACGGTCGCCCGCTTGGCTCAAGCCTAAGTGGTCAGCCACTTCAGCGTAACGACGGCGTGCTTGTGGACGGTCGTATTGAGAGAACGCAGTTTGTTTGGTTGGGTTATCATTCGCGTTATAGCGCACAACGTTAGAGATAAGCAATGCGTTAGCAAGGCCGTGCGGGATGTGGAACTCAGCACCGATCTTGTGCGCCATAGAGTGACATACACCTAAGAACGCGTTAGCAAAAGCAATACCTGCGATAGTCGCTGCATTGTGCACTTTTTCACGAGCAATTGGGTCTGCTGCGCCATTTTTGTAGCTTGATGGTAGGTACTCTTTCAGCATCTTAAGTGCTTGTAGAGCTTGACCATCAGAGTATTCGTTCGCAAGAACAGATACATAGGCTTCAAGAGCGTGAGTCACAGCATCGTAACCACCAAATGCCGTTAGAGACTTAGGCATATTCATCACAAGGTTCGCATCAACGATAGCCATGTTAGGTGTTAGCTCATAATCCGCTAGTGGGTATTTAGCACCTGTTTTGTCGTCTGTTACAACGGCAAATGGTGTAACTTCTGAACCTGTACCTGAAGTAGTCGTGATACAAACCAATTCTGCTTTTTGCCCCATTTTAGGGAACTTGTAGATACGTTTACGGATATCCATAAAGCGCATTGCAAGCTCTTCAAAGTGAGTTTCTGGGTGCTCATACATAACCCACATGATCTTCGCCGCATCCATTGGTGAACCACCACCAAGTGCTAGAATCACGTCTGGTTGGAAACTCTTCATTGCTTCAGCGCCTTTCTCTACGACAGATAGAGTTGGATCAGCTTCTACATCAAAGAATGTTTGAACTTCCATACCGTTTGACTTCAGCAGAGTCACTACGTCGTCTGCATAACCGTTGTTGAATAGGAAACGGTCAGTAACTAGGAATGCGCGTTTTTTGCCTTCAAGATCGCTCATAGCGATTGGAAGGCTACCACGACGGAAGTAAATTGACTTAGGTAGTTTATGCCACAACATGTTTTCAGCTCGCTTCGCAACAGTTTTCTTGTTGATTAGGTGCTTAGGACCTACGTTCTCAGAAATTGAGTTACCACCCCAAGAACCACAACCTAGCGTTAGAGATGGTGCAACGTTAAAGTTGTAAAGGTCACCGATACCACCATGAGTGGTTGGGATGTTTACAAGAATACGCGCCGTCTTCATTTTGTCACCAAAGTAACGGATACGGTCTGCATTAACGTCTTGGTTAGTGTATAGACCAGAAGTGTGGCCGATACCGCCGATTTCTACCATTCTTACTGCTTGTTCTACCGCGTTCTCGAAAGAAGTCGCGCGGAACATGCCAAGTGTTGGAGAAAGTTTTTCATGTGCGAATTCATCGTCATAAGAAACTTCGCCAATACCTTCACCGACAAGGATTTTAGTATCTGCTGGAACTTTAACGCCCGCCATTTCAGCGATGGCTGTTGCTGGTTGGCCTACGATTTTCGCGTTTAGTGCGCCATCGATAAGCAGTACCTTACGTACTTTGTCTGCGTCTGCTTTACTTAAAACATGCGCTTTATGGCTCGCGAAACGTTCTTTTACTTCGTCATACACTTCGTCCATAACGATAACCGCTTGCTCAGAAGCACATACCACACCGTTATCGAATGTTTTAGACATAAGAACAGAAGCAACTGCACGTTTGATGTCTGCCGTTTCGTCGATTACAACTGGAACGTTACCTGCACCTACACCGATTGCTGGTTTACCTGACGAGTAAGCTGCTTTCACCATGCCAGGACCACCTGTTGCAAGGATAAGTGCAATACCTTCGTGCTTCATTAGCGCGTTAGATAGCTCAACTGAAGGTTGATCAATCCAGCCGATGATATCTTTTGGCGCGCCAGCTGCAACTGCTGCATCTAACACGAGTTTAGCTGCATCGTTAGTTGAATTTTTCGCACGTGGGTGTGGCGAGAAGATGATACCGTTACGAGTCTTCAAAGAGATGAGAGATTTGAAGATTGCAGTAGAAGTAGGGTTAGTGGTTGGAACGATACCGCAGATGATGCCTACAGGCTCAGCGATAGTCATCGTGCCTAGGTTTTTATCTTCTTCAAGAATGCCACACGTTTTTTCATCTTTGTATTTGTTGTAGATGAACTCAGACGCAAAGTGGTTCTTGATTACTTTATCCTCAACAATACCCATGCCTGATTCCGCTACCGCTTGTTGCGCTAGAGGGATACGAGCTTGGTTAGCTGCTAATGATGCTGCGCGGAAAATTTTATCTACTTGCTCTTGAGAGTAAGTAGAGAATTCTGCTTGAGCCGCTTTAACGCGCGCTACTAGAGCATCAAGTTCAGCTAAATTAGTTACAGGCATAATGGATCTCCTAAAAATAGAAAAATGTTAAAAACTCTTTATTAAGTTTGCAGCTTTGTGTTTTTGTTTTTTCTCAACAGCTTAAACAATGACAGACTTAGTAAATTGCTTTCAGGACTGAGTATAATATTTCAGAGTGTGAAAAAAATTGACTCAGATCAGTTCTCAAAAACTAATTACCCAATTAGGGGTAAACACCCTACAAAATCGCCTACAAGACACTGAAAATAAACAAAAAACATATATATAATTAAATGAATAAAAAACATTTACTTAAACAACGAAAACTATAAAAACTACAACAATCTGTAAAAAAGTTTCATTTTTGAGCGATAGATGAATGAACACACCTCATTTTACGTGCTACTGAGAGTATATCGACTCTCACTTTTACCACCAGCTAGGAGCACTAATTTTATTAAAAATGTGCAGATGTTAACAGTTGAGCAAAAAACAACACCACCCACATACATTAGAAAAACAATTGTAAAACGTTTTCTTCATTGAATTAGTTTTTCTCAGCAATAAAACCCCAATCGCTTTAGTTTTTTTCATTCGTGCTATCCTTTGCTTTCGCTTACATTAGCCACGTAATATTTCATCGAAATGATCCATTAGAGATAAATGCCATGCAAACCTTTGAGTTAGCCATTTTCCTGCAGTTTTTCTTAGGCCTTGTAGCCGCTGTGAACCCCGTGGGGATTATGCCAATATTTGTCTCTCTCACTGGGCATATGACGCAAGAAGAGAAACACAAAACGGCGGCTACAGCGAATATTGCTGTGGCAATAATTTTGATTACCGCACTGCTTGCTGGGCAGATGTTACTGGATATGTTTAGTATCTCTTTAGATTCGTTTCGAGTAGCTGGTGGCCTATTGCTGCTGAGCATCGCGTTTTCGATGATGAGCGGTAAATTGGGTGAAGATAAACAAAACAAACAAGAGAAATCTGAATACATTAGCCGTGAACAAATTGGGGTTGTGCCACTCGCTATGCCTTTAATGGCAGGACCGGGTGCCATCAGTTCAACCATAGTGTATGGCTCTCGCTACCCAAGCATGTTCGATACCGTGGGTATTATAATCACTGTGGTGTTATTTAGTTTAAGCTCTTGGCTGCTGTTTCGCTCAGCGCCCTATATTGTCCGCTTCTTAGGTCAAACGGGTATCAACGTGATTACGCGGATCATGGGTTTGATACTCGGCGCACTCGGTATTGAGTTTATTGCCAATGGGCTCAGAAATTTATTTCCTGGCCTTGCATAACCGCGGTTAACATCGTCACTGTTACTACAGACAAAAAGCATAAAAACATAAAAAAAGGGCGCTTTGCATAAAGCGCCCCTTTTGTATTTTTACTCAGGTAGTTTTAAACCGAGATCCATCTTTACTGTTTTTCAGCCAGAATGATCCGCAAAGTACGGCGAAGCGGCTCAGCAGCTCCCCACAATAATTGGTCACCCACCGTAAACGCATTTAAGAAATCATCACCCATAGACATTTTACGCAAACGTCCTACGGGAACTGACAAGGTGCCAGTGACTTTGGCAGGGCTCAATTCACGTGCGGTAATATCGCGCTCGTTTGGAATAACTTTCACCCAATCATTGTGCGTAGCGATCATCTCTTCGATTTCATCAAGCGGAACATTTTTCTTCAGCTTGATGGTTAATGCTTGTGAGTGGCAGCGCATTGCTCCAATACGAACACAGGTTCCATCAATCGGGATCGGTGACGATTGAAGTCCCAGAATTTTATTAGCTTCAACGCCCGCTTTCCACTCTTCTTTGCTTTGACCATTGTCGCGTTTGACGTCAATCCAAGGGATTAATGAACCCGCTAGTGGTGCACCAAACTGCTCGGTAGGAAAAGAAGGTGATCGCATGGTTTCAGCCACTTTTCTGTCAATATCAAGAATTGAGCTCGATGGATTAGCCAATTCAGAGCTCACCGCATCGTTAATTACTCCCATTTGCGAGATCAACTCGCGCATATTTTGAGCGCCAGCACCCGAAGCTGCTTGGTAGGTCATTGCGCTCATCCACTCGACCAAACCTTTCTCATAAAGGCCGCCTAATGCCATAAGCATTAAACTGACTGTGCAGTTACCGCCAACAAAGGTATTGGTTCCTGAATGGATGCCGTGCTGAATTTGTGTCAAGTTAACTGGATCTAAAGTGATGATTGATTGTTTATCCATCCGTAAAGTAGATGCGGCATCAATCCAGTAACCTTTCCAGCCCACTTGACGAAGTGCTGGATACACTTTTTCAGTGTAGCTACCACCTTGACAAGTGATAATGGCATCTAATTGTTTGAGGCTATCAATATCGTAAGCATCTTGCAGTAACCCTGTATGATGATTGCCTTTCTTAGAAGGCACCGTTGGGGCAGGAATACCAATTTGAGATGTGCTAAAGAAAACCGGTTCGATCAAGTCAAAGTCATTTTCTTCAACCATACGCTGCATCAGTACAGAACCGACCATACCACGCCAACCCACTAAACCTACTCTCATCGCGCTCACTCTCCATGTATCTAAAATGAAAATTTATTGCTCCATCTATAAGTGGTTCAGCATAAAATCTCAAGACTTTCTTAGTAAAAGTGGTAACTTTTTCTTTCTGCGTAGCCTGTTTTGTAAAAAACACATTCAAGCCTAAAAATCACTCAACCGCACTATGATTCAGCATTCAATAATCAACGAAACGCTAAATAATCACGTTTCTGTTACACAAAAAGCCCACACTACAAAACATTTATAATCATTAAATTTAACGATTATCAACATTTAACATCGAAGATTAACCACTTAAACGACATAAATCACATCCGAGGTGTTTGATGTCGATATATTATGCTAACTATTGTAAAGTGCGATCGAACTCAATAAGGGCACCGTTCTGTCCTTAGATCATAAATCTGACAAGAGGCTCTTTTATGACGCAAGCCCCTCAACGCCTACCTAGCTTAATTCAAGTAATTATTGCTCTAGGCTTGTTTTTGTTACTCGCGTTTTCGTTTACAGCTCAACTCGATCTCCCTATCCAACTGGCCTTATACATTGGCTGGTTCATCATTATTGTGCTCGGTGTTCGTTTAGGTCACCAATATAAAGAATTAGAAAAAGCAGCACTGAATGGTATTTCTAATGGTTTAGGTGCCGTGTTGATACTTTTAGCTGTTGGCGCATTAGTTGGTACTTGGATCTCCGGCGGGATCGTGCCGACCATCATTTACTACGGTCTTCAAGCAATCCATCCTTCTATTTTCCTTCTTGCAACGATGATCATCTGTTCTCTCACCGCTTTAGCAACTGGAACCTCATGGGGTGCAGCTGGTACCGCGGGGATTGCCATGATGGGGATTGGTCAGGGTCTTGGCGTTCCAGCACCAATCACCGCTGGCGCAGTACTTTCAGGTTGTTACTTTGGTGACAAAATGTCGCCATTATCTGATTCCGTTATTCTGGCGTCTTCGATGTCTAACGTTGAAGTGATGGAGCACATTAAAGGTATGCTGCCGATAGCGCTTATCAGCTACGTGATCACGGGTATCATGTTTACCTTATTTGGTTTCCACTATGCGGGTAACGTAGACATGTCTCAAGTACAAAGCGTGATTGAGGCGATGGAACAGCAGTTTTACATTACCCCATACTCTTTTGTGCCAGTGCTGATTGTACTCGGCTTGCTTGCGATGAGAATGCCTTCGTTTCCTGTAATTAGCTTTGGTTCTTTGCTGGGCATTATTTGGGCTGTGATGATTCAAGACGTAGACTTCTTGCAAGCTTTCAATACCGCATGGGCACCTTACAATATTGAATCTGGCGTTGGCTTCATTGACTCAATCTTAAACCGAGGCGGCATGTCCTCTATGCTTGGTTCTGTTGCCGTGATTGTCTTTGGTCTCGGGTTTGGTGGATTGCTGGATAAAGTGGGTGTGCTTGAAACCATCGCAAAACTGTTTGAGCGCCGCGTGACAAGCGCAGGTTCACTGGCAACCAGTACTATTGGTACTGCATTTATGGGCAACGTTTTTGGCTCAGCCATGTATGTTTCACTCATCCTGACCCCTAAAATCTGTGCCAAGAACTATGACCGTTTAGGCTATCAGCGTAAGAACCTATCACGTAACGCTGAATTTGGTGGCACGCTCACCTCCGGTATGGTGCCATGGAGCGATAATGGCATCTACATGGCGAGCATTCTAGGCGTTGCAACGCTCTCATATGCCCCCTTTATGTGGCTAAGCTTTGTCTGTATTTTGGTGACCATTTTTACCTCTTACATGGGTTGGTTTGTTGATAAATGTGAACCTACTGCACCAGCAGACAGTGCTGAACAAGCACCGGTTCTCAACCAACAGTCAGCCTAGCAGAGTATTGCAAAGGTCATTGAACTAAAAAACCATTAAAAAGAGCTCAACTGAGCTCTTTTTTACTACAAGCAGAATCACCATTTAAAGCTGATACGATAGAACTGGCTTATCGTTTTCTTTGATCAAGGTAGTGTTGCGCACTGGCTATAGCGGCCGCTAATTGCGTTGTTAATAACCCCAATTGCTTCTCCGTAGGTCGTTGCTTCTGGCTGAGTCGCAACTCTATTTCTGACGCTATCTGCTTGAGAGAACGGCAACCAAGATTGCCCGCGACGCCTTTCAGGCTGTGTGCTCGGCGTTGAGCAGCCTCCAAATCAGAATGCACCAATCTTTTCAATTCAGTGGCATCATGCTGATGATCTTGTATAAATACGCTCAACAGTAGAGTGACAGACTCAACATCGCCATTGAGAGTTATGAGCATGGATTCAATATCGATGGCCAAATCATCAGAAAGATCCGATGTTTCCACCTGTGGTTCTTCTGTAGACAAAACACGACTGGGATTTATCTCAGATGACGCATCCTCTTTCGCAGCACTGGGAACTTTATTAACATGAGAACGAGTTAAAACTGATGACCGAAACATCAACCAACCCAGCAATAGCATAACACCACCACTTAACCCCGTGACAAGATAAGCATAGATGTTTAAAAGACGATGGTATTGGTTTTCAACATGGATAAGCTGATTGTAAATAGAGTGATTGATTAAATTGTCGACCAAACGTGCACCTTGGGCGTATTGATTCAGTAAATCAGACGCTTGTGCTAATGTCTGCTCTAACTCTTTTTTCTGAATGGCTGGTAAAGATTGCCCATCCACATAGAGTTTATCTAATGCTCGATAGATGCCCGGATTTTGCTCAGTGTCACTGAACATCGCTTCAAATACATAAGCGCCTAACACCACATACATTTGCTTGAGTTGTTCTGAATTAGTGGGATTGTCGCGCAGCACTTGTAGGCGTTCAACCAAGGGTTGAATGTTAAGCTCAATCGACAAATACGATTTGGTCAGTGTGATATAGCGATCAGTCACATGGAGCAATTGCTGAATATCTGGTCGCCATGAAAAATCTCGGTGCTCAACTTCCAGCTGTAGCCTAAGTGAATAGAGTAGCTGCACATTCAGCGCGATATCATTTGCTCGCGTCGAACGATAAGGCTCTTTAAAATAGAGTGAACTTTTAAGTTCTTCAACACTGTAATGTAACTCTTTCACCGCATGCATGGCTTGGTAGCTTAAATGGCTTTGCCAAAACACAAGACCAACGGAGATTAACCAACCAAACAGAATCACTCCATACGATCTCACGCTGAATCGTTTTGATTTCTTTTGCCCAAACACTGTGATTACCAATTTGTACTTGTAATTAATACAAGCATAAACCTAAAGTTTGGACCGTGCTGAGTTGTACATCGGGAGAAAAGACAAAAAAGAGAGCCATATCAAGCTCTCTTAGTGGTAAACGATTAACGCTGGCGCGTTAACTGTTCTCTTAAATTCGGTGGCGTGCCTTTGATGGTTAACGTGTCGCTTTCAGGATCATAAAAAATACGCTCCCCCAATAACAAGCTATCAAAGCTCACATTCAAACCGCCCCCTGCACCGACAAACTTGGTCAGTTTACGCACGGTAGAACGATCACCAGGAAAGCGCTCTTCCAGTTCATAGCCATGTGCCTGCGTATATTCGAAAAAACCCGTGCCGTCTTGGCTAGCAGGTAATTCACCAGACAACTCACGAATATGAACCTCTTCACCGGCTTTAATTTGCTCATTGCAGTAATCGTAAACCTGCTTCTTGTAACCGATCGCTTCATCTTTTTCTAGCTTAGAATCCGTGCAAAAATCCTGTACCGCTTGCATCAGTACTTGATTTTGCACTTTGGTATCTAACCCGACATCGGCTTGCAGAAAATCAAGAAAGAAATCCGACACTTTTCGACCAACGCGACCTTTGATATAGGCAAGGTAGCGGTTTGAGTTTTTGTCCGTTTCAAAACTTGAGAGGTCAAGACGCGCCGCGATATCCATTTTGTTGATATCAAGATAATCTGTCGCGCTAATGTCGAGCCCCTCTGTTACTTTCAAACTTTGGTTGAGAGGTAAAAGCCCAATAAATAGGTAATCGGTAGCTAGTGACTGATATTCGGCCATCACTAAGATCCCTTCATCAGCAAACGGATACTTTGATAATTCATCTTTCAGCCGTTGAGCACTGATTTGTGAAAAATCGTAAAAATCACGCTCACCTTGACGAAGTTCTTGCAACCAAGTTTGAAAATCACTGTCCGACTTAAACGAACCAAAACCTTTGCTCGCTTTCGAATTAAACACGCGATGCAACTCAGCC
Source organism: Vibrio sp. V09_P4A23P171 (assembly GCF_963875615.1). Taxonomy (NCBI): domain Bacteria; kingdom Pseudomonadati; phylum Pseudomonadota; class Gammaproteobacteria; order Vibrionales; family Vibrionaceae; genus Vibrio; species Vibrio sp. V09_P4A23P171. Next base: position 172,146 of record NZ_CAWNMR010000033.1, read on the forward strand.
ACTAAATTTTCGGCAGACGTATCATTATCTAAAGATTGAGAGCGGTATTTAACCACCAACTCATCTTGCTCGTTTTTGCTTAATTGGTGCAAAATCACGTTGGAAAGGTGAAGACTCATAGTGAAATTATCATCGTTCTGGTTTCAGTTGTAAGGCATTGTAGGTTATCATAAGCCGCTTTTACTATCATCATTAGAGTCTTTATGCCTATTACATCTAAATACAGCGACGAAAGAATTGAAAATATCCTGACAGAAGTTGCTGCCATCCTCGCTAAACATAGTGCTTCCCCTGAGCTTACTCTCATGATTGCGGGAAACATTGCAACGAATGTCTTAAACCAAAACGTTGCCGCTTCACAGCGTAAGGCGATTGCGGAAAAATTTGCTCAGGCATTGATGTCGTCTTTAGAAACTACTACTCACTAATAGAATGCATAGATAGAAAATCACATGGCAGATAGCGAAAATACATACGGTGAACGCGTATCACGGTTGGTTGGTTGGGGGCATTGGTTTGCTTTCTTCAATATCATTGCAGCAATGCTTATTGGTACTCGATATATCGTACAATCACCATGGCCTGAAACCTTGTTGGGGCAGTTTTATTTAGCTGTGTCTTGGGTCGGCCATTTTGGATTTTTGGTCTTTGCACTCTATCTGCTGGTTTTATTCCCTCTGACATTCATCATTCCGTCGCGCAAACTATTTCGCTTCGTGGCGGTCTGTTTTGCAACGTTAGGACTCACACTCTTATTAATCGATACCCAAGCTTATCAAGCAATCAACCTGCACTTAACACCGATTGTATGGGAACTGCTTTTTAGCGATGAGACCAGCGCTATCACCGCCGACTTACAGCATCTGTTTGTGGTCATGCCGCTCATTTTCCTCTTACAACTTGGGCTTTCGGAGTGGGTTTGGCGTAAGCAGCGAAAACTATCGCATAAACACGTTGGCCGGCCCATCGCGGCGGTATTTTTCATTAGTTTTATTACCAGCCACCTTATTTACGTTTGGTCTGATGCGTATTTAGAAACATCAGTGACCAGCCAAAAATCAAACTTCCCGCTCTCCTATCCAATGACGGCAAAATCGTTCATGGAAAAACACGGTCTATTTGATCGTGATGTGTACTTAAAGCGTTTGAAGGATAATGAAGAGAACCTTAACATTGTTCGTTATCCTCTTGAGCCTCTTCAATTTGGCCGCAGAGCAAATAATCTCAATATTTTGCTAGTGAGTGTCAATAATTTAAGAAGTGATGTGCTGACAGCTGAAATCATGCCCAACACTTACCAATTTGCGACAGAAAATTTGAAGTTTAATAATCATTACAGCTCGAGTAATGACATGTTTGGGATCTTTGGCTTGTTTTATGGCTTGCCAAGCAGTTATGCCAACGCCATTCGTTCACAAGGTACCCCTCCGATACTGATAGATGTATTGAAAAAACAGAATTATCAGTTTGGCCTCTTTAGTGGCGATAATTTTGACGACACCTTATACGAAGAGACGATTTTCCGCACTTTAACGGTCTCTAAAGCTCCTTTTGATCAAAAATCGAGCACAGATAACCAAACTATACAACGCTGGCATAAATGGGTATCCGAGCAAACCGAACAACCCTGGTTCAGCTATTTGGAGTTGACGACCGTTGACAACTTTAATGACTTTGACCCTCGGTCAAGTAAAGGTAGTGCCAGCGATCGCCTGCGTGCTGGTTACAATAACTCGGTCAATGCAGCCGACCAAGAAATAGGTCTGCTGCTCACTAAGATTGACGAATTACAATTGCAAGACAATACGCTGATTGTGATCACCTCAAATCATGGCGCGGAGTTTAACGAGACAAAAACCAACAGCTGGGGTGCTAACAGCAATTACAGCCGATACCAGTTACAAGTGCCGATGATCATCCATTGGCCTGGGAAAATGGCAGGGGAATACTCACACCGTTCAAGTCACTTAGATTTTTCAGTCACGCTTTTACAGGATCTGTTAGGTGCTTCATCCAACCCCATTGAATTTAGCAGTGGTAGAAACTTGTTTGATGAAAACAAAAGGAAGTGGATTTTAGCCGGTGATGCCCGTGAATTAGCTTTGATTACCGATACCCAAACGACTCTCATTGATAAATTTGGCAACTTCAAGCTGTTTGATGAAAACTATCAACGTCAGAAAGACTCTAGCCCAGCGTTACCTGTACTGATGCAAGGCTTAACTGAATTGCAGAGATTTTACGCCAAAGATAATTAAATCAGGTCGTTAGCAAGATTATCTCTTGACGCTAAAGGGATAAATGATTAGATTACGCCAATCGGACTGTAGCGCAGCTTGGTAGCGCACCGTCATGGGGTGTCGGGGGTCGGAGGTTCAAATCCTCTCAGTCCGACCATACACCTAAAAAAAGAGAGCTTCGGCTCTCTTTTTTGCTTTAGTATCTGATTTTTTAGTCTGTTTGAACTAACAGTGGTGCAACTTTGGTTGGGTGAATGACAACGGCAATAGATTTTGATGTCGGGGTATCACTAAAGTCGCCTTTACTGCTCAATGGAATGAGTGCATTTGCCTCAGGGAAATAGGCCGCTACATTCCCTTGAGGAATTACATAGGCGACCACTTTGAAGCCCAAAATTTCACGTTTAATACCATCATCCCACAGTGTCTCAATATCGACTCGTTCACCCGCTTTTAATTGCAGCTGCTCAATATCTTTTTCATTCATGAAGATGACATTACGTTCGCCAAATACACCTCGGTAACGATCATCCAAACCGTAAACCGTGGTGTTGTACTGATCGTGCGAACGCATCGTCTGCAACACAAAAATCGGTTTCTTGGTCATCTGCTGAGTTTTAAGCGGAACGATAGATTCAGGAAGTGCATTGCTGCTTATCTGCGCTTTTCCTGTGGGTGTTTTCCAATTAAATTCACGCGCTGAATTACCAAGATAAAAACCGCCAGGCCCTTTGAGCCGCTGATTAAAATTGGCAAATCCTGGGATAATCTTTTCAATCAAATCTCGAATGTTATCGTAATTATCGGCCATGGATTGCCAATCGATTGGATTTCCCTCCCCTAAGGTCGCTTTTGCCATTCCTGCGATAATGGCAGGCTCTGAGCGCATCATCTCTCCTGTAACATCAATTCGCCCAGAAGAGGCATGAACCATGGAGAATGAATCTTCAACGGTAATTTTCTGTGGCCCCTGAGCCTGAATATCAATATCTGTCCGACCTAAACAAGGCAGGATCAACGCATCCTTGCCCGGGTTGACATGACTCCGATTCAGTTTAGTCGCAATGTTTACGGTCAAATTACAGTTTTTCATTGCTTGTGCGACACGCTCGGTATCGGGCGCAGCAGCAACGAGGTTTCCTCCTAAACCGATAAAGACTCTACTTTCACCCCGTAGCATCGCCTCAATAGCATTAACTACATTATGGCCATGCGCTTTTGGTGGCGTAAAGCCCAGTACTTTTTCAATATTGTCGAGTAGAAATTCAGGCGGTTTTTCATTAATTCCAACCGTGCGGTCACCTTGCACATTTGAGTGACCACGGACAGGACATACCCCAGAACCATCCTTACCAATTTGGCCAAACAGTAATTGTAGATTGACCAACTCTTGTATGGTTGCCACCGAATGCTTATGCTGAGTCACCCCCATTGCCCAAGTTACGATCACGCGTTTAGCGCCTTGGTAAATATCTGCCACCAGCTCTAGCTCTTGTTGCGTGAGCCCAGATTGTTCAATAATACTTGACCACGGCGTAGCCTGCACCATGGCTAAATAAGACTCCATCCCTTCGGTATGCTGGGCAATGAAATCAAGATCGAATATCGATTCACCGCAGGCCTGTGCTTGCTGATGACGAGCAAGAAGAATTTTCACCAAGCCACGAACCGCCGCCATGTCTCCGCCTAATTTAGGAGTGAAATAATGGCTAGTGGTCGGTGTTGAACCATTGCTTAACATTTCAAAAGGATTTTGCGGGTTAGTAAAACGCTCCAATCCTCGCTCTTTTAAATTATTAAACGCAACAACCCGAGCTCCACGCTTATAGGCTGACGCCAGTGTTTCCAACATACGAGGGTGATTCGTTCCTGGGTTTTGTCCAAATAAAAGAATCGCATCGGATTCTTCAAAATCCTCAATAGTCACAGTTCCCTTACCAATGCCAATCGAGCGAACCAAGGCGACGCTCGTCGCTTCATGGCACATGTTTGAGCAATCAGGAAAATTATTGGTACCAAACCGGCGCGCAAACAACTGGTATAGAAATGCAGCTTCATTACTCGCGCGGCCTGATGTATAAAATTCCGCCTGATTTGGACTAGCGAGTTGATTGAGGTGTTGTGCAACCAGTGCAAACGCCTCATCCCAGCTGATTGGCTCATAGTGATCCGTTTGAGCGTTATAGCGCATTGGTTCCGCTAAACGCCCTTGAGATTCGAGAAAATAGTCACTCTGCTTATTGAGCCAAGTGACCGAATATTGCTTAAAGAAATCCGCCCCAACGCGTCGAGAAGTGGCTTCCCAGTTGACGGCCTTAGCGCCATTTTCGCAAAAACGAAAACGCCCTGGGACATGTTTTTCACCCCAAGCACAGCCCGGACAGTCAAAACCATGGTCTTGGTTGGTTTTTAAAAGATTGGAAATATTTTTGGCAACATTATGACTTTTCAATAGATGATGCGCGGTGCTTTTTAGCGCTCCCCAACCACCAGCCGAACCGGTATATTGTTTAATACTCATATTCTTCTTCTCACTCTTTCACTGACTGCAAACGTGCATGACCATGGTATATATTGAACTGATTTTTTTTGATAAAACCAATCAGTGTCATATCGAACTGACGCGCCATATCGAGCGCTAAACGTGATGGCGCACCAACAGCCACCACCACTGAAATGCCAGCAATGGCCGCTTTTTGCATTAACTCAAAACTCACTCGGCCGCTAAGAATTAATACCCCTTGCGGGTGCCAACGCTGCTCACTCAAAATTCGACCAATCAACTTATCCACTGCGTTATGGCGGCCCACATCTTCCGCAACGGCAATCAACTCACCATTCACGAAGTAACCCGCACCATGCACCGCCCCCGTTTTTGCAAACAGTGGTTGATGAACAAGAAGCAGATTAGGAAGCGCAATAACAACATCAGAAGAGAGCCATTTCGGGCTATCATCAACACGAATTTCTCGCCTCAAACTCAAGGATCGGATGGATGTCATACCGCAAATGCCACAGCTCGACTGGCTCATATAACGACGAGCCTGATGCTGAATCACATCAGTGTATGGATGATTGAGCGTGACCAACCAGTGATTCTGGCCATGGCGTGATTCGTCGTCAACCAATTCCATATTGAGTATATGGTCATATGAATCGATCACTTGCTGCGTGTAAAGTAAGCCACCGATGAGATGGGCATCGTCACCGGGCGTTCGCATTGTCATGCTCCACTCTTCGATATGCAGCTTGTTAGTAACCGTATCATTCCATTGCAAATGGATTTGTAAAGGCTCTTCAATAGCAAGAATATCGTATTCATTTTGAAACCCTATTTTGGAATCAAAACGTTGGCGATAAATGCGTTCAGTCCCCTCAGGTTGAGCATCATGAGGGTCATTGGTTGTCGTTTCTTCTAGCATGGTTCTTTTTATTGACTGATTTCAATCATCAGCATAGGTGAGTGCAAGATAAACTCCTGCAAACACTCTGTACTTAATGATTGGAAATGGAAGCAGTGCCTTAAACACAGGAAGCTGCAAATTACTCCTCACCTTGCGCAGGGTCAAGAAAGCCATCTTTTGGCTATGGTTCAGGTTTAGTACCATTTCCCTGCCAGTTTTAGCTTGTTACCCGTCATTCCCAGAGGTTCAAGCATTATATGAACATAAAAGCATAAAAAAGAAATAACATTCCATTTATGAAACTCCGGTAGCCTGATACTACAAGAGAGCATCAGGCTCTTGGTAAACCGTTGCTAATACATAACCGATTATTTCTGTATAAACATCGTCAGAATTCACCGTTAAGCCAGCAACCAAATAAAAAAGGCGCCATAACGAAGTACGCATTAATGTACATTTTTTCTCCAACAAGGTACTAAGAATCAAGCCATTAGTGGAAAATCATCGTCAATTGTATACAAAACCAGCAAACAATCAGCTCAAGACTTTACAAAGTAAAATTGCCTCGCTATTATGCGCACCACACGGAGAGATGGCTGAGTGGTTTAAAGCACCGGTCTTGAAAACCGGCGATGGTTAATAGCTATCCTAGGGTTCAAATCCCTATCTCTCCGCCACTTTTAAGAAAAGCCGCTGTTTTTACAGCGGCTTTTTCGTATCTGATTAACATCATTTTCTCATACTGATATTTTATTCCACGCACCAGTTGCCATTCATTAGATAAGTACCCTCTCCATTCATTACATACCAAAGGTGTATTTTTTAGAAACTGGCATCAAATATGCTTTCCATTATTCAACGGTTATGTCGTAATTAATGGCACGGTTAGAGAGGAGAAGTGTATGAGCCATCTCTATAAGATTGAATCCTACAGTGAAGAAGCGGTCAGCTCGATTGCCCAGTTTATCCGTTCTAAAGGTGGAAGATGCTGTATTGCTGGTTTTGCCGTGATAACAAGCCAGCCTTTTTTATCGAAAATGTGATAATTAGCTCGTCAGGTCGGTGAACATCTTACCTAATTCGCAGGCATCTGCTTACTTAGCGACCGATTCTTTGATGTCATTTTATTGAGCCGAATTACGTTGATAACGCGTGGTTTTGCTGGATTTACGTATCTTTCGTTTGAATGCAGGGCGCTCCACTTTGGGCAATGAGCGAAGCGACTCTGGCACTGAGCCCGATTTCGCCTGTTCCATGATCTGAATAATGCGCTCTTGCAGCACTTGCATAAAGGGTTGATACGCTTGCCCACGTTCAGCCATCGCTTGCAATTGATGCTCCCAATGGGCGGTCATATCAGGATAAGTTGATTCATTTGGCAGCGCATGAATTAAACCCCTTCCCGCTGGCGAGCTTAGAATCAGCTTACCTTGACGTGTTAAGAGTTGCCGCTTGAATAAAGTGTCAAGGATCCCCGCTCGCGTCGCTTCCGTACCCAAACCATCGGTTTCACGTAAGATTTTTTTCAGCTCTTTATCTTCAACATAGCGAGCAATTCCCGTCATCGCTTGTAGCAAAGTCGCTTCAGTAAAATGACGAGGAGGCTCGGTTTTTCGATCGTGAATCTCCCCTTCTCGACACGTCAGCACCGTCCCTTTACTCAGTGGTGGAACGGTATCGACTCCGTTCTCTTCTTCATCGACTTTGCCTAACAAACTCTTCCAACCGGTTTCAACCAGTTGTCGCCCTGACGCAACAAAAAAGCCACCCGCAATATCAAACACCAGCTTGGCTTCGGCGTACACGGCGGCGGGATAAAATTGCATCAAGTATTGGCGCGCAATCAATTGGTATATTTTCATCTCATTTCCCGACAAGGCATTGACGGATGCCTGCTTTGGTGTGGGAATAATGGCATGGTGCGCGTCCACTTTCTTATCGTTCCATGCTTTGGATTTAAGAGCTAAGTTTGCGCCACTGACCGCCGTTAACAACTCTTTGGCGTTGCACGCGATAGCTTGAGTTACTGACGAAGCTTGAGCGTAATGTTCTTGTGGTAAGTAACGACAATCTGAGCGCGGATAGGTGATTAATTTATGCTTCTCATACAGAGATTGACAAGTGTCTAACACTTGCTGGGCGCTCATTGCAAAGCGCTTCGCTGCATCAATTTGCAGTGCAGATAAGGAATAAGGTAACGGCGCGGCTTGCTTAGTTTGCTTTTGTTCGGCTTCAATCACTGTGGCGGGTTGCCCTGCGATGCGCTGTGCGACATTTTCCACCAACTTGCGGTTTAAGACTCGCCCTTCTTCATCTTGCCACGGCTGGCAAGCATCGCTGGGTTTCCAGCGCGCACGGATATCAAACGCCACTTGATCAGTTTGATAAGGGATTAACGCATGTAATGTAAAATAGTCTCGCGGGATGAAGTTTTCTATCTCCTCATCCCGACGTACCACAAGCCCTAGAATAGGAGTTTGTACCCGTCCAACCGACAAGACACCTTGATAGCCCGCTTTCTGCCCCAGCAAAGTATAAGCCCGTGACATATTCATGCCATACAACCAATCGGCTCTTGAACGCGCGAGCGCTGAAACCGATAAAGGGATGAATTCGCGATTACTGCGCATCTGTTTCAGTGCACGCTGCACGGCTGGAAGGTTTAAATCGCTGATCAGTAGCCGCAATGCTTGCTCTTTTTTACTTTGGCTTACTTTGCAATAATCAATCACTTCATCAACTAATAGTTGCCCTTCGCGATCCGGGTCTCCTGCATGGATAATTTGCGATGCTTCTTTCAAAAGCTGACGAATCACAGTCAACTGTTTGCTCGATGTTTTGCGCGGTCTAAGCTGCCACTGTGAAGGAATGATAGGTAAGTCGAGTAAATTCCACTTTTTATAGCGTTCATCATAAACATCCGGCTCAACTTGCTCGAGTAAATGCCCAATACACCAAGTAACGATGTCACCATTCGCACAACGAATGAAACCTTGATCTTTCTTGTGTGGTTTCGGCAGAGCATCGGCTATAGCGCGCCCTAAGCTGGGCTTTTCAGCAATGAATAAACGGGTCATAAACTCAAATCAACGCAAAAAAATAAGGCCACATTAACCAATGTGACCTTAATAAATCAAGAAAAACTGTTATTTTATACAGTATTACCCTTCATTGCCTGCACGTGCAGCGGCTTCTTTCACTAAAGGTTGCAGTTCGCCTTTTTGGAACATTTCGATAATGATGTCACAACCACCAATCAACTCACCTTCAATCCACAATTGTGGAAAAGTAGGCCACTGTGCGTATACAGGCAGCTCAGCGCGGATATCTGGGTTTTGCAGAATATCCACATAAGCAAATTTCTCACCACAAGCCATCAAAGCCTGCGCAGCTTGAGAAGAGAATCCGCAACTTGGTAGCTTAGGAGAGCCTTTCATGTATAGCAGAATGGCATTTTCTTCAAGTTGCTGTTTAATTTTATCAATAGTTTCCATTGCTTCCTCTTAATGGGGATAGTGCGGTTTGTTACTGACATTCTAAATCATTAATAGAGAATAAAAAGCACATATTATTTATGGATATCCTGCCTATACAACAATTTTCAACATTAGGACTTTTAATAAAGTAAAAACTTGCTAAAATACCTTCAAGTCAGTCGTATCGACGAATATCATTATAATATCTGGAAGCTACTGAAAGAGACTTTCACTCTTTCTACACAACGGAGAATCGAGCAATGTCATTCGAATTACCAGCTTTGCCTTACGCTAAAGACGCTCTAGAACCACACATTTCAGCCGAAACACTAGATTTCCACCACGGTAAGCACCACAACACTTACGTTGTGAAGCTTAACGGCCTTATCCCTGGCACTGAATTTGAAGGTAAATCTCTCGAAGAGATCATCAAGACTTCAACTGGTGGCGTATTTAATAACGCCGCTCAAATTTGGAACCACACCTTCTATTGGCACTGCCTTGCACCAAATGCAGGTGGCGAACCAACAGGTGCCGTTGCAGACGCAATCAACGCCGCATTTGGTTCTTTTGAAGCTTTTAAAGCAAAATTCACTGACTCAGCGATCAATAACTTTGGTTCATCTTGGACTTGGTTGGTGAAAAATGCGGATGGTTCTTTAGAGATCATCAACACTTCAAATGCAGCCACACCACTGACTCACGAAGGTGTGACTCCGCTACTGACGGTTGATCTGTGGGAACACGCTTACTACATCGATTACCGTAACCTACGCCCTGACTACATGAATGGTTTCTGGGCACTGGTTAACTGGGCATTCGTTGCAGAAAACCTAGCAAAATAACCTTTTCCCCTTGGATTGGTATTTAGTCATATGAAAAGCCTGCTTTGTCGCAGGCTTTTTTGTTATTTTATCTAAAGTTATCTGCTTTCTCGCCGCTAAAAGTGCATCGGTTGGAGAGGCAAATGCAAGTACATACATTAGATAAAGCCAGTATTATAAACGAGCTTCAATTTGGCTCGGGGCTAAGCCATGCTGTCCAGCAAGGACGCCGTGCGGACTTTGCACTCATACTGTCGATGTTTTCTAACGATGTACGCGACAACACTCCTGTTGAACGTATTGAAAACCCACCCACTAGCGATGAATTGTTACGTAAGCGATTTGAGCTTACGGAGCCTCAAGCACTGCGTTCCGACCAAAGCTCTTACGCTGTTTCAGCAAAACAGGCCGAGCTTTTCCATCACGGAGGACTCGCCAGTGCGAAACTCAGCCACTACTTGACTCCTGAAGTACTCGCCTATTTGCCTGAAGATACGCATGATTTACCCGAAGAGGTATATCTTAATCTGTCAGGACATGAGCGAAGGCATCTTGCCTCCCCCTCAAACGTTGAGCTCTTAGTTGCCGATCTGTCGGTTCAACTCACCGTTGCCCACCGGCGAGATCAGATCCGCACCCAAGTTTGATGTCTTGTATGTAACACAAAACGACATTCTCTAGATCAGAATGTGAGTATGACCAAAAAAAACACATACCACGCTCGCTTAGGCTGAGTAATTTGATGTTATTCACACCCTACCCACAGTTAATCAACCATCCTATTGAGACTAAATCCCGCTATAACAATAAAACAAACAATAGGGTGAGGCACCCAATGGATATAAAAAGTGCAATAATATTAATCACTTCAGCAAGTTCGATGCTTGGTAGCACGCTGGCCGTTCATTTCGCACATTTAGGTGCAAAAATTATTTTGTGTGACCAAGACAAATTTGGGTTAATGGAAACCTTTGCTCGTTGCAAAGCGATCTCTCAGGATGTTCATTATTACCACACACCAGATTACTCTTTAGAAACGATCCATCGGCTGTTCGATTTTATTGATCAAACCTATCATGGGGCACCGGATGTGCTGGTCAATAATTGGCCAAATGCATCCCTCCCCCCCTTGATAGGTGAACAACGAGCTGAAGTCTTTCTTCAGAAGCTCGCCATGATGGCCTCAACTTTATTCACTTTTGGTCAAGCCAGTGCTGAGCGAATGCGTATTAACAACAAGCCAGGTGTGATTGTGAACGTCATTTCTCAAAATGATGAGTATGACCTAGCGGGAATTGAAAATGCGAATTCTATGGTTTCTGGTTTCACGCAGAGTTGGGCAAAAGAACTAACCCCTTTCAACATAAGGGTCGGAGGCGTAGTGCCTAGCGCAAAAGGTGATGTAGATGAGAAGCCCCATTGGGCTGAGCTGCAAGATGAATTGATCCGCAATACGGAATACATCGTCGCTAACGAATACTTTAGCGGACGTGTGATGTCGGCCTAGCTAGCAGTACAAGGCCGACCTACATGGGTATGATTAAAACCCTTCTTCCAGATAATCGTCGAGATACTCTTCTTCCGATTCATCGTACGTTTGGGTATCAATTTCTGCTTTAAAATCTTGGCGTTGTAAATAAACATCGCGAGTTAATGAATATGGATCTGGGGAGTTTTCCAACGTCACTTCTTGGGGAACGAGCCTTGCTCGGGTCTCCAATCCTTCCAGAGCCCATTTACCTAGGCCAGCCCAGACATTGAGATAAGAAAGTGGTACATACAAGCCATCCACAACATCTGTGGTTTCTCGAATCGTGTAGGGCCCGTATCCAGGAATCATTAAATATGGACCATTACCAACACCATAATGGCCTACCGCATCACTAAACGCTTTTTCATTGTGTTTGGTGATGCCCGCTTCTGACGCAATATCAATCATCCCAAACAGGCCTAAGGTGCTATTAATCCAAAAGCGGTTAAAGTGGTCAACGGCTTTCGTACCATTACCCATCAATATGTTGTTGATAATGCTTGAAGGTTCATCAAGGTTTGACAGAACATTGGCGATCGTTTTTCTAATGGGGTGTGGAATGTAATCCACGTAGGCAATCGCAACAGGGCGAACCAAGTATGGATCGATATAATCGTAGTTGATTGTCCACATTGATCGGTTAAAAACCTCAAAAGGATCGCCCGACTGCGTTTGCTTTGATTCGGCTGACGTTGAATCCGGAGCGCTTGCACACCCTGCTAATACGAAAAGGAACAGCATAGGGCATATCAGTCGGGATAGGCGGCTTATCATTATTTATTTCCATGTATAAAGGCCGATGAGACATCGGCCTATCAATACGTTAATTGTATATAAGTGCTATTAATACTGCTTATTGATCACAACTTCAACAGGTTGACCGAGACTCATGGGAGCACTTTCACCAAACCAATCACCTTGTTTGGTTGAAACATTGCCATCCGTATCCAAGCGTACTCGAACAATAAGCTGTGCAAGGTCGGATAACTTCCGACCCTGAACCATGCTATTGCTATCATCTAACACAACCTTAATAGGGAATTGAGTCAGTGGATAACGCGCTGCGGCAACAGGCATAGGTGCACCATCAGAACTGTGCACAGAGACTATGAGTACTGCATTTTGTTCAAGAGTCACACCATCACCGAGTGAGATGGTGACAGGAACCATTTTCCCATCGATAGCTTTAGGCTGCATTTTGCTTTGTGCTCTTTCAATACTGCGCGAAAGCATCTCATAACGGCTATCTTCAGGGCCAATCATCTGCTGCATTAATCGCCAATACTTCATCGCCGCTGGGTAATCCTGGCGTTCAAACGCATCAAACGCAAGTAGTGAAAACACGCGTAAATCAACATAATCTTGTTGTACTAATGCCGTTAAAATTTCACGTGCTTGATTTTGGTCAAGCTCATCTTGTGACAACATTAATGCTTGCGCATAGCCCAACTTCACATCTGCATCTTTTGGATCTAACGCATACGCTTTTTTCATTGAGCCAATCGATGTTTCTATATCTCTGTTAGCAAGTCCAATACGTCCAAGCAGCAACCACCCGGTCGCATCTTGAGGCTGATAATGCAGACGAGTGCGCAGCGCCAGTGTGAGATCATTCATCTCATCATCACTTAAGGCAGCACCTTCTGGTGACATCATTTTTTTTGAGAGTGCAGGTAAGTTAGCGTTCACTTGCTGCCACTGCTCCACTTGACTAGCCGCGCCAAATTTTAGGTAAAAGCCATAGCTTAAGATAACGACCAATAAAATCGAGGGGATCAAAACAACCATCGGTGATACATGTGAAGAATTTCCTTGCACCGATTGCGCAGGAATATCATCCAATAGCGACTGTTTCAGATCAGCAATCAGCTCTTGTTCGCTGTCAACCAACCCTTCTTGCGTCTCTTCGTGTAACTCTGCAAGGCGGTTTTTAAAGATCGCTTTGTTCAATTCGTCACGCAGCGCTGCATCGTTGTTCGCTCTGTTTTTGAGGATCGGCAGTGCAATGAAGACACAACCAAAGAAGGTCACAATGAGGGTAGATAACCAAAAAAACGTCATTATTGTTTGTCTCCATGCTTCTCATCATCAACCGCGTCTTCGGCGAGCAACTGATTTAATCGCTCTTCCTTTTCGGCATCCCAAACTTCACCATTTTGAGCGGTTGATGCTTTACGACGTTTGCTGCGTAATACAATAAAACCAAAACCCAGAAACACCACACTCAAAGGACCTAGCCATAAGATGGAAGTCGCCAAAGTCAACGGTGGGTTATAGGTCACAAAGTTGCCGTAACGTGCAATCATGTAGTCAACAATGTCTTGTTCAGACTTACCTTGTTTGGTCATTTCATAGACTTTATTACGTAAGTCCTGTGCTAATGCAGCATTTGAGTCGGCAATAGTATTGTTTTGACACTTTGGACAACGCAATGTATTGCTCAACTCTTTGAATTGCTGCTCTTGCTGTGGATTATCAAACTCGTACACTTCAATTGCAGATTGCACAGAAAATACCAAAGCAAAGCTAGCAATGATCGATAATATAAAACGCTTCATTACTTCGCTTCCTCTAGAAGTTTCTGATACATAGGTTGCAAAGTTGTTTGCCAATTGGTTGGATTAACATCCCCCACATGGCGGTAACGAATAACGCCGTTGGCATCAATGAGAAAGGTTTCCGGCGCACCGTAAACGCCGAGATCTAACCCTAGCATACCATTACCATCGAACAGGCTGATCAAGTAAGGATTACCTAGCTCATTTAACCATTGAACCGCTTTATCTCGTTGATCTTTATAATTTAAGCCTATAATTTTTACACCATCACCCGCCAACCGATTGAGATATTGATGTTCGGCATAGCAGGTCGGGCACCAAGTTGCCCAGACGTTCAGCAGCAAAGGCTCGCCTTTAAATATCGCTTGGTCATACAGCTTTCCGGGTTCGGCTAAATCTTCCAAACGAAATTCAGGCACAGACTTACCAATCAGAACCGACTCCAATTTTGTGGGATCATCACCTTCGGTATTTTTGACCAACTGAGTAACAAACACGGCAACTAGACCAAGAAAAGCCACCAATGGAATAAATAGAATTTTCTTGTTCATCTACGCCTCCTGTTGGGAGCTTTTTCTAAAGCGGTAGCGTTTGTCACTGATGGCTAACGCACCACCTAATGACATCAATAAAGCACCAGCCCAGATCCAACGTACAAATGGTTTGTAATAAATTCGGATCGCCCATGAATGACCATCTTCTAATCGCTCACCCATTGCAATGTACAAATCGCGAGTGATGCCACGATCGATGGCCGCTTCAGTCATCATTGACTTGGCAGTACGATAAAAGCGTTTTTCCGCATGGAGTGTATTCACGTATTGCCCATCCTGCGTAATTTCAAAATCGGCAATATAACCATCATAGTTCGGGCCATCTTTATCTCTTAACCCTTTGAAATAAAAGTTATATTGTTGGATTTCAAAAGATTCCCCAGGTGCTAGACGAACATCACGCTCGATACTGTAGTTTTGCACCATCGCAATACCAATCACAGTAACGGCAAGACCAACATGGCCTAACATCATGGCCCAGTGGCTACGTTGTAGTTTAGTCACCCCTATCATAAAGCTATGACGATGTGTCGCACGTTGGTGCAACTCGACAACGTGTAGCAAGATGATCCAAAACGCCATGACCCAGCCGATAAATGCCATCAAGCTAAAGCGTTCAGCTAGCAGGTACACCATAACCGCCGAAAGAATCAACGCCATCAGGCCACAAATCAACATCGGTTTCAAAAGCTTGGAAAAATTATCGCGCTTCCAACGGATCAGTGGACCGATCCCCAGCAAAAATGCAAATGGCACCATTAGCCATGCAAACAGCATGTTGAAGAAAGGCGCTCCTATTGATACGGAACCAAGGCCAATCTGCTTGTGGATTAAAGGTAACAAGGTGCCAACCAACACCACCACCAATGCCGCGATTAATAAGATGTTGTTGGAGAGCAGCGCATTTTCACGCGAGATCAATTCAGCATTGCCACGGACGCGCACTGCCGCACCTTTAACGGCAAACAATAGCAGTGAGCCACCGATGACAAACACCAAAAACCCAAGGATAAACAGGCCACGAGCGGGATCGGATGCAAATGCGTGTACCGAAACCAAAATACCAGATCGCACTAAGAATGTGCCCAGTAAACTGAGCGAAAATGCTGAAATTGCCAGTAACACTGTCCAAGCTTTGAATGTGCCACGTTTTTCTGTCACAGCAAGTGAGTGCATCAATGCCGTTCCCGCAAGCCATGGCATAAACGACGCGTTTTCTACTGGATCCCAGAACCACCAGCCACCCCAGCCAAGTTCGTAGTAAGCCCACCACGAACCTAGCGCGATACCTAATGTCAAAAATAACCACGCCGCAGTTGTCCAAGGACGAGACCAACGGGCCCATGCAGTATCCAAACGCCCGGTCATCAAAGAGGCTATTGCAAATGAGAATGCGACTGAAAAACCGACATATCCCATGTATAACATGGGTGGGTGAATGATTAGCCCAGGATCTTGTAGCAGCGGGTTTAAGTCACGACCATCAATTGGGAAATAGGGTAAGGTGCGTAAAAATGGATTCGAAGTCACGATGACAAACAGCAAGAATCCAACGCTGATCAGCCCCATAACGGATAAGACTCGCGCCACAGATTCTTGAGGCATACCACGGCTAAAGGTAGCCACCGCCACAGTCCATCCCGCTTGAATTAAAACCCACAGCAATAATGAACCTTCATGCGCCCCCCACACCGCTGTTAGACGGTAATACCAGGGTAATTGACTATTCGAATTACTCGCCACATATTGCACCGTGAAGTCATTGACATAAAATGCCCACAACAAAATGCTAAATGATACCAATAGCAATGAAAACATTCCCCATGCTAATGGCCGCGCAGTATTCATCAGCATGGTATTGTTTTTAGAAGCACCAACAAGTGGAAGTAAGCTGAGTAATATGGCAAGCCCAAGTGAAACAATAAGGGCAAAATGTCCTATTTCAACAATCATTGAGCACTTCCTTGTTTTTGTTCCGAGCTATAGGTTAACGGCTCATGCGTTTTCTTCATTGCTTCAGCAATTTCCGGTGGCATATAGTTTTCATCATGCTTGGCTAGCACTTCAAACGCTTCCACTGTGGTGGCATCTTTCAATACGCCTTGCGCAACAATACCCTGACCTTCTCTAAACAAGTCGGGTAAGATGCCTTCATATTCGACCGTCACATTTGGACCAACATCGTGGAGCTGAAATCTTACTTTTAGTGAACCCGGAGCTCTTTTCACAGAGCCCACCACCACCATGCCGCCAATACGTAGCCGTTGACCCACTTCTGGCTTTGTCCCATCGGGTTTACCGTGTACAAGCTCGGTCGGCGTATAGAAAAGGTCCATATTTTGATTGAGTGCATACAACATCAAACCAATGGTGGCACCAGCCCCAATAATCAATGCCAAAATAATGGTGAGTCTTTTTTTACGTCTTGGGGTCATAAGGTGTTCTCCATATGCTTTGCAGCATCAATTCTGGCTTGGCGTTCAACCTTTGCTTGCACATCTTGCAACAAGGTTTTGCCACGCTTGATGCTGAGCATCAGTAAAATAAACATGGATAAAAAGGTAATGCCAAATGCACTCCATACATAGGCGGAGTAACCGCCCATCGCCAAGAAATCACTCAAAGAGTCAAAATGCATGATCAGTTACCTTTCTGTGTTTGAAGGGTTGCCAATTCGATAACCCAAGGGCGATGGCTCTCTTTACTGATAATTTCATTGCGTAAGCGGACCATAGTGACCGCAGCAAAAAAGAAAGCAAAACCAAAAATATTGAGCAGCAATGGCCACAACATGTCACTGGATATGGAAGGCTTTTCAAATTTAGTAATCGTGGCACCTTGGTGCAGGGTATTCCACCACTCAACGGAGAAATGAATGATAGGTAGATTGATCACACCAACGATGGCCAGCAGACCTGCGGCTTTTGCGGCTGTTTTTTGATCATCGAAAGCGTGGTAAAGCGCAATCACTCCCAAATAGAGAAACAGTAAAATGAGCTCAGACGTCAGACGAGCATCCCATACCCACCAGGTACCCCACATCGGTTTGCCCCAAATTGCTCCAGTAATTAACGCAATAAACGTAAATACCGCACCGATGGGCGCCATTGCAGCAGCGGCCATGTCTGACAGTTTTAATTGCCAAACTAGACCAATGAAAGCCGCAATCGCCATCGACATATAAATGCCCATTGACCAAATGGCGGAAGGGACATGAATGTAAATGATTCTGAAGCTGTCGCCTTGTTGATAGTCTGCCGGAGCATAAGCTAAACCAAGGATATTACCGACTACCAGGCATAAGATAGCGAGCCCTGCAAACCAAGGCAGGAACTTTCCACATAGCCGATAGGCGGATTCAGGCTTTGCATAGGGATGGAGCCATTTCCACATTGTATTGTCTCACTCTTACTTCATTGCTTCTGAGCATGTGTCTGCTCAGTTTATTGTGTTGTTGATACGCAACGCTCAAATGCATTGCTGAAAATATCGTTCGTACTTAATTTAGTTAACGCTGACTCTCAATGCTGCGCTAATAGCAAATGGAGTTAATGTTATCGCGCCCATAAACATTGCCCCCAAAACAGCCAATTGACCGTTGTAGAGCATGCCAAGCGATGCTGCATCAATAGCTGATGTAGCGAAGATTAAAATCGGGATATACAAGGGTAAGACCAGTAGGCTCAGCAACACGCCACCTTTTTGCAAGCCTACGGTCAATGCAACACCAATAGCACCGATAAAACTCAACGTTGGCGTGCCAATGAACAAAGTCAATACAACTGCAAGCCACGTATTAAAATCTAATGACAATAATACGGCTAACAATGGGCTAATTAAAATTAAAGGCAGTCCAGTCAATAACCAATGAGCCACGACTTTTGAAATAACGACTATGGGTAATGGCACTGGGATCAGCATCATTTGTTCAAGTGACCCGTCTTGAAAATCATCGCGAAACAGACGCTCAAGTGATAGTAGCGCCGACAGTAACGCCGCAACCCAAACAATACCTGCAGCGATACGGGCGAGCAAAGCAGGCTCTGGGCCGATACTCAGCGGGAATAGGGTGATCACTATGATAAAAAACCACAGTGGATTAAAAATATCGGCTTGACGTCGAAAGGCGATCAATAATTCACGACGGATGATCATCCCCATGGTCACGATCATGACTCATGCCCCAATTTAATTTTTCGCAATTGCGGATAGTTAGCAAACATATCTTGGTGTGTGGTCAATACAACAATGCCACCTTGTTGCGCATGCGCTAGAAATAAGGCTTCCAACACTTTGACACCCTGCTTATCAATCGCAGTTAACGGTTCATCTAAAATCCACAACTTTTGTTGACTGAGCCACAAACGAGCCAGCGCAACTCGGCGCTGTTGTCCGGCAGAAAGCTGGCCTGCAGCCACGTCTTCTCGGCCAGCTAAACCCACTTTAGCCAAGGCTTGATATATCTCTTGAGAAGACGATTCTGCATTATGCACTGATTGATAAAAATGAAGATTCTCGAATGCCGTCAAATCGCGCTTAACCCCAGTTTGATGACCAAGAAACAGTAAATCTTGGTGGTAATCATCACGATTAGACTCAATATTCATGCCATTCCACAAAATAGAACCATCCTCTCTATCACCTAACCCGGTAATAATTCGTAGTAAGGTCGTTTTACCTGTGCCGTTCCGTCCTTCAATCTGCACCAATTCGCCAGCATGAATCACAAAGCTAAGTGCTTCAAACAGAACTCTTTCATCACGAATTGCGGTCAGGTTATTTACTTCAAGCATGTGCATCTAAATCGAGAAATTTGAGCCGCTATATTAGCACACCACACCTAAGACAAAACATAATAAGACTATTACCAGTCACGAAACTAGGTAAGAAACTGTTAATTTTTAATTATTTTCTGTCTCATTTACTACTTTATGGCTACATTTAACCACATTCAAAACTAGAGAGGGAAGCCATTGGCTTCCCTCTCTAGTTTCGCTCTTTCGACTATTTTTTTGCAGGTCGCCTCGTACTTTGCACCGGCTCGCGACCTTCCGGGTGACTACTCAGTGGCGGGATGCTTTCATGCCCTGCAATTTTCTTCTGCAAGGACATCATCAACTCAGCTTCAGCTTTAGGTAGCTCACACTCTTTAATAAGCTCATTGATGTCAGCACCGAGTTGGACCATTTTTGTCGCTCGGCTGTATAAACGCCCATCCGTATCAACATGTTCCAATTCAGTAATTCGCTCGTTTAAATGCTGGATGAGATCCTGCTGATCCGTCACTTTTTGGCCAAGACCAATAGCAACTGAGCGTATTTCCAACAGCTGTCTATTCGCCTTTTGCAACTCCTTATCTAACGATCGGGCTTGTTGTCTTTGGTGATCAATCTGTTGGGCAAGTCCCTGACGTACACGAAGTAACACCAGCAACAAAAATACAACAACAAAAACCGCGCTCCCTATAAGAATAACAGGAGCACTGAACAACATAGCTTCGCTCATTATAGGTGGACCATCTCGTCCCACTCGTCTTCAGTTAGCAGTTTATTCAGGTCAACAAGGATCAATAGCTTACCGTCACGGTTGCTCACGCCTTGGATAAACTTAGCGCTCTCATCAGTACCAACACTTGGTGTAGTATCGATTTCAGAAGAACGTAGGTAAACTACTTCCGCAACGCTATCGACTAAAATACCAATCACTTGGCGCTCAGATTCAATCACAATAATGCGTGTATTATCCGTGATTTCACCTTGCATTAAGCCAAAACGAGATCGTGTATCAATGACGGTCACAACATTACCACGTAGGTTAATGATGCCAAGAACATAATCAGGAGCACCTGGTACCGGTGCAATTTCTGTATAGCGGAGTACTTCACGTACCTGCATTACATTAATTCCGTATGTTTCTTCTTCTAGTTGGAACGTCACCCACTGAAGCACTTCGTCGTTAGACTTGTCTTTTCTTACTTCTACTTCGTTAGTCTGAGACATACCTTTTCCTCTCTAAGTCGATTCCGACATCAATGTATTATTATTTCTCTAGTGCTTTTACATCAAGCCCTGCATTAAGCATAGCTATCAATGCTTCAACATGGATCAAAGCACACATTTTTTCTTTTACCATTCCAGCAAGCCACGGCCTTTTGCCTGCCTGTTCTCGCCAGCGGACCTTCTCTGAGCTTAGCAATTCTGTACCCATAAGCTGAGTACTTGCTAACCCCCACATACTGTCACCAAGCATGACGATGTATTGATAACCTTCTTTGTAGCTATCATCATGGAGCTTTTCTGCCATTACCCATTTTGCCGTATCGACAACATCTAGCTGATTATCTTTATTCGTTTGCAGTCCAAGGTACCAAGCAGGTCGACCGATTAAATGATTGAGCGTTGCCATACGGTGGATCCCCCCAAGTTCATCAAGAGGCACCGCAAACGTCACGCCATTCACTTCAAAATAGAGCACTTGAAAATCTAGTGTTCTCGCAGTGCTTTGCCATGTACCAATTCCAGAGTAGCCCGCTTGCGTTTCAAGTTCGACTTCAGCCGTCGGTTGCTCAACCACTTCCACGTCAACAGCAAATTCTTCAACAGTGTCTGCCGCAGTCAGAATTTCAACTTCAGGTTCTGTTTCCAAGGTATCGGCGGGAATATCCCATTCTTGGATCTCTTCAACAATTTCAGTCACTGGTTGAGTTTTTAAAGCGATCTGAACGGTGTTTTGCTCCATGATCTCTTCCAGCTCTAACTCTGCCACTGGATTACTTGATTCTAGCTGGCTTAATAAGCGCTGCACATCATCTAAATTCGGCAGCTCAAACTCAACCACTTCAGCATGGTAATAACTTTTTTCCGGTACAGATTGCACCGATGTCGAAAGCGCTAACTCAGGTTCAGCAAGGGACAATTCTTTTTGCTCTTCCGCTTTCAGCTCAAGTTCAATCGCTTCTTCATCTAGTAACGCTGTAAAGTAGTCATCGAGTGCTTGTTCACTGGATAAAAATGGCCCACTACTCATCAATAGCTAGCCTCTCTAAATAAATCAGCAACTGTTTATAAGCAAAAACACCACGGCTACCTTCAGCAAAATGAGAAGCAGGCAAGCGCTTTAAACTCGCATCACGAAACTTGGTGTCTATAGGTACAGCAGAGCTCCAAACTTGCTCTGGGTAATCTTTTTTAAGTTGATTCAGCGTTTGCAAAGAAGCCCGGGTTCGCTTGTCGTACATAGTCGGTACGATAGTCACTTTAAACGATCGACTACGAGATTTTTGCATGATGGCTAAGGTGCGAATCATCCTTTCGAGCCCTTTCATAGCCAGAAACTCAGTCTGCACTGGAATTAAGATACGATCGCTGGCGGCCAATGCATTAACCATCATTACACCTAAGATTGGAGGACAGTCGATCAATACGTAGTCATAATTATGGCGCAATGCAAGAAGCGCACGTTTCAAAATCAGCCCCATTCCACTGCGGTTGCCCATGACTCTATCTAAAGTGGCTAGAGACATATGGGCAGGGATGAGATCAATGCCTTCAACATCGGTTTTTAGGATAAGAGGGGTAACGCTTTGCTCTGTTAACTCACGTTGCTGAAATAGGTCAAACAGGCTGACGGGCACGCCATCAGAATCATAACCTAAGTATGTAGTAAGCGAGGCGTGAGGGTCAGTATCGACCAACAGCACTCTTTTGCCTTGCTGACTTAGCAAACCAGCAAGCGTAATCGTTGTGGTTGTTTTACCCACACCGCCTTTTTGGTTTGCAATACTCCATACAATCATTGAACTTCCTTTATGCGAGGCCAACTTCAACTAACATTCGTTCTGATATACGCTCTAACGGTAAATCTTCAGACGAGATCCCCGCTTTTGCGACAGCTTGCGGCATGCCATACACCACGCAACTTTCTTCATCCTGAGCCCAAATGGTTGCCCCTGCGGCTTGTAACATTCGAGCCCCTTCACGACCATCGGCTCCCATACCAGTCAATATCATTGACAGCACTTTATCTGCATAGATCTTCGCCGCAGAACCGAATGTTATATCAACACACGGCTTATAATTCATACGTTCACCACCATCGATAATGCGCAATTTTGCACTACCCGGACGGCCCTCAATCATCATCTGTTTACCACCCGGAGCCAAGTAAGCAACGCCTGGGCGCAATGCATCGCCATCTTCTGCTTCTTTCACTTCAATTTTACACAGTGAGTTGAGCCGGTTTGCAAATGCAGCAGTGAAGGTGGCAGGCATGTGTTGAATGAGTACGATCGGATGCGGATAATTCGCAGGTAACTTCGTCAATATTTTTTGTAACGCAACCGGGCCCCCTGTAGAGGTACCGATAGCGGTCAACTGATATTTTTTACCTGTAGCTTTAAAGCGAGCCAATGTGCCCATTGATTTCGGCACAGGGGAACTCGCCGTTGTAGCCGCTGTTCTATTGGCAAACGGCGACGATGTGCTCGGCGCTGGGCGTGAAACCAAAGGTCTTCTCAGCATCCCTTTTTTCGACGCGATTTGAATAACCCGTTGTTGTAATAAAGCGACAGCCTCATCACGGTTACGGGCAATATCTTCAAACTTTTTCGGTAAGAAATCTAACGCTCCAGCATCTAAAGCATCTAGCGTTGCTTTGGCACCATCATGAGTCAGCGATGAGAACATCAAGATTGGGATCGGGTTCGCAGCCATAATTTCACGGACAGCAGTAATGCCATCCATAACTGGCATCTCAATATCCATTGTGATGACATCAGGCTTTAAGATTCTCGCTTTTTCTACGGCTTCTTTACCGTTAGTTGCAACATCAATCACTTCTAGACGGGT
The DNA here is from genome assembly GCF_963875615.1 of Vibrio sp. V09_P4A23P171. Classification (NCBI taxonomy): domain Bacteria; kingdom Pseudomonadati; phylum Pseudomonadota; class Gammaproteobacteria; order Vibrionales; family Vibrionaceae; genus Vibrio; species Vibrio sp. V09_P4A23P171. The sequence goes on from NZ_CAWNMR010000033.1 coordinate 195,579, forward strand.
GTCAGAGTTAATAATTTCACTCACACGCCGTCTAAAAAAGCTCGAATCATCAACGACTAATACTCTAATCGCCATGGGTGTCCTTATATTGTGTGCTCATTTAAATGCGGGAAGCAGCAGCATACTGCTTAAGCAAATCTGGCACATCTAGTATTAGTGCAATATGTCCATCGCTGGTAATCGTTGCCCCAGCCATACCCGGTGTTTTTTGAAGAAGCTTATCTAGTGGTTTGATTACCACTTCTTCTTGGCCAATTAAGGTATCAACCACAAAACCAACTCGCTGGCTACCAATCTGAACAATAACAACATGTCCATGACCTTTACGCAGTTCTATTTTACCCGCTTTAGGTGCTAGCCAATTCTGTAAGTAGAAGAGTGGTATCGATTTTTTACGTACTATGATGGTCAGTTGTCCATCAACGACGTTCGTCCGGCTAAGATCAAGATGGAAGATTTCATTCACGCTCGCAAGCGGTAGAGCAAATGGATGCCCTGCGACCCCAACCATCAATGTCGGTAAGATAGCGAGTGTTAGCGGCACTTTGATCGTAATCTTAGTCCCTTTGCCCATCTCAGAATCGATGTCAATTGAACCATTGAGTGTATTGATGGCTGTTTTTACAACATCCATCCCAACACCACGACCAGAAATGTCTGAAATTTGCTCTTTACTGGAGAATCCCGCCATAAAGATTAAGTTAAAACACTCTTTATTGGAGAGACGCGACGCCGCATCTTCATCCATCATGCCTCGTTTAACCGCAATACTACGCAGCTTATCTGGGTCCATACCGCCGCCATCATCGACGATAGCTAGCTCAATATGATCACCTTCTTGCGAAGCTGAGAGTATGATTTTACCCGTGCTTGGCTTTCCAGATTTGCTACGCACATCAGGCATTTCAATGCCGTGGTCAACTGAGTTACGCACTAAGTGGATCAATGGGTCTGCAAGCGCTTCGACCAAGTTTTTATCAAGGTCTGTTTCTTCACCGCGCATTTCAAGCACGATGTCTTTTTTCAGGGTACGTGCAAGGTCTCGAACCACGCGAGGGAAACGACCGAACACTTTCTTAATCGGTTGCATGCGCGTTTTCATGACAGCGCCTTGCAAATCCGCAGTAACTACATCAAGGTTAGCCACCGCTTTTGCCATCTCTTCGTCGTTGCTATTAAGCCCTAAACTCAGCAAGCGGTTACGCACTAGCACCAATTCGCCAATCATGTTCATAATGATGTCGAGCGTTGATGTATCAACACGGACTGTTGTTTCCGGCTGAGTTTGCGCTTTTTTAGCCACAGCAGGTGCTGATACTTCTTTTTTCTCAGCCACTGCAACCGGAGCTTTCGCCGGGGAAGAGGCGGCTGGAGCCGTTACTTTAGGCTGAGGAGCAGGTGTAGGTTTCGCCGCTTCAGCTTTCGGTTTTGCGGTCTCTGTTGGTTTTACAGGCTCTGCTGGCTTCACATTTTCAGAAGCAGGTCTGGTTGCCATTTCCAACTCTTCTGGCAATGGCCCTTTTCCTGAGCCATGCAGTTCGTCAAGAAGCTTTTCAAACTCCTCGTCCGTCATCAAATCATCGCCACCACCAGCAGAAGCTTTAGGTGCCGCTGTTGATTTAGGCGGAGTAGTTGGTTTCGCTGTCACCTCAGGAGCGGGTTCAACGGTTGGAGCTTTGCCTACGCCGTGCAGTTCATCAAGCAGCTTTTCAAATTCGTCATCCGTAATGTCACCACTAGCAGCCACTGATGCACTTGGGGCTTTAGGCGCTGGGGTCGCTGGTGCGGCATTTTCAGAATGAGCATTAGGCGCGGTGCCCTTGCCATGTAATTCGTCTAACAGTTTTTCAAATTCATCTTGCGTGATTTCATCGATAGAATTTGACGCGACAGCCTTTGAGGCCACTGGTTGAATGACTTCCGGTTCAGGCGCTTCGATAGCGGCCTCTTCCTCGACTTCAACTTCAGCAATAACAGGCTCTACTTCGTCAATTTCATCTTCAGAAGCAGGACGACACAATTTATGAAGTTCATCGAGTAGAGCGGGATCTGCAGGCTCTAAGGGTTCTTGATCTTGAACAGCGCGAAACTGTGCGTTAACGGTGTCTAAAGCTCGTAACATCGTATCCATCAAGCTCGATGTTACACTTCTTTGGCCATTGCGTAAGATATCAAATACGTTCTCGGCACCGTGGCACGTCTCAACCAGCTCGGTGAGTGCAAGAAACCCGGCCCCACCTTTAACGGTATGGAAACCGCGGAAAATCGCATTTAATAACTCCCTGTCTTCGGGGTTGTTCTCAAGTTCAACCAATTGCTCTGAGAGCAATTCGAGAATTTCACCTGCTTCAACCAAAAAGTCCTGAAGAATGTCGTCGTCTAATTCGTAGCTCATACGTTACCCCTAAAAACCAAGACTCGATAACAAATCATCGACTTCGTCTTGAGATGAAACCGCATCGGCTCTTTCATGAGGGTTCAAAATAGGACCTTCAGGTTCGATAGATGGGTTCTTCTTGTCTGTTTTTTGTTCTATTTGGTTAGCCCCAAAGGCAGTGAGAATCTCAACTAGGCGTTTCTCAACTTCATTAACCAGCGTAATAACACGCCGAATTATTTGGCCAGTGAGATCTTGAAAGTCTTGAGCCATCAATATCTCAGTTAGCTGACCTCGCAATTCGCTGCTGTTGCCTTCAACTTGTGATAGTAGATCATCAATACGGTGACAAAGTGCTTTAAACTCAATGAGATCAATACGTCCATGCATCAACTCATTCCATTGTGGACGCACTTTTAACAGACCTTCGTGAAGGCTGTCAGCGATCGGCATACATCGATCCACTGCATCCATTGTTTTATTCGCAGCCACTTCCGTTTTATCAATTACGTATTGAAGACGATCCCTTGCATCTGGAATTTCGTCATTTGCAATCTCAGCCATCCGTTCATCAAGGTTGAACTGTTTGAGCGATTCATGCAGTTCCCTTGTCAAAGTGCCTATTTCTTGCAGCATTGGATTGCTTGCTTTGTCGTAGGTCTCTTTAAAGAGTTGATTCGCCTGATCTTGCTGTCCATTTTCCAGTAGCTGAACGAGTTCTTTTGCTTGTTCTAATGAAATCATCGATTAGCCTTTTCGCGCATAAATGAATAGAGCACCTTTTGTCTGTGACCACACGCTTTATAAACGCTCGAAAATTTTATCCAGTTTTTCTTTAAGCGTAGCAGCAGTAAAAGGTTTTACGATATAACCATTCACACCTGCTTGAGCAGCCTCGATGATTTGTTCGCGTTTTGCTTCTGCGGTGATCATCAGAACAGGCAGATGCTTAAGTTCTGCATCTGCTCGGATATTTTTCAACAAATCGATGCCTTGCATGCCCGGCATATTCCAGTCTGTAACCACAAACTCAAAATCACCTTTCTTTAGCATAGGCAACGCTGTCAGGCCATCATCTGCTTCTTGGGTATTATTGAAGCCCAAATCACGAAGTAGATTCTTAACAATACGGCGCATTGTTGAAAAGTCGTCAACAATAAGGATCTTCATGTTTTTATTCAAAATTGCCTCCACTGAGCTCGAAATCAGTGATATTAGTCATTTTGCGTCCAAGAACTTAACTTCGTTCTTAGTCGCTGCATAGATTGGCTTAGTATCTGGCTAACGCGGGATTCGCTAACACCTAGAACTTCACCAATTTCTTTTAAGTTTAGCTCTTCATCATAATAGAGCGAAAGTACCAAAGCTTCACGTTCTGGAAGTGATTTTATTGATTCAACCAATGCTTTACGAAACGATTCATCGGCGACTCCCTTAAATGGCGAGTTGTCTTCATCGTCATCCAGAGGAGAAATTGCATCATCAGAAATACCTAAATCTTCGATTCCGACAATCCGTGAGCAATTAATGTCAGTTAATACAGTATGGTACTGATCCAGCGACATGCCTAAATACTTCGCAACTTCTGTATCAGTTGGGTTTCGGTTTAGCTCACCTTCTAGAACTGAAATTGCATGGGTTATCTCTCGGTTGTGTTTATGAACCGAGCGTGGAACCCAATCACCACGCCGAATATCGTCAAGCATAGCTCCACGAATTCGAATTCCTGCGTAGGTTTCAAAGCTTGCACCTTTACTCCCATCATAATTTTTTTGTGCTTCAAGTAGGCCTATCATACCGGCTTGTATTAGATCTTCGACCAATACGTTTGGTGGCAGGCGACCTGCTAAATGGTGTGCAATACGCTTAACCAATACAGAGTATTTTTCTAAAAATGCTTGTTGGCTCTTTAGGTTTCCGTGTTGGTCATAAGTAAGCGCTTTATTCACCGAATGGTTCCCCTACACTTTCTGTTCTATTTAGCAAACGCTCGACAAAAAATTCCAGATGGCCTGTCGGCGTTCTTGGAATTGGCCACGTTAACGCTTTACTTGCCAACGAGCTGATTGCCAGTGCCGCAGGTGACCGTGGAAACGCATCGACCACTATTTTTTGTTTTTTTACTGCTTGTCGCACTTTATCATCCAAAGGTATGCAAGCAACAAGTTCAAGGCTCACATTTAGGAATCTTTCTGTCACTAAAGTTAATTTAGCAAATAATTCCCGTCCTTCACGATAACTTCTCACCATATTGGCCACAATTTTAAAACGTTGCACTTGGTGTTCACGACTTAAGAGCTTGATCAGCGCGTAAGCGTCGGTGATGGATGTCGGTTCGTCACATACCACGATCACTACATCTTGTGCGGCGCGACAGAAGCTCACGACCATATCAGAAATACCTGCGGCTGTATCGATGAGCAGAATATCCATCTCATCTTCTAAACTGCCAAAGGCGCGTATTAAACCAACATGTTGGGCGTGTGACAACTCTGTCATCGACTGTGTGCCCGAGGTCGCTGGAATTATTCGTATCCCAAAAGGTCCCTCGACGATGGCATCTTTCAGTTCACACTCGCCAGCCAGTACATGCCCTAAGTTTCGCTTCGGGCGTATGCCAAGCATAACATCCACGTTAGCTAAACCTAAGTCTGCATCCAACACCATGACTTTTTTGCCTTGACGAGCCATGCAGATCGCCATGCCGAGTGTCACGTGAGATTTACCCACACCACCTTTACCACCAGTCACAGATATGACTTTGGTCAGTGACGGTTGAGTTAAGCGGCGTAAACCGCTCGCTTGGTCATATATCATATTATTCGCCATATTTGTCCGCCGCCTAGAATCTCTCGGAGTCGCTGCTCCAATAGTGAGGTTCATTCTCTGTCGACTTCTCTAGCAATTCGTTTGCCTTTGCAACCATGTACTTCGGCTGGGCAATCACAATATCTTCTGGTACACGCTGGCCATTCGCGATGTAAGCAACGGGCAGTGCGTTTTGAACCACGACACTCACAAATTCCCCTAAGCTCAATGACTCATCAAGCTTAGTCATAATGCACCCTGAAAGAGGGATCCTTCTAAAGTGCTCGATTGTTTCTTGTAATACTTTTCTTTGTGCCGTTGCAGGCAGAACAAGGTAACTGTGGATGATTTCGCCACTCTCTTGCATCAGGGTATCGAGCTGCTCTGATAACCGAACATCACGCTGCCCCATCCCCGCGGTATCAACTAAAATTAAACGCCGATTTCTTAGCTGATATATTACATCGGCTAACTCACTGGAATCTTTAGCAACTCTTACTGGACAACCCATGATTCGGCCATAAATAGAGAGCTGTTCATGAGCACCAATACGGTAGGTATCTGTGGTGACTAGAGCGACGTTATCAGCGCCATACTCCATAGCGGCACGAGCGGCTAGTTTAGCAATGGTGGTGGTTTTACCAACCCCTGTAGGGCCTAATAGCGCAACCACACCACCACGTTTCAGAATATCTTGTTTGGAAACAGGGACTTGATCAGCCACTAAGCCAAGCAGTGCCTTCCAAGCTTTAGTTGGAGCAGTATCTTCTGGGATATAACACGCAAGCTGGTCAGCCAGTTCTTGTGAAACCCCCATGCGCTCAAGTCTTTTAATGAGCATGGCACGCAAAGGCTCTCGACGCTCAACTTCTTGCCACATTAATCCTGAAACTTGATGTTCTAACAAGCGGCGTATTGAGGTCATCTCTTCACGCATGTTTTCCAGCTCTGGGTTCGAAACACTCGCCTCTTGCGTTGGGTAACGATCATAACGCGACGGATCTAGCTTCGGCGTTTGACGGGTGGACGCTCTTCTATCCTCTGCAATTAACTTCGCTAATGGCGAATCGGCTCGTAACTCTGCACTACCGTGTCCTGAGTTGGTGTTAGATGAACCCGATTGACGTTGCAATAATGCAGAGAGCGAATCTTCATTTTCGGCGTGATAGTCCGAATCTGAGCCACTTGGTGCGCTGTACTGCTTTAACATATTTGCAAAACGTTTGGTCATTGAACGCCCAGAATCTGCGCTGTTTTGCAGGCTGACTCGATCATCATCCAACTCACGAGAGGATTTGTTCAAAGACGGGGTGACTTGGGTGTAACCTTGTTGTCTAGGCTGCGAATTATAGCGCTTGGCACTGTTTTGCTGGGTGGGCTGTTCACCATCCACAGCGGCAACGATTTCCACACCACCCGCGACTTTTTTATTCGACATGATCACCGCTTCCGCACCAAGCTCTTCTTTCACTTGCAGCAGCGCTGTTCGCATATCTTTGGCAAAAAATCGTTTTATTTTCAAAGCAGATATCCGTGTTTAAATGGCTAAAGCCCGATTAGGTAACAGCAGTTTCGTTAGTTACCAACGGCTTGAACAATCCGAATTTGTTTCTCGTCAGGTATTTCTTGATAAGAGAGCACACGCAAATTAGGTATCGTGTTTTTCACAAACTTCGCCAAAGTTGAACGAAGCACACCAGACGTGAGTAACACGGCGGGCTCACCTTTCAATTCTTGTTCTTGCGTTGCATGGCTCAGTGCAGCTTGTAGACGCTCTGCTAAGCCTGGCTCAATACCTGCCGATTCTCCTCCTGACGCCTGCATGGTTTGATGCAATATTTGTTCCAGCTCAGGAATCAGTGTTATCACTGGTAGTTCAGGTTCTATACCATTGATTTCTTGGACGATTAAACGCTTCAATGAGATTCGAACGGCCGCCGTTAGGATGTCAGGTTCTTGACTCCGCCCAGAATACTCCGCCAAAGTTTGTATTATGGTTCGAATATCTCGGATTGGAATCGCTTCATTGAGTAGGTTTTGCAGTACCTTAACGACTGTACCCAACGGCAGTTGATCTGGAACGAAATTTTCAACTAGCCTTGGCGCTGAGCGACCCAGCATTTCAATTAAGTTTTGAACCTCTTCATGACCAATCAGTTGCGAGGCGTTATTAGTGAGAAGCTGACTCAAATGAGTGGCGAGTACGGTCGATGAGTCCACAACTGTGTAACCGAGAGCTTGTGCGTGTTCACGTTGTTCTTCACGGATCCAAACCGCTTCAAGGCCGAATGCAGGGTCGAGTGTGCGTTCACCGTCAATAACACCATAGACTTGACCAGGGTTAATCGCCAGTTCTTGATCTGGGCGGATCTCCGCTTCACCAACAGCAACCCCCATTAAGGTAATGCGATAACTATTGGGTGTTAATTCTAAATTGTCACGAATATGCACTGCGGGGATGAGAAAGCCAAAGTCTTGCGACAGTTTTTTCCGAACACCTTTTACGCGTTCGAGCAGCTCTCCACCTTGATCTCGGTCCACCAGCGGTATCAATCGATAGCCCACTTCTAAGCCAATCACATCAACGGGTTGAACATCATCCCAAGAGAGCTCTTTTTGAGTGGGTGCTTCGTTGTCCACTTTTGCAGGCAGTTTCTTTTCATCGGCGGTTTTTTTCTGTTTGCGTATCATCCAATACGCGCAACCACCCGCTAATGCGGCTAGCAGTAAGAAAGCAAAGTGAGGCATACCCGGCACAATGCCCATGATGCCGAGAATACAAGCGGTAATCATCAATGCTTTAGGGTTGTCAAACAGTTGGAAGACGACTTGCTCTCCCATATCTTCATCGGTATTTTGACGGGTAACCATCATGGCAGCACCAATCGAAAGCAGCAATGAGGGGATCTGAGCCACTAAGCCGTCACCAATGGTCAGCAGTGTGTAGATTTGGATCGCTTCTTTAAAACCCAACCCATATTGCGCCATACCAATCGATAAGCCGCCAATAATGTTGATGAACAAAATTAAGATCCCAGCAATCGCATCCCCTTTAACAAATTTTGACGCACCGTCCATTGAACCGTAGAAATCCGCTTCTTTGGTTACTTCAAAGCGTCTCAGCCGCGCTTGGTCTTGATCGATTAAACCCGCATTTAAGTCCGCATCTATGGCCATTTGCTTACCCGGCAAGGCATCTAGGGTAAAGCGAGCACTCACCTCAGAAATACGTCCCGCACCTTTGGTTACTACCATGAAGTTGATGATCATCAAGATCAAAAACACCACTAAACCGACGGCGTAGTTACCACCGATCACCACACTACCAAACGCTTCAATGACGTTACCAGCCGCCCCAGGGCCTTCATGACCATACAATAAAACCACACGGGTTGAAGCAACGTTCAAGGCTAGTCGAAGTAAGGTTGCAATAAGCAAAACCGTAGGAAAAGCAGCAAAATCAAGCGGTCTACGGGTATAGACAGTAACGAGTAACACCACCATCGATAAGGCAATGTTAAAAGTGAAAAACAGATCCAATAGGAAGGCTGGGATCGGTAAAACGACCATAGCCAACGTGGCCAATACCATAACCGGCGCACCGATTGCTGGCATACTTCGCTGCGGTATTGATGGCAATTTATCTGCAAATGGGAGAGTAAATTTCATAGGTTAGCAAGCAATCTGTTGATAAATATCTATAAATGCGACAATGCGTTAACTCGGCAATGCAATTTTTAGTCCAGTAAAACAGTCAAAATAATGGCTACATTGGTAAAGGCAATAACCCTTCACTTAACGTAGCCTAGTTATTCAAATTACGTGAACTTCTTTTACTTTGAATGGTGGTTTAAGGATTAATACTCCAGATCTGCTGTCCTTTGCGCAACTCTCTATCATATTCGATACCAATCAGACCGGATGTGGGGAACATTGGAGGGACTAAATCGGTAACAAATTCAGCCGCGAGATAGCCAACTAACGGTAAATGAGACACCAGCAGCACTGATTCGATTTGTTCTACATCGGCCAAGGCAGAGACATACTCAAATACCACTTCCGCTTTCCCATAAGGTGTGATGTCATCACAGGTCACAACATCATTGGCATTAAAATAAGAGGCTATCGCAGCCCAAGTTTGCTGCGCCCGTAAGTAAGGGCTTACCAATACTTTATCTACATGGCGAAGATCTTGCTTTTCACAAGCACGAGCCACAGCAACAGACTCACGAAGACCTCTTTCGGTTAAGGCCCTTTGTGCATCACTCGCTGCATAATGTTCAGCTTCTCCGTGACGCATAATAAAAATCTTCATTACTCATTCCTAGTGGTTATTATCTATGCCGTCTAGGCGGCTTTATTCTCGATTATATCAGGCAACCAAGCAAAGACTTCGACACTGTTAACAGTCTATTAAAAAGTCTCCTGAAGGACTAAAATGGCACTTTGCTCATAAAATCATTGCTTGAAATTTGCACCTAACCGTTTCAACGCCATAATTAAAAAAGCCTTTTCTGTGGAGAGTCACTGTGCATTTAAGCCCTAACGACACCAACCAATACCGCTACATTACGTTAACTAATGGTCTGAGAACATTACTTATTCAAGCGGATGATGCACAAAAGTCAGCCGCTGCTTTAGCGATTAATGTGGGGCATTTTGATGACCCTGAAGACAGAGAAGGTCTTGCCCACTATCTGGAACACATGCTGTTTTTAGGCACAGAAAAGTACCCGAAAATTGGTGAGTTTCAAAGTTTTATTAATCAACATGGTGGCAGCAATAACGCATGGACTGGTACAGAGCACACCTGTTTTTTCTTTGATGTAAGCCCAAATCATTTTGAAAAAGCCTTGGACCGATTCAGCCAATTCTTTTGTGCCCCCTTGTTTAATGAAGAAGCCCTAGATAAAGAACGCCAAGCGGTGGATTCTGAATTTAAACTCAAACAGAATGATGATTCGAGAAGGCTCTATCAGGTTCAAAAAGAAACCATCAATCCGCAACACCCGTTTGCTAAATTTTCAGTGGGTAATTTAGAAACGCTGTGTGATAGAAATGGTGTCTCTATCCGTGAAGAAATTGTCCGCTTTCACCATGAAAATTACTCGGCTGATTTGATGACGCTCTCGCTAGCAGGCCCACAGACACTTGATGAGTTAGAGCAGTGGGCAAGAGATGAATTTTCCTCCATCCCAAATAAACAGCTCGGCCCGAAAAAAATAGAGGTGCCTTTTGTTTTAGACGCGCACCGAGGCGTCTTGATTCAAATCGAGCCACGAAAAGAGATCCGCAAACTGATTTTAAGCTTCCCTGCCCCAAGCACGGATGACTTTTATCATGTCAAACCTCTCTCTTATTTCGCCCATCTCATCGGTTACGAAGGTGAAGGCAGTTTAATGCTGGCATTAAAAGAGAAAGGTTGGATCACGTCCTTATCGGCTGGAGGCGGCGCGAGTGGCAGCAATTATCGTGAGTTTTCGATAAGTTTTAGCCTGACACATGAAGGCGTAAAACAGGTCGATAACATCATCCAGTCACTCTTTACTCAGATTAAATTAATCGCAGATCAGGGGCTAAACGAATGGCGTTACCTTGAGAAAAGAGCGGTGCTTGAATCGGCTTTTCGCTTTCAAGAAACGACAAGGCCATTAGACATGGTCAGCCATTTAGTGGTTAATATGCAGCACTATCAGCCGCAAGACACCATCTATGGCGATTACATGATGGCGGGCTACAACGAATCACTACTTAAGCAAGCACTTCATTATTTGACTCCTGAAAATCTACGCGCCACGTTAATTGCTAAAGATGGGTATTACGATAAGAAAGCGAAATGGTATTTTACACCTTATTCAATTACTCCATTATCGGCGTCACAACTTGCAGCATTCGCAACCCCTTGCGACATTGAAACAAACTTACCGCCACTCAATCCTTTTATCTGTTACGACTTAGACCCAAAACCGTTAGAGCCTTCAACGTCTTTACACCCGGAAATCATTGAAGAGTTACCAGGCTTTCGTTTATGGCATCTACAAGACCATGAATTTAGAGTGCCTAAAGGGGTAATTTACATCGCGATTGATAGCCCCATCTCGGTAGCCACTGCTCGAAATATTGTTAAAACCCGCCTCTGTGTGGAAATGTTTTTAGACTCGCTGGCCACGGAAACTTACCAAGCAGAAATTGCTGGGATGAGTTACAACATGTACGCTCATCAAGGCGGCGTCACCCTGATGCTTTCTGGTTTTAGCGAAAAACAACCACAGTTAATGGAGATGATTCTCGCACGCTTTGCTAAACGTGATTTTAGCCTAAAACGCTTTAACACCATCAAGCAACAACTGCTTCGTAACTGGCAAAATACCACTAAAGATCGTCCAATTTCGCAGCTTTTCAATGCAATGACGGGTATTTTACAACCCAACAACCCTCCTTATGAAACGCTACTTGGTGCCTTAAAACAGATAGAAGTCGATGAGCTCAGTGATTTCGTTGAACAAATATTAGCGCAACTTCATGTTGAGATGTTTGTCTATGGCGACTGGTTAAGAAGTGATGCACAAGCGATGGCAGATACGCTTAAAAATGCATTACGAGTCAAAGATCAACAGTACGAGGAATCATTAAGACCACTCGTCATGCTCGGAGAGAGTGGGACTTTTCAAAAAGAGGTTCACTGCGATCAAGAAGATTCTGCTGTGGTGGTCTATTATCAGTGCAATGATGCCGCACCGCGCAGCATCGCCTTATATTCATTAGCTAATCACTTGATGTCCGCTACATTTTTTCATGAAATTCGCACTAAGCAACAACTTGGTTATATGGTCGGAACGGGCAACATGCCATTAAACCGTCACCCAGGCATCGTACTCTATGTCCAGTCACCGAATGCTGCCCCTTATGAGCTGATTAGCGCTGTAGATGAATTTTTAAATGCTTTTTACATGGTGTTGCTGGAGCTCAACGAATACCAGTGGCACAGCAGTAAGCGCGGTTTATGGAATCAAATTTCAACGCCCGACCCCACCCTTCGCAGCCGTGCGCAAAGACTTTGGGTTGCTATCGGCAATAAAGATGCCGGCTTTGATCAAAGAGAGCAGGTTTTGAGTGAACTGAAATCACTCAGCCGCAGTGATATGATTCGCTTTGTGGTCAATGAGCTAAAACCAAGGACCGCCAATCGACTGATCATGCACAGCCAAGGAAACGCACATCAAACGGTTCAGAAACTCAGTTTAGGGCAAGAAATTGGCTCAATTGAAGCGTTCCAGCTTCGGCCTAAAAGCTATAACTTAGGATAACCGTACTTCATCGCCATCAGAGCAATTTATCTTTGCTCTGATTTTACGATCTCTTTTAAAGAGTGGGGATGCAGTTTAATGCACACGCCTTGCCACTTAAATGCAACCGTCGGGTTATGTAATCGCTCTCCTTCCCCTTTTGGACTGGACAATTTAACTTGAACACCTTGAGTGTCTAATGTTGTCCAGCATTCTTTTAATTGTGGGTAAACCGACAGTATATCCTGCAAATAAGCTTGCGCGGTTTGAGCCTCAGATGGCACCACAAATTCCACATGCTCCCAGCTCTGCTCTGGGTAAATTTTTCCCTCGGCAGGGTAAGGCAATTCCAAACATTCTATTGACCAACCATAAGCCGATAGCGGCACCGAAAATTCAATCACAATGATAGGACGGCCATTTATATGAGCACTCGATATTTCTCGTCCTTCCTCCAGCCATGCCGCATGTGCTAATGACGCTAATTTACGATCATTAATGCGCAGTGCAATGTGGTCAGCTTGATTTGTGGATAAATCAATATGCAAAATTTTGGTTAATTCTTGAATTTTATGCATAAATTTATCTAAATCCTGCTTAAGCTGTTCAGGATGAAGCGCTGCATTCTTCAATGGTTCAAGCATTTAAATGGTCCAAAATGATGATTATCGTCTAATAGTACCAACAACTCTTCGAAAAGTAGAAAATTTCCTAATTTAGTCCCTATAAGCGCCTCAATAAAATTGGTATTATGTGCGCCAAATGATGAACAAAATTAAGATATGTATTGGCACTAAATGGTGAATAAAATGCATACCTTTGCAATTCCAAGAATTAAAGGAAACGCGTGTGAATATCCAAGCACTGATTAATGACAAAGTATCTCAGGCTCTTGAAGCCGCAGGCGCACCAGCTGGCAGTCCTGCTGCTGTTCGCCAATCGGCCAAAGCGCAATTTGGTGACTATCAAGCCAATGGCATTATGGGCGTAGCTAAGCAACTGGGTACCAACCCGCGAGAATTTGCTCAAAAAGTATTGGATGTTCTGGACCTCGATGGTATTGCGAGCAAAACGGAAATTGCAGGCCCAGGTTTCATCAACATTTTCCTCAGTGAAGCGTTTCTTGCTAAACAAGCGGATATCGCCCTAGCAGATGAGCACCTTGGCGTAACCAAAGAAGCGCAGAAGACGATCGTCGCAGACTACTCAGCGCCTAACGTTGCTAAAGAGATGCATGTAGGCCACTTACGCTCAACCATCATTGGTGACGCCGTTGTACGTACCTTGGAATTTTTAGGCCATAAAGTGATCCGCGCCAACCACATCGGTGACTGGGGCACGCAATTTGGTATGTTGATAGCCAACCTTGAACGTGTGCAACAAGAGTCTGGTAACGAAGTTTCAATGGAACTTTCCGATCTTGAAGCTTTCTATCGTGAGTCAAAAAAACTCTACGACGAAGATGAAGTGTTTGCTGCTAAAGCACGAAATTATGTGGTCAAACTACAAAGCGGTGACGAATTCTGCGCTCAAATGTGGAAAAAATTGGTGGACATCACCATGATCCAAAACCAGCGTAACTATGATCGTTTGAATGTTTCGCTCACGCGCGATGATGTGATGGGCGAAAGCATGTACAACGACATGTTGCCCGGCATCGTAGCCGATTTAAAAGAAAAAGGTTTGGCGCAAGAAGATGATGGCGCACAAGTCGTTTTTCTTGAAGAATACAAAAATAAAGATGGCGAGCCGATGGGCGTTATCATCCAAAAACGTGATGGCGGCTTCTTATACACCACAACCGATATCGCGTGTGCAAAATACCGTTATGAAACCTTAGGTGCGGACCGTGTGTTGTACTTTATCGACTCGCGTCAACATCAGCACCTAATGCAAGCATGGACGATTGTCCGCAAAGCGGGCTATGTACCTGAAGAAGTGACTCTTGAACACCACGCCTTTGGTATGATGCTAGGCAAAGATGGCCGCCCGTTCAAAACTCGTGCTGGCGGTACTGTTCGTCTGGCCGATCTTCTCGATGAAGCGCAAGAGCGTGCCGCTAAATTAATTGAATCCAAAAACCCTGATTTAGACGCCGCAGAAAAAGCGAACATTGCCAATACTGTCGCGATGGCCGCAGTGAAATATGCTGATCTTTCTAAGCACCGTACTACCGATTACGTGTTTGACTGGGACAACATGTTGGCATTTGAAGGTAACACTGCACCTTACATGCAGTATGCCTACACACGTGTCGCGTCAATTTTTGCTAAAGCAGGCGTATCGATGGATAACCTGACGGGTGAAATTAAAGTCACACAAGAGAAAGAAAAAGCTTTGATTGCGAAACTTCTGCAGTTTGAAGAAGCGGTACAAGCTGTTGCCCGCGAAGGCCAACCTCACATTATGTGTAGCTACCTATTTGAATTAGCTGGCCAATTCTCTAGCTTCTATGAAGCATGCCCAATCTTAGTCGCTGAAGATGAAAGTGTGAAACAAAGCCGCCTAAAACTGGCTGCGTTGACAGCAAAAACCATCAAGCAAGGTCTGTCGCTACTCGGTATTGATACATTAGAACGTATGTAACGACAGCTATGAGTGAATGAAAGGGTTGACCATGGTCAGCCTTTTCTTTTATCGGTGATAACATCCGTGCAAGTGAGATTGACATGAATTTTGAACTCCACCCGCAACTGGCCAAAGACACTTCCGTCATTGGTGAATTTCCTCTTTGCTTAGCCTTACTCCATAAAGATAATGCCGTACCTTGGATTATTCTGGTGCCTAAACGTGCCAATTTGAAAGAGTTGCATCATCTACCAATGCAGGAACAGCAACAATTTTTATGCGAATCTCAAGCCGTTAGCCAAGCTCTTGAAGCCACGTTTTGTCCAGATAAACTCAATTTAGGTGCGCTGGGTAACATGGTGCCTCAGCTCCATATTCACCATGTTGCTCGATTTAAAAATGACGTAGCATGGCCAGGGCCTATCTGGGGCAATACTCAAGGGATAGTGAGAGCCGAACAAGAACAGCAAGCGATCTTAACCAGAATCCAAAATGTTCTATCACTGAGTTCTATTTTTAGAAAAGGATAAACGTCGTTTCTCACACCATATACTAGGTAAAAGATAGATTGGGTAAAAGTTTGAAAGCCGCTGACTTCAGCGGCTTTCGTTTATCAGACAGAATGCCTAGCATCAATTATGACTAAAGTACGACAGTCAAAGACAGCCCATTGTTTCGGTTAAGCCCATAACGCACTCTTGTTACGTGGTGAACCTTGTTGGTATCGATAGTGCGCGACAACACACCTTTTCTTATCCACACGGCTAACATAGCGTCAACGCCGTCCTCACTGAGCGAAAACTTTTTCGCAATCGCCGAGCGGCTAACGATCCCATTCTCTTCAATGTAGCGCTTTAACTCATTTAATATCATGCCACTTGTACCTCAAGCACCGTTTTCTGCTGGAGTCCTTTTCGCTTAAGCATTTTAAAGGTCAACAAACTCACCATAATAATGGCAATAATCCACGTTAAACTTTCAACTGGGGTTTCAGTGATCCTAGTCGCTTGGTAATAAAGCGCGCCACCACCATACGCAAGCCCCATCGTCCATACTGCGATAAAACGAGCGTAATTCGCACCAAACTCACGAACATAAGCCCCCATGGCTGCAACGCAAGGCGTGTAAAGCAAAATGAAGATAAGGTAGGCAAATGCGGCATGACCAGTGACAAAGTGCTGTTTCAAATTACCAAAGATTGAGGCATCTACGGCTTGCTCTTCAGCCACTGCGCTACTGTCTGTCAAGTCTCCGACTTCGATACCGAGCGGATCAGAGAAGCTTAATCCCGTTAGGTTTTCTGGAATAGACATAACCGCTTCTTGTAGGCTCGCCATTAGGTCATATTCACTTTCATCACCTTCAGCAGAGGTATATAAATTGTTTAATGTTCCGACTACCGCTTCTTTTGCAAAAATACCCGTGATGATACCCACTGTCGCTGGCCAGTTATCTTGATTGATACCAATAGGAGCAAATACCGGAGTAACCACTTGAGCCACTTTTGATAACACGGAGTTGTCACTATCTTCATTACCAAAGCTACCATCAGTACCAACTGAATTGAGGAAGCTTAAGATCATAACGACGATGACAATCGTTTTCCCTGCACCGAGAACAAAACGTTTTAATTTCTGCCATGTTTTGATCATGACGTTTTGTACCGTTGGGATCTCGTAATCTGGCATCTCCATGACTAGGCTGTCGCTTGAACCCGGATAGAGCGTATGCTTCAAAACCAAACCAGTGAACACTGCGGCTAAAATGCCCAACAAATAAAGAGCAAAAACTACATTTTGACCGCTTTCAGGGAAAAATGCCGCAGCAAATAGCGCATACACTGGCAAACGTGCACCACATGACATAAAGGGTGCCATCGATGCCGCTAATTTACGTTCACGTTCTTGATCTAGAGTTCGGGTCGCCATAATCGCGGGAACGTTACAACCAAATCCTAAGACAAGCGGAACAAACGCTTTACCCGGTAGGCCTATCTTCTGCATCACTTTATCTAAAACAAAAGCCGCGCGAGACATATAGCCTGAACTTTCGAGTACAGCTAAAAATAAGTACAAACAAGCGATAACTGGGATAAATGTGGCGACGGTTTGAATACCTCCGCCAAGGCCATCTGCTAATAATGTCACTAGCCAAATAGGCAAATGATCATCCAGTAAGTGGTGCCCACCATCAACCAATAACGCCCCGACGCCAATGTCGAAGAAATCAATGAAAGCGCTCCCAATATTGATCGAGAACATAAACATTAAGTACATAACCACAAAGAAAAACGGTACACCCACCCATTTATTTAAAATCAGCTTATCCGCTTTTTGTGTAAAACTGTGGCTTAATTTCCCTTCTGTTTTGCGGATCTGCTGGCACTGTTCATGCAAAAATGTGTATTTGGTATCAGCGACATGCAGATCAATATCCAAACCACTTTGCAATTGCTCTTTCTGGATAAGCTCACGCTGCACTTCTGGTAATCCATTAATCACCAAAAGATCATTTTCTAAGGCACGAATAGCCAATGCGCGAGGTGCCACTTGCTTATGTTGAAAAATAGTGGCTAATTTTCCGATCGATTGTTCAAATGCACTGCCGTAATCCAATAGCAGTTCTTTAAGAGCTACGCCTTGCAGCAGTACTTTATGCAGCTTTTCTTTGAATCGACTCACCTGCTCTTTACTGGTAGCAGAAAGCATAAAAACGGGGCAACCTAGAACTTTCTCAAGTTGTTGAATGTCTAGGCTTTGACGCTCTCTTTTTAAAGCATCCATTTTATTCAAAACCACAATCATTGGACGCCCGAGCTCTCTCAATTGAAGCGTCATATAGAGACTGCGCTCCAAACACGTCACGTCCACAACGTTAATGATTAAATCGGCAGGATGTGTAAGAACCGCTCTAGAGGCAATGGATTCGTCAATGCTGTTACTGTCATTCCCGCTGTCAAGTGCGTAGATGCCCGGCAAATCCGTTAGTATGAATTCATCTCCAGAATGAGTGTAGCGACCCGTTTTTTTCTCAACTGTAACACCAGCCCAGTTACCGACTTGCTGCTTAGAACCTGTCAGTCCATTAAATAACGTTGTTTTGCCACTATTAGGGTTACCAACGGTTAGAATTTGATATCGCACTACGCTCTCTCCACTTCAATACAAGCGGCTATATTTTCACGTACCGCTAAAGAGACGCCTCTCACTTCAAGTTGAAGTGGATCTCCCATAGGAGCTCTTCTGATTAACGTAACAGTAGTTAGAGGCAGCAAGCCCATCACCATCAATTTTTTACGAATGTCATTTGGAAGTTGATTGAACGCGACAATGCTCGCGCTATCCCCTTCATTTAATTGAGATAATTTCATCTATCTTGCTCTCAATGGTAGTGGTAATGAGAAATATTTTTATTAACAGGCGAATAATACACGCGCTAACCCTCTATTTTATTGCGTGAAATCAAAGATTGCATAAATCCATCACGTTGTTTTCGGTAAATAAACTGACGTTAAAAACGTTAAAAAATTATCAGGCACAAATTAGCTCAACATAAAAAAATAAACAAAAACAGAAAAAATCAAAATAAACCTTTAAAATCAATCAGTTAATGTTAATTATATATTTTGTCGTTTTTCTTATACTAGGTTGTCGTTAATTTTATAAATGAAATAAGTCCTTTGCCATATAGTAAATCCATCGAAAGGAATTACTCCTTAGATACAAATTCCAGAGGTGGTACGGGTGTTACTCGTATCACTCCGGCAGCAAGCGAAGGTGTCATTGACACCCGTGGTATAGTCCCCCCGGCTATACCACGATCTTTTTTTTCTACTCATCTCATCTTTACCGCAACACAATCACCAACCCAGCCTGTTTATTGAGTAAGTGCTATTTCCAAAATAAATTGATATTACGACTTTGAGTATTAATGAGTGTATCTACGCAAGCATAGACAAATATGCGCAGCTAACACCGCAGCCAATCTAATCAAGAAGGGAGATACAGCTTGATTGCAGGCCGGCGGAAAGTGAGTTCATCTCCACACACCTGAATAAGCTTTGTGATTAGGGTGACTGAATGTCGCTAACATCGCTGCAGCTTCAAGTGGGAAAGTTATCACTATTTATCAGGGGCGGTATTACTCGTTATCATCAACAAATTGGGTTGGCGATAAACCGAAGTGATGTTTAAATCTTTGGCTGAAATAAGACGGATCATTAAACCCACAATCAAAAGCGACTTGGGCGACTTTTCCTCCTGCGAGCAAATATTGGCACGCTTTCTCTAAGCGGATCTCATTTAGATACTCTTTGAATGTTTTATTGGTGATCGCTTTAAAACGACGCTGCAAACTACGCTCCGATACGAAGAGTGATTTGGCCGCACTAGAGGTACTAAATTCAGGATCTGAATAGTAATTGTGTACCAATTTTTCTACTTTTTTAAGCCACTCTTTTTCCGTTACATCAATAAACTTGTCCTCTGAATGCTCCTCTACGACGATCATTTCAGGTGCATCACTCACAAGCTCAACTGATGGCCAAGAAAGCTCAACTAAATTTCGTTCTGGCGATGAAAAAATATGTATTTCCCCACCACTGCGCTGTACTAACAGTTGCATTTCCTCTAGTTCAAAACCAGAGATACGCTTATCACTATTGATAGACTGCACCTGATCGCCACAGTCAATCATCACAATAAACAGTCTTTTCTCCCTTTCATAACAATGAATTTGTAGCTCTTGATTTCTGTAAAGACGTTTTACCGCATCAGACAGTAGCGTATTGAAAATGATGTCTAGGTTAAAATGGGCAGATTCAATATAAGCTTGTTTAAGCTCATTGTTCACCGCCAACGAAATATTCGCTTTCGCGAACTCTTCACGCCATCCGTCCACACAAGAGTTCAAGATGATCGATAGATCGTAGAGCAACTGAGTCGCTGTTTTATCATTTCTTACATTACGAAGTAACGCCAGTTCACGTTTTACTTTTAAAGCTAAAGACTCAAGTCGCGCGAGTTGATGGAGTTGCGAGCGATAAATCAGCTGATTTAATGTAGGTGTAATAGAATCTAACATCTGTTCAACAACGATATGGCGAATTTGTAATTGCTTGCGCAACTGCTGGTTATTAGTCAAAACAATTTTGCTTTGATGCCGTAGTTGATCCGTTTTCAAGGCCACCTGAGCTTTTAACTTTCGGTTTACTTTGGTAACCCAACGAGATCGCCACCATGAAGCAAAAGCAATAAGGCCTATAGAAAGGCAAAGGTAAAGAACAATAGCCCATGAAGACCAATACCACGGGTTATCCACAATAAATGATAGGCTGTTTATCATACTGTTTTGCGGATTTGGACTGTAATTTCTCACCAGCAAACGATAGTGTCCAGGTAACAGGTGATCAAGTGTCAACTGAGCACTTTCTAATCTCTGCCACTCCTTATCCCCTGCTATACGATACTCCAATGATAAGGCTCTCGATTCTGGCAATGCACCAAACAAAAAGCTTATCGAACTTCCATATTCCAGTTCTAGTGTCTGAAAACGACCACGACCGAACATGACAGGAATGTGATCGACATTCACTTGGCTAAAGATAATATTGGTATTAGGAGGGGTAGCAACCGTGAGTTCAGAGGACCATGCTGTCACTAAGCCAAAACGGGAACCTAGCAGCAACTGCTGTTGGTTATTGATAATACTTGATTCGCAAACTCCACTTTTAAATTCGTTATTCATCAATCCGTGTGGATCACCAAAATGCTTTACCATCTCACCCATAGGACTGTAGAGCGAGATTCCTTGTGAGGAAGTCAGCCAAATACCGTTGCCCGTTTCAGTTAAACATTTGGGGCTAATATTCTCTTCAACCATATCAATAGATCGAATATCACTACGATCATGTGCCAAAACAAAGACGCCATAAGCACTAGCAAACCAAACATCGCCCTTGCTACTCTCAAATATATCAATGCTTTGTCCATAATGACTAGTCGCTCGGAGAAAAACAATTTTGCCTTTGTCAAAAAGATAAACACCATGGTCAGTGCCGATAAATACCCCTCGCCGAGTTGACTTAAGTTTTATTATTTTTGCAGGCAAAAATGCATCAACAAACCATTCAGAACCGAAATCGGTTAGCGAGTTATCGGCCAACTGATATGACCACAAATGGTTACCTGTTGCTCCCCACAACAGTCCTTCATGATCAAATTCAAGATGTTTAGTATCATTCGAACGCAGCTTCAGAGGTAAAACGCTCGTTTCTATCATCTTTTTTGTCTGCAAGTGATAAATAACGATGCCTGTATGTGTAGCTATCCATAGAGAATGATCATCTATTTGAGCGACATCATGCACTTCTCCAGGGAAAATAAGTTTAGGCTCTTGCCAATCTTCAGCATCGACTTGGTACAACCCTTGTCGAGTTAAAAACAAATACCCTTTATTATCTGACCTTGTCACAATTTTTGTTATGGGATTATTGTTGAGCTGTGCAATGGAATGGCGCTTAAATTTTTGTCCAAACAGAGAAAAGTAACGAATACCTTTATCCGTTGCGATCCAAATCCCACCTTGTAAGTCATTGACCAATGAATAAATTTTATTGCCTGGTAACCCATTATTGTCTTGGTCATTACTTTCTAACTTGACGGTTTTACCTGTCAAAAACGAATGAACAAATAATCCATCTTCAGTACCAATCCAATACTCTTGATCTGTCTCAGCAACAGATAATACATGGGAATCTCCAACCAACTTTTGTTGGCGCTTTGGGTCCTCGACATCAATAATCAGCCCACCATTGAGCATTCCAATCACAAGCTCTCTACGTTTCTCGGAAAAATAGAGTTTCTCAATGAAGTTTTTACCAGAGCTGAGCACGTGAGAAAAACTCTCTCCATCTGACAGATAGACTCCAGCATTAGTGGCTAATACCCATTTAGAAAGCACAAACTTCGCATCATTAACGATCAATCGACTAGCTTGATTTAATTGATACATTTCTTTAAAAGAATAAGTAACTAACTTGTGGGTTTGCGCATGGTATGTATAAAAGTGCGTCTCATCGGCTAACCAGATGAAATTACCTGACGAACCTATTTTTTTTATGATGATTCCAGGCGTTAAGCTAAATACTAATTCGCGATCTTGTGCGGGATAAGTTCGATAAAGTTCATTATCAATGAACGTCCAAAAAGCGTTATTAAGATAGGTAATATTTTCGCTCTCTTGTGAAAGCACTGAGCCACGCCGGGGAAGGATGTTTTGTCCATCAAAGAAAACCACTTTGCCATGCACATCGTGTATCCAAATTCCCCCTTCTTCACCTAAAAACAAATTTTGTGCGGCAAAAATTTTCCCTTGAGCCTGAGCTGGCAATGGATAGAAGATGGAAGGTGCTTTGTCTAGAGCTTGTGTCCCCTGCGCTAATAAAAGCGTCAGAAAACCCAAGATCCAGAGCAAAGGTTTAAAATAGTCGTTCTTTCCTTTCAACAGACAGAGCCTCAATCAATAGCACGCCAAATTGCAAACTGTTTTTTCGTGGCGATAATTATCAAAACATTCTAACCAAAGATAAGGCTTTTTGAAGCTAAGAAAGCGACAATCTGTGAATCTTTATCCTAGATTTCAGTGCAGATCGTACAACATACAATACAGCGTACATCTATTGAGACAAACAAGTGTAAAAGTTGTTGCTCAGCTGATTTAACAGCTCAAAATAGCTGCCAATTTTCACTTTGATATCTGCGCCTAATGGATCAAGTACTCCCGTTTTGACCTTAGTGCCACGAGTCACAGTATCAATCACCGCCGGGGTAAACTGAGGTTCTGAAAACACGCATTTCGCTTCATTATTAATGATTGAATTTTTAATGGTGATTAGGGTTTTAGCACCCGGCTTTCTGTCAGGACTAACGGTAAAATGGCCGAGGTTATTCAAATGGTATTGCTGTTCAAAATAGCCGTATGCATCATGAAAAACATAATATCCTTTATCACTAATTTTGCTCATCTTCTGCATGATTGATTGATGGGTCGAATCTAATTGAGCTAAAAAGCGGACTAAGTTTACTTTATACTGCTCGGCATTAGCGCTATCACTTTTCACTAAACTTGCGGTAATCGCCGCTGCCACTTGCTTGGCTTGATCGGTTCCAAGCCAAAAATGTGGGTCATACATACCATGGTGATGCCCATCATGATCGTGTTGTTCGCCACTGAGCTCTCTCAGTGTCAGGCCATCAATTTGGCTGATGGTCAAAACGTTGTGGTGACTCGCTAATGTCTTACTTAAGAATGGCTCAAGGTCTTTTCCATACCAAATCACTAAATCCGCCGCTCTGACTTTTTTAACATCAGAAGGGCGCAACGCATAGTCATGCGGTGAGGTATTTGCCCCCAGTAGTACTTCTGGTTCATTCACATCGAGAGTCAATTCATATGTAATCATCTGAATCGGCTTGATGCTGGTCAAAATGACCGTAGACCACGCCAAAGGCGATAATGTTATTAAGCAAAGAAGGAGCATAATCTGACGCAACATGATGGTTTTTCCATTCGGTATATAGCGTTAAAGGGAACGAAATGTTACATTATAACACTTCCGAATTGCAAATAAGTTCCATTCATGTCCAACTTAATTCAGCTGCAAGGCATTTGTGTCGAATTCAACAACCGCCGTGTTTTGGACAATGTCAGTATCAACCTAGAAAAAGGGAAGATTACCACACTGATAGGTCCTAATGGTGCGGGCAAGTCGACGCTCGTTAAAGTATTGCTCGGGCTACAGCCCGTCCATAGCGGAACGATGACGCGCGTAAAAAACCTTAAAATTGGTTATGTTCCTCAAAAGTTAAAACTTAATGACGCGTTACCACTCCCCGTTAAACGATTTTTAAGTTTAGCCGGACGTTTTAGTCAACAAGAGTTGCTAGACGCACTCAGACTAGTCGGGGCCGAGCATCTTCTTGATTATGATATGCATAAGCTGTCCGGTGGTGAAACGCAACGGATTCTTATCGCCCGTGCATTGCTACAGCGCCCAGGTATTCTAATTCTTGATGAACCAGCCCAAGGTGTTGACGTGCAAGGGCAAATTGATCTGTATGATCTTATCGATGCCATACGACATCGTTTCGGCTGTGGTGTCTTCATGGTCTCTCACGATTTACATCTGGTAATGGCAAAAACGGATGATGTTATCTGTCTTCATCACCATGTTTGCTGTTTCGGTTCACCTGCAACGATTACTCAACACCCAAGCTATATCGCTTTATTTGGTACGCGCAATCGCGAAGCCTTAGCTTTTTACCATCACAAACATCAGCATCATCACGACTTAGCAGGCCAACCTGTGAAAGGAGATGCAACTTGCTGTTCAAATCATTCACACGGTCACCATCATGATTGAATTTCTTCTTCCATCAATATTAGCAGGCCTTGGTATTGCCGTTATCGCAGGTCCCCTTGGGTCATTCGTGGTTTGGCGAAAAATGGCTTATTTTGGCGATACCCTCGCACACGCCTCGCTGATGGGATTGGCGCTAGGCTTTTTGCTTGATATCAACCTTTATCTTGCGTTGCTCGTTTGCTGTCTTGGGCTTGCAATCATTTTGGTTACTATGCAGAAACAGCAGCTTGTGGCGACAGACACTTTGCTCGGCATTCTCGCTCATAGCTCGTTATCCATTGGTCTCATTGCAGTAAGCTTCCTTGATAACGTTCGCATCGATTTAATGAGCTATCTCTTTGGCGATTTATTGGCGGTAAGTTTTACTGATTTAGCCTTCATTTGGGGGGGAGCGATTGCAGTAAGTGCACTGCTATTTCTTTTTTGGCGACCATTACTTTCAACTACAGTGAACGAAGAACTTGCGTTTGTTGAGGGCATCAACGTTGATTTAATGCGTTTGCTGCTAATGCTATTAATTGGAGTGGTGATTGCACTAGGAATGAAATTTGTTGGTGCTCTGATTATGACATCGCTGCTGATTATTCCCGCGGCGACCGCTAGGCGACTCACAAAAACCCCAGAGCAGATGGCAATATTGGCTTCTTTGGTCGGCGCTTTAGCTGTGCTGGGCGGGCTAATCCTCTCGTGGCATTTTGACACACCTGCAGGCCCTTCGGTTGTCGTGACGGCTACAACGATGTTTATGTGCAGTCAACTTGTAAAACGCTAGTATCAAAACCTATTGAATCTAAAGTAAAAACCCCGAAACAAGGTTCGGGGTTTGTCTTCAAACTGAGGAAGGCGTGATTACCAACCCGTCACTTCACGCAATGCTTTTCCGATATCAGCAAGGCTTTTGACAGTTTTCACACCCGCGGCTTCAAGCGCTGCAAATTTCTCATCAGCTGTCCCTTTACCACCAGAAATGATAGCACCAGCATGGCCCATCCGTTTGCCCGGAGGCGCTGTCACACCAGCAATATAAGACACAACCGGTTTCGTGACATTCTCTTTAATGAATGCCGCGGCTTCTTCTTCGGCTGTACCACCGATCTCGCCAATCATCACAATCGCTTCAGTTTCAGGATCGTCTTGGAATAGTTTCAAGATATCAATGAAGTTAGAGCCCGGGATTGGGTCACCGCCGATACCAACACACGTTGACTGACCAAAGCCTTCATCTGTTGTTTGCTTAACGGCTTCATAAGTTAGCGTTCCTGAACGAGAAACAATACCCACTTTTCCTTTCTTATGAATGTGGCCTGGCATGATGCCGATCTTACATGCATCCGGTGTAATCACACCCGGACAGTTCGGGCCAATCATACGCACACCAGTCTCTTCGAGCTTCACTTTTACGTCAATCATATCGGTAGTCGGTATACCTTCCGTGATCGTCACAATAAGTTCAATACCAGCGTCAATTGCTTCTAAAATAGCGTCTTTACAAAATGGTGCAGGTACATAAATAACGGTTGCCGTTGCACCCGTTGCTTTCACTGCGTCACGCACCGTATTAAATACAGGCAGACCAAGGTGAGTTTGACCACCTTTACCCGGAGAAACCCCACCGACCATTTGTGTACCGTAGGCAATCGCCTGTTCGGAGTGGAAAGTTCCCTGACCACCAGTGAAACCTTGGCAGATTACTTTGGTGTCTTTATTAATAAGTACCGACATTATTTACCCTCCGCCGCAGCAACAACTTTCTGAGCTGCGTCCGTTAACGACTCAGCTGCAATGATATCAAGACCAGAATTTGCGAGTACTCCGCGTCCTAATTCCGCGTTTGTACCTTCCAAACGCACGACTACGGGAACCGTTACACCAACTTCTTTCACCGCACCGATAATGCCTTCTGCAATCATATCGCAACGTACGATACCGCCGAAAATATTCACCAATACGGCTTTCACGTTGTCATCAGACAAAATGATTTTGAACGCTTCAGCAACACGCTCTTTGGTTGCACCACCACCAACATCAAGGAAGTTTGCAGGTTTGCCGCCATGAAGGTTAACAATATCCATGGTGCCCATTGCAAGGCCAGCACCGTTCACCATGCAGCCAACATTGCCATCAAGAGCAACATAGTTCAGTTCCCACTGAGCAGCATGAGCTTCGCGCTCATCTTCTTGTGAGAGATCGTGCATCTCGCGAAGTTTAGGTTGACGATAAAGTGCGTTTGAGTCGATGTTGATCTTGCCATCAAGGCACAACAAGTTCCCTTCAGCGGTGACAACTAATGGGTTGATTTCTAGCAATGCAAGATCATACTGGGTAAACATAGCACCAAGACCTAGAAAGATCTTCACAAATTGCTTAATTTGGTCGCCTTCCAAGCCAAGTTTGAAAGCAAGTTCGCGGCCTTGATAGGCTTGCGGACCAACCAAAGGATCAATTGCGGCTTTATGAATCAGCTCCGGAGTCTCCTCCGCTACTTTTTCAATTTCCACGCCGCCTTCTGTTGAGGCCATGAACACGACACGACGAGTCGCACGGTCAACAACAGCGCCTAAGTAAAGCTCATTCGCGATATTAGAGGCTTCTTCAACCAAAATTTTTGATACTGGCTGACCATTTGCGTCCGTTTGATAAGTAACCAGATTTTTACCTAGCCATTTTTGAGCAAACTCTTTGACACCATCTTTAGTGTCGTGCAACTCAACGCCACCCGCTTTACCGCGACCACCTGCATGCACTTGACACTTAACAACTTTCTTCGCTGTACTAATCCGACCCGCCGCTTCAAAAGCTTCTTGTGGAGTATCACAGGCATAACCTTCCGGTACAGGCAAACCGAATTCTGCAAACAGCTGTTTGGCTTGATATTCATGCAAATTCATTATGTTCTTCCGTTTGTTTATCCCTTAGGGGATTTATTATTTCCATAAAGCGGCAGCTATGCTGCGCCATATATCTGTAGGGTGCTTCTCAAATTAAGCGGCTGCAATTTATCCAAGAGGATAGCTTGTAGCTTTTTGCTTAAATGAAGGCTAGACGTCCAGTAGCAGACGTGCTGGATCTTCAAGTAGCTCTTTTACTGTCACAAGGAAACCAACTGACTCACGGCCATCCACCAAACGGTGGTCGTAAGAAAGTGCTAGGTACATCATTGGTAAAATTTCTACTTTGCCATCCACAGCCATTGGGCGGTCTTGGATTTTGTGCATGCCCAATATGGCCGCTTGCGGCGGATTGATGATCGGTGTTGACATTAACGATCCAAACACACCGCCATTCGTAATTGTGAAATTACCGCCAGTCAGTTCTTCAACCGTCAATTTGCCATCTCTTCCTTTGAGTGCAAGCTCTTTGATGCCCTTCTCAATTTCGGCAAGGCTTAGCGTATCGCAATCTTTAAGAACCGGAGTCACTAAGCCACGAGGCGTTGAAACTGCCATGCTAATATCAAAATAGCTGTGATACACAATATCTTGGCCATCAATAGATGCATTCACTTCTGGGTAACGCTTTAACGCTTCTGTTACCGCTTTCACGTAGAAAGACATAAAGCCTAAACGAATACCGTGTTTCTCTTCAAACAGACCTTGATATTGCTTACGAAGATCCATGATAGGCTTCATGTTAACTTCATTAAACGTCGTCAACATCGCCGTGCTATTTTTTGCCTCAAGCAGACGCTCCGCAACACGTTTACGCAAACGCGTCATCGGTACACGTTTTTCGCTGCGCGCCATCGCAACGACAGGCTCAGGTTGACTTGAAGCAACTGCTGACGCTGATTTTGCAGCCGCTAGATGAGCATCAATATCTTCACGCGTGATACGCCCACCCACACCAGAGCCTTTCACTTGGCTTGCTTCCAAACCATGCTCGGCGAGTAAACGGCGTACCGCAGGGCTAAGTGCATCATTCGTTTCGTCTATCAATGTGGCTTTGTGACGTTTATCAGGAGACGGCTCTGTATCGTTGGTGGTATCTTTCGTCGGTTCACCTGCAACGGCACCGGGTTTTAATTTCGCCAATAACTGTTTCGAAAGCACCGTCGCACCTTCTTGCTCGATAATGGCTTCGAGAACACCCGCCTCAGGCGCTGGCACTTCAAGAATTACTTTATCAGTTTCAATCTCAACGAGTACTTCATCACGAGCGACGGCTTCACCTGGCTTTTTATGCCATGTCGCGACTGTTGCATCAGCCACTGATTCAGGTAGATCTGGAACCAGAATTTCAATTGTCATAATCTGTGTCTTCCTTTTACTTCTAGTTCGTTAAGCTAGGGTCAGAGCGTCTTCAATCAACGCTTTTTGTTGTTTCAAGTGTACCGACATATAACCAACGGCTGGTGATGCTGATGCAGGGCGACCTGCGTATTTCAGATCAGCACCGGCTGGAATGGCAGAACGGAAGTTATGTTGGCTACTGTACCAAGCACCTTGGTTTTGAGGCTCTTCTTGGCACCATACATAGTCAACAACATTAGTGTATTGAGCGATAGCCGCTTCCACTTCTTCTTTCGGGAATGGATATAGCTGTTCAATACGGACGATAGCAACATCACCTTGTTCGTTATTGCGGCGCTGTTCAAGCAGGTCGTAGTAAACCTTACCAGAGCAGAACACAACACGTTTGACATTCGCTGGGTTGAGATCGTCAACTTCGCCGATAGCCGGCAAAAACGATCCGTCAGCCAAGTCTTCCAGTGTTGATATACATAGTGGGTGACGCAGCAACGATTTTGGTGACATAACGATCAATGGTCGACGCATTGGACGAACAACCTGACGACGCAGCATGTGGTATACCTGCGCTGGCGTAGAGGGAACCACCACTTGCATGTTTTGTTCGGCGCACAGTTGCAAATAACGCTCTAGGCGTGCTGATGAGTGCTCCGGGCCTTGCCCTTCATAACCATGAGGTAGCAGCATGGTTAAACCACACAAACGCGCCCATTTTTGTTCACCGGAAGAGATGAACTGGTCAATCACGACTTGAGCTCCATTGGCGAAATCACCAAACTGAGCTTCCCAAATCGTCAAACCACTCGGCTCCGCTGTCGCGTAGCCATATTCAAAAGCTAGCACTGCTTCTTCCGACAAAACCGAATCCAATACTTCAAAAGGACCCTGTTTATCATGGATATTCGCCAATGGAATATAGGTACTTGCGTCACTTTGGTTATGCAATACCGAGTGACGGTGGAAGAAGGTTCCACGCCCAGAGTCTTGCCCCGAAATGCGGATTCGCTTTCCATCATCAACTAAGGTTGCATAAGCCAGCGTTTCAGCCATACCCCAATCGAGAAGCTTCTCTCCATTAACCATCGCTTGTCGGTCGGTATAGATTTTATCCACTCGACTTTGCAGTTTATGGCTTTCTGGATACTGACAAATTCGGTTACCTAGCTCTTTTAAACGCTCAAGGTCAACTTTACTATTCCATGGCATATCCCATTCATGGCCAATATACGGTGACCAATCAACAGAATGCAGTGCCATTGGACGCCACTCTTTCACCACGACTTCACCATGGTCCAGAGCATCACGATATTCGTTGACTAACTGTGTGGCAATCTCGATATCAAACTCACCACGCTCTATCAAAACATCGGCATAAAGCTTACGCGGTGTAGGATGCTTTTTGATCTTTTGATACATCAGCGGTTGAGTTGCGTTTGGCTCGTCGGCTTCGTTATGGCCGTGACGGCGATAACAAACCAGATCAATGACGACATCACGCTTAAATTCATTACGATAATCGAGTGCAATGCGGGTGACGAAAGCAACTGCTTCTGGATCATCAGAATTGACGTGGAAAATAGGAGCCTGAACCATCTTAGCGATGTCAGTACAATACATAGTCGAGCGTGTATCACGAGGGTTTGACGTGGTAAAACCAACTTGGTTGTTAATAACAATACGTACCGTCCCTCCCACGCAATAACCACGCGCTTGAGACATGTTAAATGTCTCGGCAACGACACCTTGGCCAGCGATAGCAGAGTCACCATGAATCGAAATAGGTAGCACTGTCGAACCGTCTTCATCTCCCAATCGATCTTGTCGAGCACGAACTGAACCAATTACGACTGGGTTAACAATTTCAAGATGCGAAGGGTTAAATGCTAAGGCTAGATGCACATCACCGCCGGGTGTCGCAAAGTCAGCAGAGAAACCTTGGTGATATTTAACATCACCCGTTCCCCAGCTTTCACCATGCTTACCCGCAAACTCGTCGAACAGATCTTGAGGTTTTTTACCTAAGACGTTGACGAGCATGTTAAGACGACCACGGTGCGCCATACCAATCACAACTTCACGCATACCTGTGCTACCAGCATGACGGATCAACTCTTTCATCATTGGGATGAGCGCGTCACCACCTTCCAAAGAAAAACGCTTAGCACCGGGGAATTTCGCGCCTAAATAACGCTCAAGTCCTTCTGCGGCTGTCAATTCTTCGAGGAAAATTCGTTTTTCTTCTTTGCTGAAAGAAGGTTGACCAACGACTGATTCAAGACGTTGTTGTATCCAACGCTTTTGTTCAGTGTCGATAATGTGCATGTATTCTGCACCGATGGAACCGCAATAGGTTTTGTTGAGGGCTTGATAAATGTCTTTCAATTTCATTGTCTCTTGCCCGATAGCAAAAGAGCCGACATTGAAAGTTTCTTCGAAGTCACCTTCGTTAAGATTGTGGAACGCTGGGTCTAATTCTGCCACTAATGGGCGTTGCCATAAACCTAGGGGGTCGAGTTGAGCCGCTTCATGACCGCGAAAACGGTAAGCATTAATCAGCTGCAAGACTCTTACTTGCTTAGCATCGACATCTGGATCACTAACTTGGACATTGTAATGCTTTGTTTCTTTCGCGAGTCGTCGGAAGTAGTCACGGACACGTGAATGTGGCTGTTCAACCACATTGTCAGCTTGCGCAGGCAAGCCATCAAAAACACGTTTCCACTCCTCACTTACCAGATCAGGATCACTTAGATACAGTTCGTAGAGGTCCTCTACGTAAGTTGCATTGGCGCCAGCCAAGTGTGAAGACTCGAGCCATGCCTTCATCACGCCGTTGTGCATATTTTCCCTTAACCAGTAGTTTTCACGTTTGCTTCGGTCTATGCCGAGCTATAAAAGGCAGGTCCGAAGACCTGCAATTTTTATTCATTTTAAACCGAACGGTTCACAAGCATTGATTTGATATGTCCAATGGCTTTCGTCGGATTTAATCCCTTAGGACAAACACTTACACAATTCATGATGCCATGGCAACGAAAAACGCTAAAAGCATCATCAAGATTAGATAAACGTTCATCTGTTGCGGTATCTCGGCTGTCAATTAGCCAACGATAAGCCGCCAACAAACCTGCTGGGCCGATAAATTTATCCGGGTTCCACCAGAAAGAAGGGCATGAAGTTGTGCAGCAAGCGCACATAATGCACTCATATAAACCGTCTAAATGCGCTCGCTCTTCTGGTGATTGCAAGTTCTCACGAGCCGGAGGCAAGTTTCCGTCAGTCATAAGATAAGGTTTAACTTTCTCGTAATTTTCATAAAACTGGGCCATATCGACAATTAAATCACGGACGACTGGTAGCCCCGGCAGAGGTCGAATAACGATCGTGCCTTTGGCCAAAAGCGCAGATAATGGAGTGATACACGCTAATCCATTTTTACCATTCATGTTCAAACCATCAGATCCACACACCCCTTCACGGCACGAGCGACGAAAAGCAATGGTGGGATCTTGCTCTTTCAGCAAAATGAGCGCATCCAGCAACATCATGTCAGAGCCCTCTTCTACTTCAAGCAGATAATCCTTCATGTAAGGCTTTTGATCGACATCCGGATTATAGCGATACAAAGAGAATTTCAATTTCATAATAGTGCCTTCTCCTTAGTATGTGCGCGCTTTAGGCGGAAACGCTTCACGATAAATTGGTTCCATATTTACGCTACGCTTCGACATGCTTTCAGTCTCAGGGTTGTAAATTGAATGGCATAACCAATTAGCATCATCGCGTTCAGGATAGTCAAAGCGAGCGTGGGCTCCACGGCTTTCGGTACGATAATTTGCAGCAACCGCGGTAGCAAATGCTGTTTCCATCAAGTTTTCCAGCTCTAAACACTCGATCCGTTGAGTGTTGAACTCGGTTGACTTGTCTGAAAGATGTGCGTTCTTCAAACGTTCACGAATCACTTTAAGCTCTTCAAGACCTTTAGCCATCGCTTCACCTTCACGGAACACCGAGAAGTTATTTTGCATACAACGTTGCAGATCTTTACGAATTTGCGCGGGATCTTCACCACCTGTACTGTTTTCCCAGCGGTTGTAACGTTCTAGCGATTTTTCAATATCCGCTTCTGTGGCAGGTTTTGCGTCCGCTTGCTTTTTCAACGTTTCGCCCAAATGCAAGCCTGTTGCTCGGCCAAAGACCACTAAATCCAGTAGAGAGTTACCACCCAAACGGTTCGCGCCATGCACCGATACTGATGCAATTTCACCACACGCAAACAAACCTTGAACTTCCACATCAGCGCCTTTAGCATCTTGCTTAATCGCCTGACCTGAAACTTGAGTCGGTACTCCTCCCATCATGTAGTGGCAGGTTGGGATCACTGGAATCGGTTCTTTAACTGGATCGACGTGAGCAAACGTACGTGACAACTCACATACGCCCGGCAGACGAGATTCCAGAGTTTCTTTGCCAAGGTGATCCAGTTTAAGCTTGATGTGCGGACCCCATGGACCATCGCAACCACGACCTTCACGGATCTCAATCATCATTGAGCGGGCTACTACATCGCGACCAGCCAAATCCTTCGCGTTTGGTGCATAACGTTCCATGAAACGTTCGCCATCTTTATTTAAAAGATAGCCACCTTCACCACGACACCCTTCCGTCACAAGAACGCCTGCACCAGCAATCCCTGTTGGGTGGAATTGCCACATTTCAATATCTTGCATCGGGACGCCAGCGCGGATAGCCATGCCCACACCATCACCCGTATTG
This sequence comes from Vibrio sp. V09_P4A23P171, assembly GCF_963875615.1. Taxonomy (NCBI): domain Bacteria; kingdom Pseudomonadati; phylum Pseudomonadota; class Gammaproteobacteria; order Vibrionales; family Vibrionaceae; genus Vibrio; species Vibrio sp. V09_P4A23P171. The sequence goes on from NZ_CAWNMR010000033.1 coordinate 229,062, forward strand.
ATATGCGCGTTGGTGGTTGAAGCATAGATACGGCCAGCTCCGCCAGTCGCTAACACTGTGGCTTTAGATTTGAAATAACAAACTTCGCCTGTTTCCATGCACAATGCGGTACAGCCAAGTACTGCACCCTCTTCATTTTTCACTAAATCAAGTGCGTACCACTCAGAGAAAATAGTGGTCTTATATTTAATGTTTTGTTGATACAAGGTATGAAGTAGTGCGTGACCAGTACGGTCAGCGGCAGCAGCGGTTCGAGCCGCTTGTTCACCGCCAAAATTTTTGGATTGCCCACCAAATGGGCGCTGATAAATGGTGCCATTGTCAAAACGAGAAAAAGGCAAACCCATTTTTTCTAGTTCAATCACCGACTCTGGACCATTCTTACACATGTACTCGATAGCATCTTGGTCACCGATATAATCGGAGCCCTTTACCGTGTCATACATATGTTGTTCCCAGTGGTCCTCATGCGCGTTGCCTAAGGCAACGGTAATACCGCCTTGAGCCGAAACCGTGTGAGAACGTGTTGGAAAAACTTTAGAAAGCAGAGCACAGGATAAACCTTGCTCTGAAATTTGCAGTGCTGCACGCATGCCAGCACCACCAGCGCCGATCACTACGGCATCAAATTCACGAACTGGAATAGTCACTTACGCACCCCACAATACAAATAAGCCAGAGAAGAAGTATCCAAAGAGCACTGCAATAACGACCAATTGCAGGCCACCACGCAATTTAGAACACTTAATGTAATCCGTTAATACTTGCCATAAACCGATCCAACCATGGATAAGGACAGAGACTAACGCCAGCATTGTGAAGACTTTGGTAAAGGTTCCACCAAAAAACTGTGTCCATGAAACATAGGAGATATCACCAGAGAAAGCACAGAAGCTGACTAGGTAGATAGTATAAAGAGTCATAATGATCGCAGAAGCACGGATCAGCAGATAATCATGCACTCCGTTACGACCAAAAGAAGAAACATGTTTTACCATACCAATACTCCCGCTAAAACTGAAAGCACTGCTGTTGCGATGAAGGCGACTTTGGCACTCATAGCCCCTGACTCCAACTCTTCAAAGTGGCCCAGGTCCATCAGCAAATGGCGTATACCACCTGCAATGTGGTAAGACAGCGCTGTTAAAATTCCCCATAAAATAAATTTTGCGAAAAAGCCATTAACAATGTTGCTGGCTTCCATAAAACCTACCGGAGAACTTAACGAGAGGGAGAGTAACCACAGCAAAATTCCGACCGCAACGAACATCATCACCCCAGACACTCGGTGTAGGATGGATGCAATCGCACTGATCGGAAAGTGAATGGTCTGTAAATCTAAATTAACAGGTCTTGACTTTCTTTCTTTCACGGGCTTGCTCACTCAGCTCCATTGAGCATTTATAGTTATAAATGAATTTTGGTTGTAAAACCCACAAAAGTTAACATTATTTTAACATAAAAAGCCCGATATCGCGCAGTTAAATGTAATAATTCCGTTAACAACAAAGACAGAATGCAATACTGAAATACAGTTTCTAGCCTTTTATTTATAAGGTGTTCACCAAAATTTTCAGTGCCACTATACGGCTCGCAACATTCTAATACAATTGATGTAACAATTTTTGCTACACAGAACAGATTTTTAACTTTATATGTATAAAAAATCAAAACAAGTGCACACATCAGACGAGAAAAATTGACTTTAATTAAGAACACACGTAAAAAAATGTCACACAAACATCCTGGACGGATTAAATAATAAACAAAGGAGATTGTTATGGCAGATAAGAAAGCGACCCTTCATATTGAAGGTAAAGCGCCAATCGAGCTGCCGATTATGGATGGGACTGTAGGCCCACAAGTAATCGACGTTCGTAAACTAGGAGCCAACGGATACTTCACTTTTGACCCTGGTTTTCTTGCCACTGCATCTTGTGAATCTCAAATCACTTATATCGATGGCGAAAAAGGGGTGTTACTGCACCGCGGCTTCCCTATTGATCAATTAGCCAATAACGCTGATTACTTGGAAGTTTGTTATATTCTTCTTTACGGTGAAGCCCCTAATCGTAAGCAATATGAAGAGTTTAAACATACAGTGACGCGTCACACTATGGTTCATGAGCAAATCGCAAGTTTCTTCCACGGTTTCCGCCGTGACGCTCACCCAATGGCTGTAATGTGTGGTGTGGTTGGAGCGCTTGCTGCGTTCTACCATGATTCACTTGATATTAATAATGATATACACCGAGAAATAGCGGCTTACCGCCTACTCTCAAAAATGCCAACATTGGCGGCGATGTGCTACAAGTATTCTGTCGGCCAACCATTTATCTACCCGCGTAATGACTTAAGCTATGCCGAGAACTTCCTACACATGATGTTTGCAACGCCGTGTGAAGAGTATGAAGTGAATCCTGTGGTTGCACGCGCGATGGATAAAATTTTCACACTGCATGCCGATCATGAACAAAACGCGTCAACCTCAACGGTTCGCCTTGCCGGTTCTTCTGGTGCTAACCCGTTTGCCTGTATTGCGGCTGGCATTGCCTCGTTGTGGGGGCCTGCTCATGGGGGTGCTAACGAAGCCTGTCTGCGTATGCTAGAAGAGATAGGCAACGTTGATAACATTCCTGAGTATGTCGTCAGAGCAAAAGATAAGGATGATCCATTCCGCTTGATGGGTTTTGGTCACCGAGTTTATAAAAACTACGACCCAAGAGCGACGGTAATGCGTGAGGCTTGTCATGAAGTGCTCAAAGAGCTGAATATTCAGGACCCACTATTGGATGTGGCGATGGAACTTGAGCGCATCGCGCTTTCTGACGAATACTTTGTTGAGAAAAAACTCTACCCTAACGTGGATTTCTACTCAGGTATTATTCTGAAGGCTATCGGTATTCCAATCTCTATGTTTACCGTTATCTTCGCAATGTCTCGCACTATCGGTTGGATTGCCCACTGGAATGAAATGCACAGTGATCCAGATAATAAAATTGGCCGTCCTCGCCAACTTTACACTGGTCAAAAAATGCGTAACTTTAAACCGTTACACGAACGCGAATAGCAAACCCAGTCATAGTACCTAATAGAAAAGAGCGAGTTCCCACTCGCTCTTTTTTCATTTGATACATTGATCAGAAACAAGCCCACTACACAGGGTTATTGATATCGATAAACTCAACCTCAAAGCCATATTCGCTCGCTAACCATTCTCCCAGTGCCTTCACACCATAACGCTCTGTGGCATGGTGCCCTGCAGAAAAATAATGAATATTTTGCTCTCTTGCTGAGTAGGTAGTCCGCTCTGATATTTCACCAGAGATGAACGCATCTAATCCGTGCTGCGCCGCTAGATCGACGAAATCTTGCCCACCACCAGTACACCAACCCACCGTTTTGATGATTCTGTTTGAGCTCGGAGCTACGTGCAGTGGCCGTCGTTGTAAAGCTTGCTCGATTCGTTGACTGAGCTCATCGGCTGTCAACGCTTGTTCAAAATGGCCGAACATGGCGACCGACTGCGGGTGCCCTTCTAATCCGCCATCAACATGAATCCCCAACAAATCAGCTAACAACTTGTTATTGCCTAATTCTGGATGGATGTCTAACGGCAAATGATATGCGTATAAATTTATATCATTTCGTATCAAAGCTCGGATCCGGTGGCCTTTCATTCCACGGATGGACTCAGGCTCACTTTTCCAAAAATAACCATGATGCACTAATAAAGCGTCAGCATTTCGTTCAATTGCTTGTTCAATCAGCGCTTGCGAGGCCGTCACACCCGTCACAATCTTTTTGATTTCAGTGCGACCTTCAACTTGCAATCCATTAGGGCAATAGTCTTTAATCAATTGAGGATTAAGCTTTTGATTGAGCAGAGCTTCAAGTTTTAAATTATCCATCTTTCATTCCAAAATTGAGTTTTATCATTAGCGTGGTTATAACAATTTCAAGCTAGAATGTCGAAAAATAAGGACGAGAACAATTAATGACAATGGACCTCAACACACTGGCACACTGGGTGTCGACAACCCCTACTCTTTTCCAAGGAGAGGGTGTAGTCGCGGCACGTACTCCTTTTTTACCCAATGTTCCGATATTGAAAGAAGAGTATAGAGGGAACCCTAGGTTAGGCTTTCTATACCAGCATTTATGTTCTTTATTGTTTACGCTAAACCCCACTTATTCCGCCGTTTCTGAAGAAATTCAATTGAACGAAGCAGGAAGTACACTAGGTTCGCTAGATTTTGTCATCAAAAATAAACGCAGTCAGCGTTATGAGCATTGGGAAGTCGCAGTGAAGTTTTACCTGCTACATCAAGGGCTGTGGTATGGTCCCAATGCTCAAGATCGATTAGATCTCAAACTTGAACATATGCTGAACCACCAATTGACCCTTTCCCAATCAGCCCAATTTAGTGCGGCTTACCCACTTTGGCGTGACGTTAGCCGTCATTTACTGATGCAAGGGCGCTTATATGTAAACCCTTTTCACGATGAGCCTGTTCCTAGTGAATGCCTAGGTTATAAACTCAATCCGTCACAAATTGCTGGTTTTTGGTGTTATCAAAGCCAGTCACATCAAATAGATGAAGCGTTATTCTTACTGGAAAAGCCTCAATGGATTAGCGGGAAAGGTAAAAACTGCACGCGTTACACAGCAAATGAAGAGCATAGTTTTGTACATTGCCAAAGTGACAGCGGAAAGTTCTGGTTCATCGTTCCCGACAGTTGGCCTCAGCTTTAACCAAGATAATAGACGACTAAATATAAAATAGGCGGCCTCTGGCCGCCTATTTTAATTGATAAGTTTGCTTACAAACCAGCGTCGGCAAAGACTTGATTAACAATCTGTTGCGCTTCCGCTTCGATTTGCTTGAGGTGCTCATCGCCCTTAAAACTTTCACAATAGATCTTATAAATATCTTCTGTGCCTGATGGACGAGCAGCAAACCAGCCATAATCAGTGGTCACTTTTAATCCACCGATGGCTGCGCCATTACCGGGAGCATGCGTCAAGCGGGCTGTGATCTCATCTCCCGCTAATGTTTGCGCAGAGACCATCTCTGGTGACAATTTGCTCAGCACTGCTTTTTGTGGGCCATTTGCGACAGCTTGAATACGACTATATTTAGACTCTCCATGTTTCGCGGCCAGATCTTCATAATATTGCTGCGGATTTTTACCTGTGACAGCGGTGATTTCCGCCGCCAGTAAGCAAAGGATAATACCGTCTTTATCCGTTGACCAAGGCGTTCCGTCTTTACGCAGGAATGACGCACCTGCGCTCTCTTCACCACCAAAACCGAAGTGACCACTGTATAAGCCATCAACAAACCACTTAAAGCCGACAGGTACTTCACACAGCTCACGGCCAAGATCGGCGACCACACGGTCAATCAATGCACTTGATACTAACGTTTTACCAACAGCCACTTCTTTACGCCATTGCTTGCGGTGACGATACAGATAATCGATGCATACGGCTAAGAAATGGTTTGGGTTCATCAAACCTTTCGGAGTGACAATGCCGTGGCGGTCGTAGTCAGGGTCATTACCAAACGCGAGATCATACTGATCTTTTAACGCTAATAACCCCGCCATTGCATAAGGAGAAGAACAGTCCATACGCACTACACCATCTTTATCGAGTGACATAAATTGGAATGTCGGATCCACCGCTTCGCTCACCAGTGTTAAATCAAGCTGATACGCTTTGCCAATTTGACGCCAGTAATCAATACCACTGCCACCGAGCGGATCAACACCCAGTTTTAGATTGGCTTTTTGGATGGCCTCCATATCAATCACATTCACTAAGTCATCAATATAAGGTTTCACAAGATCAACTTGTTTAAACAGCGGCGATTGCTTTGCCGACATAATAGGCAGACGCTTCACGCCTTGCATGCCTTCTGCAATGATCTCATTGGCTCGGTTTTCAATCGCTTGGGTGATTTCCCCTTCAGCAGGGCCGCCATGGGTAGGATTGTATTTAATACCACCATCTTGCGGTGGATTATGAGAAGGTGTGATCACAATCCCATCAGCTTTTTGCGCGTGCTTCAAGTTATGAGTCAAGATTGCGTGTGAAATACCCGGCGTTGGCGTATAGCCATTATCCTGTTGAACGATCACTTCAATTTCATTAGCGATCAGTACTTCAAGTACACTAGAAAAAGCAGGCTCAGAGAGTGCGTGCGTGTCTTTTCCGACAAAAATCGGCCCAGTGGTTCCTTGCTGAGCGCGCACTTCTGCTACCGCTTGAGCAATAGCAAGAATGTGGTTTTCGTTAAATGTCGATTTATCCGCGCAACCACGATGCCCCGAAGTACCAAATTGTACTTTATGGTCTGGGTTAGCCGCATCAGGTTGAAGTAAAAAGTAGTTTGCAACGAGCGCAGGGATATTATGTAAGTCTTCCTGCCGTGCTTTTTGTCCGGCGCGTGGGTGCATAGCCATTTTTGACATCCTTTCTTAAAATAACAACGAAATAAAAAGCCTCATGATACGGACTTAGTGGTCCGCAGTATGAGGCTTGAATCAGATTTTTATCTATGAATGGGCACAAATCAGATTGAGTGCGTCACTTTCTCAATAATGTCACTCGGGAAATTCATCAATACCATCAGCTGCTCGATCATCTGTTGTTTGCGGCTAGTATTGTTATTGGTAATGACCCAAAATGGTGTGTTTGGAATCGCTCTTGGCTTGGTTGTCTGCCCACTAGCAAGCAAGGTTTGCTCGTTGTCAGCAAAATACACACGCTTACGTCCTTTCACTAAGGTCGCTTCAGCAAAACTTACTGGATCGATACGGTATAAGGTTGAAAGCACCAACATAAAACGATCAATTGCTTTTTTCAAAGCCGCAAATTCATCAGAAATGAGCAAAGAACGCATCTCTTTTACGCTATCAATCTGTATCTCTTGTACGGCATCTTTACTCACAACAATGCCCTTGGGCTCGGTACTTACTTGCGTCACGACCGCTGCTGCAGACACTTTACCGTCAACATTGAGCAAACGGCGTAAAATATCCGACGCGCTTTCTCCAATATGTTGGGTTTGGCTGGCAATATAACGGTATAGATCCTCATCAACCTCAATTGTTTTCATTCGCTTTTCACAATCTCAATGTTTAAACTCTGAGGGATTATAGCGAGATCTTCACTGATACTCTACGTTAAACCAATCACTAATAAGATAAAATGTCAGCACTTCTTAATTACAAACTCGAAGGTGAAGGTCACACCGTTGTTTTGATCCATGGTTTATTCGGCAATTTAGACAACCTAGGTTTACTTGCAAGAGACCTAAAAGCCGATCACCAAGTATTGAGTATTGACTTGCGCAATCACGGTCAATCATTTCACAGTGAGGAACATGATTACGCGAGCATGGCATTCGATGTTGCTAGTTTACTCGAAGAGTTAGCTTGTGATTCAGTCACGCTGATTGGCCATTCAATGGGCGGTAAAGTTGCTATGAAGCTGGCTGACATCGCCTCATCCAAAGTCGCCAAACTGGTGGTTTTAGATATGGCACCCGTCAGCTATCAGCATCGGAAACATGATAACGTACTGGCGGGGCTCAACGCGGTTATTGCGCAGCAGCCTACCTCGCGAGCAGAGGTCATGGCCATTTTAGCGCAACATATTGAGCTAGAAGGCGTACGACAATTTCTCAGTAAATCGTTATTTAAACGAGAAGATGGTGTAATGAGCTGGCGTTTTAATGTTCCCGCCATTGAAAAAAATTACTGGAATATTTTAGGCTGGGAACCAATCCCTTGCAGCTCTGTTCCAACCTTATTGGTTAAAGGCAGCAACTCTGACTATCTACTAGCGGAACACCAAGAAATGATCCAGCAGCAGTTTAGCCAAGCGAAAGCGCACGTCATCGCCAACACAGGGCACTGGCTACACGCAGAAAAGCCCGTTGAAGTTTTACGAGCGATCAGAAAGTTCATTGGCAGCTAGCCGCTTTACTGTGAAACAACAAGTGTGAAATAGGTACCAATGCGCGCATTAACTTTGACGAATAACAGTGTTATAGTGCGCTCAAGCAAATTGGCATAAAGGATACCCATGCTGTACGACTACATGAACATGCTTGAATCGATTGGACTCGATCTTCTTTTTGCGTCTATATTTTTCCTTATCGGTATGGCAATAAAAGATGTCCTTAAGCAAGGTAATGTACCGCCATTTGGGCGCCGTATTGTATGGCTAGTTCTGTTTTTAGGTTGTGCTGGCTTTATCCTTAAAGGACTTATCCAACTCAGTTGGGAAGGCACCGGGCTGGGGTAAAGAACACGCTCATCCGCCAGAAAATGACAAATTAAAGGTAATGATTCTATGGCAAGTGTAGGCCTCTTCTTTGGTAGCGATACCGGTAATACTGAAGCCGTTGCGAAAATGATTCAAAAGCAACTGGGTAAGCAGCTCGTTCACGTTCAAGATATTGCGAAAAGCAGCAAAGAAGACATTGATAATTTTGACTTATTGTTACTGGGTATCCCTACTTGGTACTACGGTGAAGCGCAGTGTGATTGGGATGATTTTTTCCCAGAATTAGAAGCGATCGACTTCTCGACGAAATTAGTTGCTATTTTCGGTTGCGGCGATCAAGAAGACTACGCTGAATACTTCTGTGACGCGATGGGTACAGTGCGTGACATTATCGAAAGCAAAGGTGCAACGATTATTGGCCACTGGCCAACTGAAGGTTATGAATTCGAAGCCTCTAAAGCCTTGGTTGCAGGTGACAATAGCCACTTTATTGGTTTATGCATCGATGAAGATCGTCAACCAGAGCTAACTGAACAGCGCGTCAGCACATGGGTTAAGCAGATTTATGAAGAGATGTGTTTAGCCGAACTTGAAGGCTAATCTCTTAAACATAAAAAATCCCCTTGCGAGGGGATTTTTTATTGACCCGTATACAACAGCACTCTTTTCTTTACCAAAGTAGACGACCGATAAATGGAGCAAGCAACACAGTGACCATTCCCGCAATCATCATCACCACACTCGACACGACCCCTTCAGCATTGCCAATTTGATACGCTTTTGCCGTTCCTGCACCGTGCGCGGAAGCGCCAAGACTGGCTCCTTTACCAAGCCCAGAGCGAATGGATAATAACGCTAACACCACTTCACCTACCGCCATGCCTATCACCCCAGTAAGTACCACAAATAGAGCAGTCAGATCACTTTGCCCACCAATTGACTTCGTTGCCTCAACAGCAAAAGGGGTGGTAATCGAGCGCATCGCTAAACTGCGCTGAAGCATATCGGGTAATTCAAACCAACGAGCCAACAAAACCGTGCTTCCCACAGCCACCACAACCGATACGATCACTCCCACGGATAGAGAGAGCCAGTGGCGCTTGATCAACAATCGGTTGTCATAGACCGGAATAGCAAAAGCCACTGTCGCGGGTCCAAGTAGCCACAATAACCAATGAGATTCTGCCATATAGGTTTGGTAAGGGATGTGAAAGATCATCACAACAGCCACTAACAATATAGGGGCCAATAGCAGCGGCATTAAGAAAATAGAACGTTTACGTTGATAAAGGCACTTGCTGCCATAGTAAAAAGCCAAGGTTAGCAGCAAGCAAAATACACCAAGCAGCGTTGTGGTAAGTAGTGAGCTCATGATGAACGCTCCACTTTGGTTAGGCGTATTGCCCGGTTGCTTTTTCTACGCGCTAATATCAGCTCTAAACGATACATTTTATCAACGGTCCAAGCAGTAATAGCAATGACCATGATGGTACTGATGACAAGTACCGCCATAATTCGTAACCCTTGCTGTTGCATTAACTCTTGATAGTTAACGACCGCAATGACCGCTGGTACAAAGAACAACAGCATTTCCGCCAATAACCAAGTTGCTCCCTTGCGCAGCCAATCAACTTTTACAACTCGCATAATCACTAAAGTTAACAGCAATAGCATGCCAGTTAAATTTGCTGGTAAAGGAATATGAAAAGTGCTGACTAGAAAATCCGCCAAAAACCAGATCATTGATAGCGCAGCAACTTGTACCACTGTTTGCAGATTGTTTTTTACTCTTTGGCTGTTTCTTATTCTTTGCATGATGAGACTAATGCCGTTTTGTGAAATTAGTCACATTATATTAATCCATAAAACCATCGTAAAATGACTTTTTATTATCATTTTCATGCCAAAATGGAATGATAAAAAGGAGATATTATGGATATTAAAGCACTGCGCTATTTTGTTGAGTTGGTCAATCAACAAAGCTTTACCCGCGCATCCGAGCAACTGTTCGTCACCCAGCCCACCATCAGTAAAATGATCCGCAGTCTAGAGCAGGAAATTGAACAGCCACTATTACATCGTGAAGGTCGACGTTTCTGGCTTACCGATGCAGGAGAGGTTGTCTATCAAAGAGCGCTAGAGATCTTAGCGCAGATGTCTCAGTTAGAAGCCGAGCTGGTCGATCTCAATCAGGTAAAGCGGGGACAACTGCATCTCGGAATTCCACCAATGGTTGGACACCTTTACGCAGGTCTGATCCGCCAATACCGTCAAACCTACCCTCATGTAGAGCTCACCATCGTTGAGTATGGCGGACGTAAAATAGAGCAAGCTATCCTCAATGGCGAAATTGACGTAGCCGTCACCATGCTTTCGCCTCATCCGATTGATAATCTGCGGTCACTCTCCTTAGACAGTTACCCCATTTGCGCCGTACTCCCCGATTCATCTCCTTGGAAGCAGCAAGAAGCCATCGGTTGGGAGCAACTACAAAATGAGCCATTTTACCTCTATACCCATGATTTTACGCTGAGTGACTACATCCACTCATTCTGCCTACAACACGGATTTACACCACAAGTTGCAGCGCGCAGTAGCCAGTGGGATTTTTTAGTCGCGTTGGTCAAAAGTGGCGTAGGCGTTGCCTTTCTACCCGAACCACTTTGTCGACGAATTCAAGGAGAAGGCGTCTTAGTCAAACCTATGACACCCAGTATTGATTGGCACTTAGGATTAATATGGCACGCGGAACGGTACGTTTCTCGCACCGCCGAAGCTTGGATTGAGCTGTGCCAAATGCAGAATGGACAGCCTTAGCGGTCACAAAAAGTAACCATTTTGTCTGCATCACTCTCTTCTCTGTATTTAGGTTTTTTGCGCACGTACAATTTACGTTGCACTTCAGAGACCACTTCGCCTTTGGCATCCTTAACATGGATAACAAATTCCGGAAAGCATTTATCCCCATTGGCCGTGCTCACTAAGATTGAATCCAGTTGGTCTTGCGTTATCAGAAACTCCGCATACAAATCAGAATGGCCCGGTTTGATAAAGTTGATGCTGGCCTCTTTGTCCCATACATAATATTGCTCACCCAAAATCCCCATTAACATCAAAGAGTAAACAGGGTCCGTGAGAGAGAAAATGCTGCCACCATACTGAGTGCGATTGGCATTTTTGTTCCACCACCGCAGCTTTAGGCGCATTTTCACCTGACGGAAGTCGCTACTAATTTCATCAATGTGGATACCAGCGCCCCAAAAAGGGGGCCAGCTATTTAACGCCCACTTAACAATATTTGGCTTATAAAATCTTGCTAAAGAGTGATTCATTCCGTGCTCACCTTTTAAACCTATCGACTCAATCACTAATAAATGTTACGCAATTGTAACTGGTAAGAGCTGTTATATCAGTGATATTGCGCGGCTTTGTGACAAATATAAAGTAACCCTTTGAACTTCGTGGTTTATTGTTAGCAGTGACTCCCCTATAATGATCGCAATTATGAATTCTGTTAACTGCTGCAGATCATCAACAGGAAAGTGTATGTCAGATAATAACCAAGCGCTCAAGGATGCAGGTCTTAAAGTTACCCTTCCTAGGCTAAAAATTTTAGAAGTGCTACAGCAGCCTGAATGCCAACATATCAGCGCTGAAGAACTGTATAAGAAATTGATTGATCTTGGTGAAGAAATCGGTCTTGCGACTGTTTATCGAGTATTAAACCAATTTGATGATGCGGGTATTGTCACTCGTCACCATTTTGAAGGTGGAAAATCCGTTTTTGAACTTTCAACACAACACCACCACGACCACTTAGTGTGCTTAGATTGTGGTGAAGTGATTGAGTTTTCAGATGAGGTGATAGAACAACGCCAAAGAGAGATTGCCGAGCAATATAATGTACAGCTCACCAATCACAGCCTTTATCTATATGGTAAATGTGCCGACGGCAGTTGCAAGCAGAACCCTAACGCGCACAAGTCAAAAAGATAGCCATCATTCTCAGCCTTGAGCTGGACGATAATAAAAAAGCCGGGTGAATCAATCACTCGGCTTTTTTGTGTAGAGAGAAAGGAGTGGTAAGCCACTCCTTTTTACTAGGTATTAATTAGAAATAATCTCGAATCAACACTTCCGCAATTTGTACCGCATTTGTTGCAGCGCCTTTTCTCACGTTATCTGCCACTACCCACATGTTAATGCCACTGTGGTGACTGATATCGTTGCGAATACGCCCTACAAGAACCGTATCCTTCCCTCCCGCATCGCGAACTTGCGTGGGGAAATTATTCCCGCTGAATACTTCAATACCTTCAGTTTTCTCTAATAACTCAATAACTTGCTCAGCATCAATCGGTAAGCGTGTTTCAATATGCAGTGACTCAGCATGGCCGTAAAAAACTGGCACGCGTACACAAGTTGGGTTGACCATAATGGTTGAGTCATTGAATATTTTTTGCGTTTCCCACACCATTTTCATCTCTTCCTTGGTGTAACCATTATCCATAAACTGGTCGATTTGTGGGATGCAGTTAAACGCAATTTGCTGGCTAAACACATCAGGATCGGCCGAAACACCGTTTAACAGCCTTGCGGTTTGTCCCGCCAACTCATCAATGCCTGACTTCCCAGCTCCTGAAACGGACTGATAAGTTGATACGTTAATTCGCTCGATACCCACAGCGTCGTGAATCGGCTTTAACGCCACCAACATTTGGATGGTTGAGCAGTTTGGGTTCGCAATAATATTGCGGTTACGGAAATCCGCAATCGCTTCAGGGTTCACTTCAGGCACAACAAGTGGGATATCGTACTCATAGCGGAAATGTGAGGTGTTATCGATGACTACCACGCCTTCTTCTGTGGCAATAGGAGCCCATTTTGCGGACAATTCACCACCAGCGGAAAACAGTGCAATCTGAACTTGTGACCAATCGAAATCTTCAACATTTTGTACTTGTATGGTCTTACCATTGAAGCGGTAGAATTTACCTTCACTACGCTCACTGGCAAGTAGGTAAAGTTCACCAACGGGGAATTTGCGATCTTTGAGCACTTCAAGCATGGTTTCACCAACCGCGCCGGTTGCTCCTAAAATAGCGATATTAAATTCTTGGCTCATTTGTTACCTCTGTTTTAAAACCTAATTTAGCTAAGGGAGTGAGATCACACGACTCACTACCGACGACAGTCATCGCGCTATATTCTCTTCTATCCCAATAAAGTTTACGCATTTGATCAAAAGCACCTGGTTTGCCAATTTCACGGCGAAACAAGGCGTCATCTTTGCGTACGTCATAAATCAATTGGGTTAAACTGTGTAATGTTTCCTCATCCCAACCGCGTGATAAATACACTTTGGCAATGGGAGCCTCGGGTAATAAACTACTGGCATTCGCGCAATGGTCATCGCCAAGATACTCACAAAAACTATTGAAAATCATGGTCGTGCCTCGGGCTTTACCTTCTAACCCATAGCCAGCCACATGCGGCGTCGCAAAGGCGAGCAAAGGCAGCAGTTCCATATCCACTTCAGGTTCAAATTCAAACACGTCTAAAGCGGCAATAAAACCATCATTTTTCTGTAGGCGTTGTTTCAGCGCTTGGTTATCCACCACAGGACCACGAGCCGCATTGATCAAGATCTGATCACTGCGCAACTGGGCAAGTCGAACTCCATCAATCAAGTGATGAGTTGGCCATTCACCACTTTTAGTAATGGGTGTATGCAGCGTAATGACATCCGCTTTATCAAGTAAAACATCAAGATGAGTAAACTCGCGGCAATCACCTTGTGCTTGTTTTGGGGGATCGTTGAGCAGTACATTGATGCCAATCCCCGCTAAACACTCGGCTAAATAGCTGCCGACTTGACCAGCACCAATAATGCCAACGGTTTTCTCTAAGGCAGAAAAACCATGCTGCTGTGCTAACACCATCAATACACTGAAAACATACTCAGCCACTCCCACCTTATTACACCCCGGTGCGGCAGTAAAAAAGATGCCTCTTTCAGCCAAAAGCGCTTGATCAACGTGGTCCATACCTGCCGTCGCCGTACCAACAAACTTTAATTTATTGGCTTTCGCTAATAGTGCTTGATTTACTTTCGTAACAGAACGAATCATCAAGGCGTCAACGTCGATAAGATCATCAGCCGTTAAGCTTCTACCGGGTTTCAACACCACCTCACCAAACTGGCTAAATAACGATTCAGCATAAGGCATGTTTTCATCAATAAGGATTTTCATAGCGGAGTTCACAATTTTCGAAATTGAAGGAATTGTGCAGAAAAGCGCACAGACTGTCGAGAAGAAATCCCGCTTTCCATAAAAATGCCCGGCTCCTCACGGAAACCGGGCAAAAACCCAGAACAAAAGGATCCCGTCCCGCTCTCCATGGGACAGAGTCTGCGTCTGTTCGATCAGCTAAGCTGACCCGCTCTGGAAACCTTTTTATTAGAGGTGTGTAGGCGCATTAGCCTTGATACTTTTTGATCACTAGCGTCGCGTTCGTACCGCCAAAACCAAAGCTGTTAGACATCACAGTGGTTAGCTCTTGCTCGCGCATTTCGGTCACAATATCAAGGCCATCAGCCGCTGGATCTAAATTGTCAATGTTGATGCTTGGCGCGATAAAGCCGTGGTGAAGCATCAAGGTAGAGTAGATGGCTTCATGCACACCTGCCGCACCTAATGCGTGGCCAGTCATTGCTTTTGTTGCCGAGATAGCTGGGCTGTTGCCAGCGAACACTTCTTGAATGGCACCCAACTCTTTTACATCACCGACAGGTGTGGAAGTACCATGTGTATTGACATAATCCACACTATCTACCGCTTGCATTGCCATCTTCATGCAACGCACAGCGCCTTCACCTGATGGAGCCACCATGTCGTAGCCATCGGATGTCGCACCGTAACCGACGATTTCACCGTAAATTTTTGCGCCGCGAGCCAGTGCATGCTCAAGCTCTTCAACCACAACCATGCCGCCGCCGCCTGAAATCACGAAACCATCGCGGTCAGCATCGTAAGTACGTGACGCTTTTTCTGGTGTTTCGTTGTACTTAGTTGACAGCGCACCCATTGCATCAAACATCATAGTTAAAGACCAATCGAGCTCTTCACCACCACCTGCAAACACAACATCTTGCTTACCCAATTGGATAAGTTCCATTGCGTGACCAATACAGTGAGCCGACGTCGCACAAGCGGAGCTCATGGTGTAGTTGACGCCACGGATTTTAAATGGCGTAGCAAGACAGGCTGAAACAGTCGAAGACATAGTACGTGGAACCATGTAAGGACCAACGCGCTTCACGCCTTTTGTGCGCAATGTGTCGACAGCAATAACTTGGTTATACGACGACGCACCGCCAGAACCAGCCACAATACCAGTGCGGTCATTAGAGACCTGCTCTGGTGCTAAACCTGAATCGGCAATCGCTTGTTCCATTGATAGGTATGCAAACGCGGCCGCATCACCCATAAAACGCATCTGTTTGCGATCAATATGGTCAGCAGGGTTCATTTTCAGGCTACCCCACACTTGAGAGCGTAAACCGTTCTCTTTGAACTGCTCAGAAGCGGTAATACCTGATTTGCCTGCTTTTAGAGACGCTAAAACTTCTTCGACGTTGTTACCGATACTTGAAACAATACCCATACCGGTGATTACGACTCGTTTCATGTGACATTCCTATAATTCAAAATTCGCTTAGATAATAACTAAGAAGAATAACAAAAGTGGTCAGCTTTCCCAGAAATTCGTACAATCTCGAGCTATATATCGCCCGATTTCACAGAATTACACCATTATGACCAGCATAACCAACGCAACACTGGGTTGGAATGAAGCGGGCACACCCGTTTCCGACCAATTCGATGACGTTTACTTTTCCAACGTTAACGGCCTAGAAGAGACGCGTTACGTGTTTCTTTCCCAAAATCATATACCACAAAGATGGCACCAATATGACCAAAAACGATTCGTCATTGCCGAAACGGGGTTTGGCACTGGGTTAAATTTTCTCGCTGTATGGCAAGAATTTGATGCGTTTAGGCAACAAAACCCAAATGCGCCATTGCAAGCGCTGCATTTTATCAGTTTTGAAAAATATCCGCTCAATAAACACGACTTGATAACAGCGCACCAAGCGTGGCCTGAATTAGCGACTTATGCGAAAAAGCTTCAACAACACTACCCGATTGCAGTACCAGAATGTCATCGCATTGTTCTTGATGATGGCGCCATTACCCTTGATCTTTGGTTCGGTGATATCAAAGAGTGTATGCCGCAAGTTCCCACAACCGAGCAAGGCGTGGTAGACGCATGGTTTTTGGATGGTTTTGCTCCCAGTAAAAACCCTGAAATGTGGAATCAAACGCTGTTTGAGAATATGGCCAAACTGGCGAAACACAAAGCCACGTGCGCCACTTTTACCGCCGCAGGTTTTGTACGACGCGGATTGATAGAAGCAGGCTTTTCGATGAAAAAAGTGAAAGGCTTTGGCACCAAAAGAGAGATGATTGCTGGTCAACTGGAACACAAAACGCCGTACAGCAATATAAAACCTTGGTTTGCGATTGCGCCGACGACCAATGTTACCGACGTGGCGATCATCGGCGGCGGCATTGCTAGTGCCACATTAGCTAAAATGCTCAATCGCCGCGGTATCAATGTCAGCCTGTATTGCGCCGATCCTCAGGCCGCTCAAGGTGCTTCAGGTAACCGACAAGGTGCGGTTTACCCACTGCTGAATAAAGACCACAGTGGTGTATCGCGTGTTTTTGCGCCCGCTTTTCTGTTTGCTCGGCAATTTGTTGAGCAAATGGCGCAAACCGTCCCTTTTGATCATGATTGGTGTGGTGTGACCCAATTGATGTGGGATGAAAAATCGACCCAAAAACAGATGGCGATGCTTGAAGGGAAATTTAACCCTCAGCTAATGCACTACTGCGATCAACAAGCAACGTTACAAAACGTCGGCTTACCGACTGACATGGTCAGCTTACATTACCCACTCGGAGGATGGCTTTGCCCTGCTCAACTGACACAAGGCCTGTTTGACCAATTAAGCCAAAGTGAGCGATTCAACGCCTATTTCAATCACAAGGTGGAGTCTTTGCGCTGGGATGAAATACAACGGCAGTGGACATTAAGTGTTAATGGTAGCGAAAAGCACCATCAGTGTGTGGTCATTGCAAACGGACATCAATTTGACCATTTCGAGCAAACACAAGCGTTGCCACTTGGCAAAGTGAAAGGACAAGTAAGCCATATTCCAACCTCAGAAACATTGCAAAAGCTGAGCAGCGTGTTGTGTTACGACGGCTATATGACACCGCACAACCCCAACACTCAACAGCACTGCATTGGCGCAAGCTATGACCGAAGTCAAATCAACCAAGCATTCGATGCGGCGGCGCAGCAAGAGAATGGACAACGCTTAACCCGTTGTATTAACGACCAAAACTGGACACAGCAAGTCGATACATCTAGCAATCAATCTCGCCAAGGCGTTCGCTGTGTCAGCCGCGATCATTTGCCGTTTGTCGGGAATGTGGGCAACTTTGAACAGATCAAGCTCGACTACCAGCCGTTAACGCCCCAAGATCCGCAACAGACTCCATCTGTGGCTCACTATCCTCATTTGTACTGCATGCTCGGGCTAGGATCGCGAGGGCTAAGTTCTGCGCCATTAATGGCTGAGTTGCTGGCTTCACAAATGAGTGGCGATCCACTTCCGCTTGCTGTTGATGTTCTCGAAACGCTTCATCCAAGTCGAATGTGGGTGAGAAAACTCAAAAAAGGCAAAGCCATCACCGAACGTACTCCTCGATAAAACCCGTCATAGAAAAAAGCCTTACTTATCCAGCAAGGCTTTTTTAATGCTCACTTTTTCACGCGAAAAGCCGTGAAACTTAACGTGAGACGAACTTAAAACGAGACACGAAAGCTATACGAGCTTCGCAACCGCGTCTTTCAATTGTGCCGCCACTTCTGGGTTAGTCACTTGACCCGTAGCCAAGTCAAAATTGTCATAAAAACTCGGTACCGAGACAGACGCTTTTACATTACCACCAAAATAAGGAGCAGAATTATTTGCCGCCGCCAAAACCGATTGCGCGCCACCAGGACCAGGAGAGCTGGCTAGGTAAACAGCAGGTTTACCTTTGAATAGTTCACGGTCAATGCGTGTTGCCCAGTCAAATAAATTTTTGTACGCCGCTGGGTAGTGACCATTATGCTCAGCAAAAGAGATAACAAACGCATCCGCTTGAGCAAGATCACGCAGAAAAGCTTGAGCGCCTTCGGCTTGACCAAGCTCTTTTTCAAGATCTTCGCTAAACATAGGAACGGTATAGTTGTTAATATCAAGCACCACCACGTCTGCACCTTCAATGAGGTGAGCGGTGTAAGTGGCCAATGCTTTATTGATTGAAGTTGAGCTGTTTGATGCTCCAAATGCGATGACTTTCATGGTGTTGCCCTTGTGTGTTCGAATATGGCTTAAGCATAGCGATCGCACAAATTAACAACAACCATAAAAATTTTACGGACTCATTCAAAGAATTCGAATGAGTTAAGTGTGGTCACCTTAAGCTTGGTTGTGAAGCTCGGTCCATAAATCGAACACAATCACGCGGTCTGCAGGCGTAAGCTCTGTGCGCGCTTGCTCTAGGCTTTGCTCAATTCGTGCTTTAAACAGAGATAGATCGTCAATTCCTTCATCTTCACACGCGGCTGCAGACAAAGAAATATGACCTCGCAAATAACCACCCGCAAACAATTCATCGTCCGATGCCGTCGCAATACGTGCATCAATCATTTCCAGCAGTTTTTCTTCAAATCCAATAATCATACAACTCTCATTTTCTCTTATTATTTAGCTAGTTACCTGATAATAAAGTGCTCTAGCCTTAATTCTGTCGTACCATAAAAAGCACGTAATGCATCTGACAGCATCTTCACTCGGGGTGGAAGTCCAACCTGTAAGATAGCGACTACCTCACGATGTACCTGAGTCATAAAGGCGATACGGTCTGGTTCAAAATCGCCATGTAGGTTGTCACAACTCACAGTAAAAGGAAAGCCAGCACTGACCGATAAAATCCACTCATACGCTTGAGGGCGAACCTCTACTTTTTCAAATTCGGCTTGAACTTGCGCGGTTCGCCCGTCTGGTTGATACCAATAGCCAAAATCTTCCATCAATCGCCGTTCAGGGCCGGCGACACACCAATGCGCGATTTCGTGCAGTGCCGAGGCAAAGAAGCCTCGTGCGAAAATGATGCGGTGATGATTGATTTGCGCATCAGCAGGCAAGTAAATCGGCTCATCACCACCGAGCTCTAAACGCGTATTGAATGGCTCAAAAAAAGTGTCATTGAACAGGGAGATCAAGTCTTGGTATTGATGTGTCATCGCTCAGTCATGCAGGCAAAAATTTCTCAACGCATTCTCTTATTTTTCTGTAGTCAGGTAAAGCCATTCAATCGCCCCACTTCATTAGTTTTATTAATCGGTCAAACGGTTTCTTGGCATAAAATCTCATTCGCCATCGCCTGACTTTACTACTACACTTGCGCCTCCATTTTTAAGTTCAACCGCTTTCTCGGTTCTTATATACCTAAGGAAGTGCTGTCGGAGTACCGCATTATGTTGCTCAGTGTTTTATATATTATTGGTATTACTGCCGAAGCGATGACTGGCGCATTGAGTGCAGGCCGTCGAAAAATGGATTGGTTCGGTGTGATGTTAGTAGCGAGTGCCACTGCGATTGGAGGCGGTACGGTGAGGGATATTTTACTCGGCCATTATCCGCTAGGTTGGGTGAAGAATCCGGAGTTTTTAGCCATTACCTGTATCGCAGGCGTTCTCACCACAGGCTTAGCTAAATGGGTAATCAAACTCAAAGGGTTGTTCATTCGTTTAGATGCATTGGGGCTAATTGTGTTCAGTATCATAGGCACAAAAGTCGCAATGGGCATGGGGTTGCATCCCGGCATTTGTATGGTTTCTGCGTTGGTCACTGGGGTGTTTGGTGGGTTATTACGCGATTTAATCTGCAGACAAACCCCACTGGTACTGCATGAAGAACTCTACGCTTCGGTTTCATTAGTCGCTTCAGGGCTTTATTTAACCTTGCTCGCATTCGGCATCAATGATGTCACCAGCACGATAGTAACGCTTATTGTGGGTTATTTATTGCGTATGGCGGCAGTGCGTTTTAAATGGCGTTTGCCTTCTTTCCAGCTTGATGCTGAAAATCAGATTCATTAGCCATAATCCGATGTTAGATATTCCGATGTTAGATATTTGGTTAGTTAGCTGACTTGTTTCGATAAAAAATTCATTCAGCCGCGGAAATTAGCCAAACAGAAAATTGATTAAAACAAAAGCGCCCTAACAAGAAGGGCGCTTTTCATTTTAATTCGGTTATGCTGGATTAGATTTTAGGCGTTTCGGTTTGAACCGCAAAATTCTGCCCGCGATGACGAAGTAAGTGGTCCATCAACACAATCGCCAGCATTGCTTCGGCAATGGGCACGGCGCGAATACCAACGCAAGGATCATGGCGACCTTTCGTGATAAGTTGTGTGGGTTCACCCGTGCGAGTAATGGTATCGCCAGGTACTGTAATACTTGACGTGGGTTTAAGTGCAATACTGGCAACAATATCTTGTCCAGTCGAAATACCGCCTAAAATACCGCCAGCATGATTTGAGCGAAAGCCGTTCGGTGTTAGAGGATCTCGATGCTGGCTGCCTTTTTGCTGCACGACATCAAAACCGTCACCAATCTCTACCCCTTTCACCGCATTAATGCTCATCAAAGCATGCGCAATATCCGCATCTAGACGATCAAATACCGGCTCACCTAAACCAACAGGCAGGTTGGTCGCGACAACTTGAATTTTTGCACCGATCGAATCACCTTCTTTTTTCAAATCACGGATCAGTTGGTCGAATGCCGCCACTTTGTCTGCATCTGGACAGAAAAAGGCGTTATTCTCAATTTCATTCCAATCCACTTTATCGATACAAACATCACCCATTTGTGACAAGTAAGCGCGAATTTCAACCCCAAATTCTTGTTTGAGATATTTCTTCGCAATGGCTCCCGCTGCCACTCGCATCGCTGTCTCTCGTGCTGATGAACGGCCACCACCACGATAGTCGCGAATGCCATATTTTTGGTGGTAGGTATAATCGGCATGACCGGGGCGAAACTTGTCTTTAATGTCTGAATAATCGGTTGAACGTTGGTCGGTATTTTCAATTAATAGACCGATCGATGTACCAGTGGTTTTCCCCTCAAATACACCAGAAAGAATTTTGACTTCATCCGCTTCACGGCGCTGCGTTGTATAGCGAGATGTGCCAGGACGGCGACGATCTAGGTCTATCTGTAAGTCAGCTTCTGTAATTTCTAAGCCCGGAGGGCATCCGTCGACGATACATCCTAGTGCGATACCGTGACTTTCTCCGAATGTCATCACCCGAAAATGTTGTCCGATACTGTTTCCTGCCATTACTTCCTCAATATTGATGACACAGAGCGACATGCTCCCTATCACCGCTTCATTCTATTGTTCGTGGATTCATAGTGGCTTTATTACGAAATGATGTAAAGCCCCAAAATAAAGCAATGTGTATTTTTCTAATGGATAAAAAAACGCCAGCACTGTGGCTGGCGTTTTTGTTGTGCGTACGGCATTAGTCGATATAAAGCGCAAAGTCGCTAGCGCAATCAACCAACTGCTGGCGAGTCAGCATGAATACGCCATGCCCACCATTTTCAAACTCAAGCCAAGTAAACGGAATGTGGTCGTATTGGTTCATCATATGCACCATCGAATTGCCCACTTCACAGATCAAAATACCGTTATCAGTGAGGTACCCCGCCGCATTGGCCAAAATACGACGCACCAATTTCAAACCATCGGTACCGGCGGCTAAGCCGAGTTCTGGTTCGTGTTTGAACTCTTTGGGCAAACTATTCATATCTTCTTGATCCACATACGGTGGATTCGACACGATTAGGTCATATTTCTCTTTTGGCAAATCACGGAATAGATCGGAACGGATCGGGAAAACTTGTTGCTCCATACCGTGATCTTGAATATTTTGCTCTGCCACTTGCAGTGCGTCGGTTGAGATATCAATCGCATCCACTTCAGCATCAGGGAAAGCGTGGGCGCACGCAATGGCGATGCAACCGCTGCCAGTACACAAATCCATAATGCGTACAGGCTCGTCGATCAACCAAGGTTGGAACTGCGCTTCAATCAATTCGCCAATCGGTGAACGTGGCACCAGTACTCGCTCATCCACATAAAACTCAAGGCCACAGAACCAGGCTTTATTGGTTAAATAGGCGATAGGAGTACGTTCATTAATGCGCTTAATCACCCGTTCAACAATACGCAGACGTTCGCTGCCTGTTAAACGAGAATTCAGTACATGCGGAGGAACATCAATCGGAAGATAGAGTGTCGGTAGGATTAGCTGAACGGCTTCATCCCACGCATTATCGGTCCCATGACCATAAAATAAGTTGGCGGCATTAAAACGGCTGACCGTCCAACGAATCATATCTTGAAGCGTGTGAAGTTCAGAAACCGCCTCTTCTACAAAAATCTTATCCAAAATTGCCTCCGAAAAGCGCTACAATACTGCCAATATCGATCTGTTAGAAAATGACCAAACCCAATGAGCCAAAAAGAGACCGAACACGATGACGCTTTCGACTTGTTTCGGGATGCAGTAAAGGGCGTTAAAAAGTTGCGACAGGATACCATAATCCAGCCGCCAAACAGAAACCCCAAACAAAAAGAAATCCGCCGTATTGCGCGGGAAGCCAGCGATACCGAATTTTATTTTTCCGATGAGTTTATACCAAAACTCAGCGATGAAGGCCCGACGCGCTATGCTCGTGATGATGTGTCGAAATATGAAGTTAAACGGTTAAGACGTGGCGTCTATGTGCCGGATGTGTTTTTGGATATGCACGGCATGACACAGCAAGAAGCGAAACGAGAACTAGGGGCGATGGTTGCTTATTGTGTGAAAGAAAATATTCACTGCGCTTGTGTCCAACATGGGATCGGTAAACACATTCTCAAACAAAAAGTTCCTCTCTGGCTCGCTCAACATCCTGATGTGATGGCATTTCATCAAGCCCCCCTTGAATTTGGCGGGCATGGCGCGGTATTGGTGCTGCTTTCTATTCCTGATAAGTGATTTAAACTGACGCTAACTTCAGCATTAACGCTTTTGCTCCAGCATAACGATGAGGATTAATGTCGTAAATCCGGTGGAATCGGCATGTTATTTTCATCGAGTTTGGGTCTTTGGCCACCGCGTTTACGATACTGCTTAAGCTGAAAGACATAAGCCAGTACCTGCGCAACCGCCACGAAAAGCCCGTCGGGGATCTCCTGTTCAAGATCGGTTGTGTGATAAAGCGCTCGAGCCAAAGGCGGTGCGGGAATGATGTGTATATCATGCGCACGTGCTACTTCACGAATTTTCATCGCCATATGATCGACGCCTTTAGCCACCACAATCGGTGCTTTATCCGTATTTTGTTTATAGCGCAGCGCAACTGAGAAGTGTTCTGGGTTGGTGATGATTACATCCGCTTGTGGCACTTCCGCCATCATCCGCCGCTGGGCCGCTTCACGCTGCAACATCCGAATTCGGCCTTTAACCTCAGGTTTTCCTTCCGTATCTTTGTATTCGTCTTTTACTTCTTGCTTGGTCATTTTTAATTGGTCAGCGTGCTGCCAGATTTGGAATGGGATATCGATGGCGACCACGACCAATAAAGAACAACTGATCAGCAACACGAAGTTGAGTAAGATATCGAGCGCATGGAAAATATTTTGTGGATAGACATCCATGCTCAGTTGAAATAGATCTTCTTTCGATGCATTGATCAGATAAAAAGCAACGCCAGAAACAAGCAGTACTTTTAAAATGGACTTAAATAACTCAACCCAACTTTGCAAACCGAACATACGTTTTAAGCCACTGAGCGGGTTCATTTTGGAGGGCTTTGGCATCGCAGCTTCGACAGAAAAGTTAATTCCACCAATGCCAGCCGCGCCAATTAATGCAGCAATAAATAACGTGATTAAGATAAGCGAGAGTGGCAATACCAGGGTCGCAAGAGAACCAGCCGCAATATCAAACAACTTTCCGAGATCAAACACTTCTTCTCGGCTTAAGTTGAAGATTCGACCCATCAAAGCGTACAAGGCTCGGGCTAACGATTCGCCAAACCACATCAATGCAATCGCACCCACCACCAGTACCGAAACGGACGCTAACTCTTTTGAACGAGCGACTTGACCTTTTTTTCGCGCCTCGTCCAATCGCTTGGGCGTGGCGTCTTCGGTACGTTCTTGACCGTCTGACTCTGCCAAACGCGCCTCCTAACAGTTCATACGGATAAGGCGACAAATTTGTTGCTCGCCTTCTAACCAGAATAGTTCGTAGTGACTATACAGGCCGCCTAAAATATACCAACAGAGTAGCAAGCCGACCAAAAGTGCAAACGCAAAACCCAACGAGAAAATGTTGAGCTGAGGGGCTGCACGAGTCATCACACCAAATGATAAGTTGACGGTTAATAGCGCAATGATGCCAGAAAGAGACATACTCAGCGCCACTTTAAACATAATTCCCAGCCACAATGCGAGCTCACGAAAATCCACGGTCGTTAATGCCCCATCGCCAATAGGCAAGGTTTTGAAACTGAATACCACCAGTTGGATCATCTTTAAATGACCATCGGTTGCTAAGAAGAACAAGGTCGCTAAAAACATAAACAATTGACCAAGCAAAGGGGTGTTCTGCCCGTTTACGGGGTCGACCATTGAAGCAAAACCTAAGCTGGCTTGCATACCCAATATTTGGCCAAGCATAACAAAGGTTTGGATTATAAACTGGGTGATCATGCCCATTGCAACGCCAATAATAATCTGCTCAAAGGTGGTCAAAAAACCTTTAAATGAAAGTAGTTCAACGGTCTCTGAAACGACAGGAATCGCGGGCATCACGGCGAAGGTAATAGCCAAACCTAAGTAGAGCCGCACTCGGGTCGGAACAAAGCGGGCCCCAGTGACTGACATCACCATCAGCATGGCGGAAATACGAGTGTAGGGCCAAAAATAGCTAGCAATCCACTCTAAAACGAGGCTTGTTGGGTACTCCATTCAAGCTCCTAGTACAACACCTGTGGTAGCCGTTCAACGATAGAGAAGAAATACTCCATCAACATCTGCGTCATCCAATGGGCAAAGAACATCAGTGCTAGTAACGTCACAATGAGACGCGGTAAAAAGCTCAACGTCTGTTCGTTAATTGAGGTCGCGGCTTGGAAAATGGCGACCACTAAACCAATCAACAAACTCGGGATGATGATGGCGCACACCATGATAAGCACCATCCACAGTGCGTCTCGAAACAGCTCAACAAAGACTTCAGGAGTCATTCGCGCCCCCGCTATAAAGCAAAACTGCCGGCTAGCGTTGAGAGGATCAAGTTCCATCCATCCACTAGTACAAACAGCATGAGTTTAAAAGGCAGCGAGACGATCATCGGCGAAAGCATCATCATACCCATCGCCATCAAAACAGACGCCACCACTAAATCAATGATTAAAAAGGGTAAAAATAGCATAAAGCCGATTTGAAACGCCGTTTTTAGCTCCGAGGTGATGAACGCAGGGATCAGCACCGCCATCGAGACCTCTTCAGGATTGGTTGCGTCAGAGCCCGATATCTCAACAAAGGTTTCTAAATCTTTGACTCGCGTCTGTTTCAGCATGAAGGCTTTTAGTGGCTCTTGAGCCGTATCAAACGCTTGACGTGCCGTCATCTGCTCATTGAGATACGGCTGCACAGCTTGCTCATTAATGGCGTTGATGACTGGTGACATAATGAAAAAAGTGAGAAAAATAGCGATACCGATAATTACTTGGTTTGACGGCGTTTGTTGCAGGCCCATTGCCTGGCGCAAGATCGACATCACAATCACGATACGTGTAAAGGAAGTCATCAAAATGACCATGGCAGGCAAAAAACCCAACATGGTCATCAAGGCTAAAATTTGTAGATTGATCGAGTAATCTTGACTGCCATCTGGATTGGTCGTCATGGTAAATGCTGGAATACCGCCACCACCACTGACGCTACCAGCGGCTATCGTTTTAGAGGCGCCACTGTCTTTATTCATCGCCGTTACTGTCACCGTTTCTGCGCCTACGGCGCTGGAAGGAATTGGCGTGGCTAACTCTTGCTCTGAAAACGCAAACGGGGTAAACAATAATGCCACCAGCAACATAGAAAGATGCCATAGATGACCAAGGTAACCCAATGAGGCCGTGCGACTATTTCTTGTCATTTTTCTTTAGCAGCTGAGTCAGTTGACCGGCAAACGGACTGACCTCAGCCTCCTCCTGTTTGAGTGGGGCATCTAATTTGGCGATCAATTGGACGGATTGTGACGTGACTCCGACGAGAAATTGTTCTTCTCCCGCTTGCACAATAACGATACGCTCTTTAGTACCCACCGGCAGTTGACGTACAATGCTCAGCCCTTTTTGATTACCGAACGTGGGCACTCGCATGCGTTTTAACACCCAAGCCAAAAAGAGAATTAGCGCAATAACGAACAAAAGCGACCCGAAAGTGGTCGCTAAATCTAAGTGATCATTCGGCGCTGCCATCGCCTGGCTTGAACAGAGCAATAAACCGATCAGTTTTTTCATCCAAATACTTCTTTTTCGTAAACTGACGTTATGCTAACGCAGCTTTTTAATGCGCTCAGTCTGGCTGATTACATCGGTTAAACGAATACCGAATTTATCGTTAACCACTACCACTTCTCCATGAGCAATCAAGGTGCCGTTCACCATCACATCCAATGACTCACCCGCGATGCGATCAAGCTCAACCACCGAGCCTTGGTTCAATTGCAGTAAGTTACGAATGCTGATCTTCGAACGTCCCACTTCCATCGAAATGGTCACCGGAATGTCCATGATCGTATCAAGTTTGCGGCGCTCATCTTCGGTGATCGGTGGTGAAGTGTCTTTTAATTCATCAAGAGGCGCGGCCAGAATTTCATCTACATCAATACTAGGCGCGGATGGGTCTTCCCCTAATGCGGCTGCCCATTCGTCTGCCAATCTTTGGTCGTCACTTGGTTCCATCTTCGTTACCTACTCTATTATTCTTCGTTATCTTCTTCGTCATCATCTTCAAATTCAGACATGATGTCTTTGCCTAAAAAGGCGAGATCCGTTTTTACTACATCAGGGCGTTTAATTTTTTCAGAGACTTGAACCGCCAGTTTTTCACCAGAGCGGCCCATTTTCACTCGGTAAGTAGGCAGCTCTTCAACAAACATCGTTGCGTTTTTGGGCATTTTAATTGGGATGATATCGCCTACTTGTAGATCCATTAAGTCACGCAATGAAATGTCTTGTTCTAATAAATTGACTCGGAAATTGACGGGTACATCCATGATCTCTTCGCGCAGTGCAGAACTCCAACGCACATCGGTTTCCATTTTATCCGACTGGACACCCGCATCGAGTAACTCACGAATGGGTTCAACCATCGAATAAGGCATGACCACGTGGAAATCGCCGCCGCCGCCATCGACTTCGATATGAAACGAGCTCACTACGATCACTTCCGTTGGGCTGACGATGTTAGCCATACTTGGGTTCACTTCTGAATCCAAATATTCAAACTCAACGCCCATCACCGGTGACCAAGCTTCTTTGTAGTCACCGAAAACAATTTTTAACAGTAATTGAATGACACGTCGTTCTGTTGGCGTAAATTCGCGCCCTTCAATTCGAGCGTGGAAACGTCCATCGCCACCAAAAAAGTTTTCCACCAAAATGAAGACTAAACGCGCTTCCATCGTGACCAACGCGGTCCCTTTTAACGGACGAAAACGCACCATGTTCAAACTAGTCGGAACATAAAGCGTATTTTGGTATTCACCAAACTTCATCATCTGTACGCCGTTGATCGACACTTCAGCCGTTTTACGCAGCATGTTGAACAAACTAATACGCATGTGACGAGCAAAACGTTCGTTGATAAGCTCCAGCGTAGGCATGCGCCCACGGACGATACGGTCTTGTGAAGAGAAGTCAAAGTTAATCGCCGATTTATCGGCAACATCGTCATCGTCTTCCGCCTCATCAACACTGTCTACACCATGAAGCAGGGCATCAATTTCGTCTTGGCTTAATAAATCAGTCACTTCTCACCTACTGCATTACAAAATCGGTAAACAACACTTTTTCGATCACAGGTTGCCCAACCGCTTTAGTGAGTGCCGCTTTAATGTCATCGGTCGCCTTATCTCTCAGCTCAATTCGTCCGGTAGGGCTACGAAGCTGTTCCACAGTGGCAGACGCAAAAGTGGCCAGTAAAGAGCTTTCCACTAAAGGTGAATGGTAACGTGCAAGGCTTTCATTTTCTGAACCTCGCACCATCAACTGCACTTTGATTTGCACCAAACGATCTTTCTTATCACCCGTGACGTTAAACACAAACGGCTGTGCAATATTAACGTAAGCCACAGGATCCGTTGGCAAAGCTTGCTGCGCTGCGGGGGCTTGCTCACTCGTGGCTTCACCCTCATCTCCGCTCATCAAAAAGAAAGCTGCACCACCACCAAGCAGTAACACTACGGCAGCAATAATGATAATCAGCAGTTTTTTCTTCCCTTTGGGGGCTTCCGCGCCTAACTCTTCATCGGCCATAATGTTCTCTATGTCGTTATTTTTAATATTAGTTTAAGCGTAATAACTGATTCCATCACGCTTTGATGCGACATTCAAATCAAGTTTGACGTCTGTATCAAGGTTTTCTTCGTCTAAATAGCTTCCGTTGCGCGCCAATTGACCAGATTGAGCATCCCCGTCGGCAGTGTAGCGCGCTTGTTGCTGACCAGCGCTCTGTTGTTGGACAGAGGTCTCACCCAACTGCACACCTTGTTGTGCCAACATTTCTCGTAGCCTTGGCATAGATTGTTCAATCACATCACGTGCTTGATGGTTAGCGACCGTAAAATGAACCGTCGTATGATCACCATTCATATTCATACGAATTTGTAAACGCCCCAATTCCGGTGGATCTAAGCGAATATCGACATGTTTAAGGTTTTTCGACATCATCATTTGCAGCCGTTCCGCCATTTGCTCACTGGCCATTTCTCGGTTAAGCAACAAAGGAGGCTGTTGCGCGGCTTGCAAGTTGTCAGCACGGCTCTGCGTCGCGTTCAAACCATGTTGCCCCAAAGCACTCGAAAGCTGCTGCGCTAATGTGCCCTCTTTTTGCTCTTGAGCCGACCCTGCATCATTCACACCCGATAACGCTTTCGCGCCTAATCCGGCTTTGAATAGCGCGGGGTTGAGTGGCAATTCTGCATGGGTTGCAGCTGGTATCGCGGCCGCATTCGCTAACTGTTGTATTTGTACATTGGATAACTCATTGCTTGCTGTCACAAGAGGTGACGATGCTAGTGCGGCTTTATCTGCCGCCGCGGCAGCCTGCATGGTTTGAGATTGTTGCTGAGCTAAGGCTTGCTGAACAGAATGGGCTAATGAAACCGGCGTATTTTTACCCTTGAGGACCGTTTCACTTTGTGCCACGTCTAGAGGTAATGCTTGCCCTTCGGCAACAACTGTGTTCGCCCAAGGAATGGCAGCGGCAGTCAATAACGCCTCTGTGGGCAGTCCTTGCTGATCATTTTCCGAATCGGTTTGAGGTGTATTCGCTGATGGGGATGGGGAAAGTGGCAGCTTGCCCTCTGCTAAATTTGTCGTCAATTGTGAATCAAGTGCTTGCGCTTCAACCAAAGGTGATGGCTCTATGGGCATGGCGTTGTCACTTTTTGCCACCGCGTTAACTGCTGCATCGCCAACTTCAGTTGTGGCAAGTAAAGTGGCCTCATCTTCTATCGCTTGCGACAAAGCGCTTGCTTGCACTGACTTTGTATCTTGAGGCGGCTGAATGAATTTTCGGACTGATTCCGGCAGGATGAGTTCACCATTCTCTTCAGTCTCTGCGTTTAAGCTTGATGCCGTAGGTGAACCTTCCGCAGCGATCAAACGCTCTTTGCCCTGCTGAATAGGCAGCACACGCTCTGCATCTTGTTCCGTGATGTGCTGATCAGATAATGGAGCTTGCTCATTCACTGACGTCGGTGCTACTGGTTCAGTAGTGGGTTTAGCGAATGCATCCTGTGCTGATATTTGCGCAGCCGCTGGCGCTTTTTGCTCCACTTGATCCGAGGAGTCACCTGCGTTGTCGTCGATTTGCACGTCTACCGGATGAGTGTTTTGTGGCAAGGTTTTGCCGTTTTGGTCAGCAAGTGCTTGATTGGCGCTATTTAAACGGCCAAGGATTTCATCGCCATCGCTCATCACTTGCGCTGTTTTCTGCTGAAGAGCGGAGTCATCAACCTCTGCTGAAGGAGGTAATTGTGTTTGCACGGTAGCAAGATCAGCCTCTTCACTCAAGGCTTCACCAAGTTCTTTATCTAACAAGGCATCGCTACTTTGGGCTGCCACGTCATCGGTGAGCACAGCTCCCTCATCCAGCGCCTTAAAGTCGGTTTCTGCCGAAGATTCAGTGCTACGACCCATAATGAGGGCGGTCAGTTTTTCAAAAAAACCTTGAGATTCAGAACCTTCACTCACCGCATCAGAGCCTGCTTTACTCACGCTGGCCATTTTAGAGGTGTCGGATGGTGTTGTAATATTTACATTCATATCCATGATGCTCGCACTAAAAACAGAGGATGACGCGGATTCATTATTGGCCAGTAAGCCATGTTTCATCATTTTTTGACGATGGCGCTGTGGATTAACCTAATGAACTCCGTGATTAGTCAGAAGCAAGAAATGAGCCAAGCCTTCAATATCGATAAGAAAGTATGACACCCATCTTATTGGACACGTTGACGACTTGAGGCGTCAGTGACTTAAAACTTATTTTGATTAAAACTTATGTTGATTAGAACGTTGCCGACTAAAGAGCAGTGTAGAAAACTCATCCATCTGCTTCTGCTCTCGTTTATCTTGCAGACGTTGCGCTTCTATCTGTTTTTTTTCAATGAGCCATTCGTAAGAGCGTCGCTGTTTTCTCACTTCCATCCAATGCTCTTGGCAGTTCTCTACCTGATTTTTGAAGTGTTGTTCTGCATCTCTTTGTTTGACAAGGGTTTCATCTAACTGGGTAAGAAATCGGTTTAAGTGTCCATATTGGCTCGCCGTCAAACCCGACATGCCGCGCTCCATAAGCTGCTGACAATAATCCAGTCGGTATTGTTCAATCTGCGCCAACTGCTTGTAATAACTCTCTAGCTCATCACGCGATTTAGATAACGCCATCACGGCTTTTTCTTCTTTGTCTTTGGCTTGATCAAGCAGAAACTCGAGTGCGTTATCCATCGATTACCCCACTTGCAAAACGTGCTTGAGCATATTGACGCACATGTCGTAAGGAACCGAATCCTTCATCCCTTGCTGCAAATATTCATCCAGCCTAGGTTTTAGCGTAAATGCACTGTCAATCGCAGGGTCCGTCCCCGGCTTGTAAGCACCGATAGAGACGAGATCTTGATTTTTCCGGCAGATGGAGAGTATTTGACGCACCGCTTTCGACATCAACAGATGTTCATCGGTGGTGATTTGTGGCATAACACGGCTGACCGATTTCTCTACATCAATCGCTGGGTAATGTCCGGCATCGGCCATTTCACGTGATAAAACAATGTGACCATCAAGAATGGCTCGCGATGCATCAGCGATCGGGTCTTGTAGATCATCCCCTTCGGTGAGCACGGTAAAGAAAGCGGTAATCGATCCTTGGTGAGGACCGCCATTTCCCGC
The DNA here is from genome assembly GCF_963875615.1 of Vibrio sp. V09_P4A23P171. Taxonomy (NCBI): domain Bacteria; kingdom Pseudomonadati; phylum Pseudomonadota; class Gammaproteobacteria; order Vibrionales; family Vibrionaceae; genus Vibrio; species Vibrio sp. V09_P4A23P171. The sequence continues at coordinate 261,304 of NZ_CAWNMR010000033.1, forward strand.
TCGTTCAACCAAGGCGGGCAGTTTAGCAAACACCGATGGCGGATAACCTTTTGTGGCTGGCGGCTCACCCACAGATAACGCAATTTCACGTTGCGCTTGGGCAAAACGAGTCAACGAGTCCATTAGTAGCAATACATCTAACCCTTGATCACGAAAGTATTCCGCAATCGCTAACGCGGTTTGACAGCCTTTTAAACGCATCAGCGGTGAGGAGTCCGCAGGCGCGGCTACTACAACTGAACGTTGACGTCCATCAACGCCTAAAATCTCTTCTATAAACTCTTTTACTTCGCGGCCACGCTCACCAATCAGCCCCACCACCACCACTTGAGCGGTTGTGCCACGAGTCATCATGCCAAGCGTTACCGACTTACCGACACCAGAACCGGCAAATAAACCAATCCGCTGCCCTTTACCCACCGTCAGTAAACCGTTAATCGCTTTTAGGCCAACGTCCAGAGGTTCTGTTATGGGTTTGCGAGCTAATGGATTGATGGGGTCAGCATTAAACGATGCGCGCTTTTCGGTATAAATAGGCCCCAGCCCATCGAGTGGATTACCGACACCATCAATCACCCGTCCAAGCAGCTCCATCCCGACTGGTAGGCCAGCATCCCCTGTCATTGGGGTAACTTTAGCTCCGGGCAGTACGCCTGTTATCTGTTCGCTGGGCATCAGATAGAGGTTATCGCCAGAAAAGCCAACCACTTCCGCTTCCATTTCTCCTGACATGGTTTCTACTTTACATAAGCTACCAATAGGAGCTTTACAACCGGTAGCCTCAAGGGTTAAACCAACCACACGGACCAGTTTGCCCGATGCCATTGGGCGGCAGGTTAACCCTTCGGTTTTATATTGACTAAGGCGATCGGCAAGAGACAACACTATTGATCACCTTGTTGGTGACGATTGGTGCCACAAAAACTTTTCAACACGCTACGAATACGATCTTCCATTCGATAATTCACACTCGATTCACCTGCTTCAATCTGGACGTCACCGCGATTTAATGCCGGCTCTTTAACTAATGTCCAGTTTCGGAAATCCAGCTCTTTTTCGCCATAAGCAGAATGAATCACTTCAACATCTTCTGGATGGAGTTTTAATGTGATGGCATGACCAGATACAGGCAGGGACTCAACCGACGATTTGACGGTATCTAAGATCACTTGCGGGTTGGTTTGTACCTCAACGTGAACGACTTCTTTGACCAAGGTTAAAACCATATCGACCAGCTGTTTTTCGACTTGGGCATTCATCAACTCTAGCGGTTGAGCAAATTGATTGGCAAGACCAACGAAAATATCAACCTGCTGCTGGATGAGGGTTTGCCCTTCAGCGACACCCTCGGTTTTGCCTTGCTCAACACCTTCTTGGTGTCCTGCAATCAGCCCTTCTTCTTTGCCTTTTTCATAACCTTGTTTGAATCCGGCTTCTTGGCCTTGGTGCAAACCTTCTTGATAAGCCCCTTGTTTGATCTGGCCAATCTCTTCTTCGCTGAGTTGCAGAGGCTCTTCAACCACAGGCTCATCAAAACTTGGCATCCAACCGGGGTCGTAGTTCATTGCCGTTTCTTTGGCTTTTTTATTGATCTCTGCGCCGTAGTCCGGCAACCCCCACTTTTTGGCTTGTTCAATATTAGCGTCTGCATCTAAACGTAAAAAGCCGCGTTTTCTTTCTCCAGACATAATGCTACCTATTGTTGAGTCAGGGTTAGATTATAAGAATTCGTCTGCGCCGCCAGACAGCATAATTTCGCCACTGTCGGCCATACGACGTGCAATCGCCAGAATCTCTTTTTGCGCCGCTTCGACATCTGATACTTTAATCGGAGGCATGGCTTCCAGATCATCTTTCATCATCTCAGCTGCACGTTTTGACATGTTTTTGAAGATCTTCTCGCGCAATGCCTCATCAGCACCTTTAAGTGCTTTTTGCAGTACATCTTGCGGTACATCACGCAGCAATTTTTGAATGCCTTGGTCGTCCACTTCGACTAAGTTCTCGAACACGAACATCAGATCTTGGATCTGCGTTGCCATGTCTTCATCTTGCTCACGCATCTGATCCATGAGGATGCCTTCGATATTGTTATCGAGGTAGTTCATGATATCAGCCGCGGCTTTCAAGCCACCAATTTTCGCCGCTTGCGCGCCCGCTTGACCGGCAAATTGTTTCTCCATGATTTCATTTAGTTCTGCCAATGCCGAAGGTTGTACTTCTTCAAGGTTGGCAATGCGCATTAATAAATCTAAACGGTCACGTTCAGCAAACTGCGCCAAAATTTCAGCTGATTGATCCGGTTCTAAATACGATAAAACAATAGTTTGGATTTGTGGGTGTTCATTAACAATGATGCTCGCCACTTGTCGTGGGTCCATCCATTTCAATGAATCCAACCCTTTTGAACCCGTGCCAAGCAAAATTTGATCGACCAAGTTATTGGCTTTATCGGCACCTAATGCAGCGATAAGCGCGTTACGCATAAAGTCTTCGCTGCCCATACCGATATTGGTGTATTTCTGAATATCTTCGAGGAAAGCACGATGCACCGCGCCCACTTTCTCTTGGCTAAGCTCTTTCGCCTTCGCCATCGCGCTACCGACTCGTTGTACCTGCTTAGGTTCAAGATGGCGGATGATGCCAGCGGCGTCCTCTTCGTTTAAGCTCAACAACAAAATAGCCGCTTTTTCATCACCAGAAATTGTTGAAATATCAACCGATGATTCTGTCACTTCTGTTCCACTCTTATTTTTATTATCAGGCATTTTGCATCCAATTCTTCACTACTTGAGCCGCAAGTTCAGGCTCATTGGCCACTAGAGCACGCACCGCTTTCAGTACATCCTCATCCTTGTGTAAGTTTGGCAAATCAATACCGGAACCAAACTCAAAGAGATCACCGCCATCAATACCACTGCCAATTAAACTGGTTTCACCATCAGCACCAATCGGTAAACCATCAGGTCCGTACATTGGGTCATCATCATCCGCAGCAGGGTTGAGCAGTTTTTTCAGCGCAGGGCGAACCAGCACCAGCACCACAACCACAATAACCAAGGCACTAGCAAACCAGCGTACCCAATCGTTGAAGTTTGGATGCTCCCAAATAGGGACATCAACCATTGACTCAACTTCAGGCACGGCAAATTGCATGCTCAAGACATTCAACAAATCGCCACGGTTTTCATCAAAGCCAACCGTCCCAATCAATACTTGTCGCACGGCGCTAATTTCACTTTCGCTCAAGGGAGTATAGGTGACTTCGCCAGTCTCTGGGTTAACCGATGGTCGGTTTTTAATCGCCACCGCAACGGTTTGACGATTCACCACACCCGATTGTTTACGTTCATGACTGATGGTGGTATCGAGTTCAAAATTGCGCGTGGCTTCTTTGTGCACAGAACCTTGCCCAAGAACCGAGCCATCTTTCATCTGCGCGACGTCTTGTGGGATAGAAGCATCGGCAGGTGGCTGATTACTTAATGCACCTGGAACGCCAGCCACCACATTGCCGTTGTTATAGTCTTCAAGCGTATATTCGCTGCGTGTCGCTGGCGTATTCGGGTCAAAGCGTTTACGCGTTTGCTCAATGGCACTGAAATCCAGTTGGATATCCACTTGGGCGGTGTAATTACCAAAACCTAGAATAGGGATTAATACCGAATCAATTTTGTCACGCAGCGCCTCTTCTTGCTTGCGTTCAAGTTCTTGTTCTTTACGGCGGGCTGACGACACAGGATCTTGAGAGCCTGAGCTGAGCAACCGACCATGTTGATCAGTCACGGTAATTCGATTGGGTTTCATCCCTGGCACGGCACTGGCGACCATATCGACAATAGAGTCGACCTCTTCTTGTTTAAGGTTCGCGCCAGTTCGTAAGGTAAGAAATACGGAGGCAGAAGCATCTTGGTTATGACGAACAAATACGCTTTGCTTAGGCAGTGCCAATAACACACGAGCTTTGTTGACGAGCTTCATCTCTTCAATCGCTTTGGCAAGCTGACGTTCACGGCTAAGTTTAAGGCGCTCTTGCTCAAGGCGCTGAGAAACACCAAAGCCCATGTCTTGCATCAAGATTTCATCGCCCGCTTGCTTGTTTTGATTTAACCCTGCACGGACGAGGTTGAGTTTTAAGCTGTTGTATTCACTGGATGGCACTAAGATAGTATTACCATCTAATTTGTAGGTCAGTTTCTGCTGATCAAGATAATCGAGGACAGGAATAAGTTCTTCGGTTTCATAAGCGCCAAGCGGGCGCATTTCAGGTTCTCGAACCCAAAAGAACAACATGACAATCAGTGCCACACAGATGGAAATAGAGAGGACTAACACCACCTGGCGCAACAAGTCCAAGTCGCCCATCGCAAAATCACTTTTGGATGAACTCTTCTCTTCAAGATCTGGGTTTTGCGTGTCCATGTCTAGATCTGAGCTCGCCATTAAAGCGTGGTCAGAACCACTGGTCACGGTAAGATCGGTTGTTTGCTTATCTTCTGCCACGGCGGCTACCTAATTTATACGGGCATATTCATGAGTTCTTTGTAGGCGTCGACAAGTTTATTTCGAACTTGAATCGTCGCTTCAAAGGCTACACTCGACTTATTACGAGCAATCATCACATCCGATAGTGAGACATTTTCATCTCCCCGATCAAAGCGGGTTTGTAAATTACCTGAGGTCTTTTGCAAACTGTTCACGTTATTAATGGCTTTGGAAAGCATGTCGCCAAAATCAGCACTCACACTTTGTCCAGTTGCCGTAGGACGAGCATTGGTTGCTTCCAACATCATTGTTTGCATTTCGCTGTTTAAACCATCAAGTCTCATTGCTACCTCTAACGCCAAATCTTTGACTGCTGTGCTGCTTCTTTCTGTGATGCAGCAATTTATATGCCATCACCCACTTTGGGGTTAATTCGGGATATCAATTCCTGCATCACGCATTTTCGCTAATTTATAACGCAGTGTCCTAGGGCTAATTCCGAGCTTGTCAGCCATCTCTTTACGGCGGCCTTGGCACTCGACTAAAGTATCCATGATAATGGTGTACTCTTGATCTCTCAGCTCATCACCCAATGCAGCGCCATTGTTATTAAACAGCTTGTTCACTTCGGCTTGTACTACAGGCTTAATCTCTGGTGTGGCAATATCGCTGCGCTCTACGACTTGTTGCAAGCTGCTAGCATCTTGCCAATCAACCCCTTCCAACAAGATATGTTCACTTGCAATGTCTCCTTGCTCACTCAAGATCAGCGCGCGTTGCACGACGTTATCAAGTTCACGGACGTTGCCCGGCCAAGCGTAACTAAGCAGCTTGTTAATGGCTTGCGGCGCGATACGAGGCACAGGTAAACCAAGTTTAGTGCAGTGACGCTCTACAAGGTGGTGAGCCAGCGGTTCAATATCCCCTTTTCGGTCACGTAGCGCTGGCCATGAGATTGGAAAGACGTTGAGGCGATAATATAAATCATCACGGAAATTGCCTTCCTGCACATACTGCTTTAGGTCGCGGTTGCTGGTCGCCAATACGCGGACATCAAGCTTAATGCTTTTACGCCCCCCCAAGCGTTCCACTTCACGCTCTTGGAGTACACGCAGCAGTTTTGCTTGTAGGTTCAGATCCATCTCGCTGATCTCATCGAGTAAAATGGTCCCACCTTGTGCTTGTTCAAATTTACCCGGACAAGCTTGTACCGCACCTGTAAATGCCCCTTTTTCATAACCAAATAAGGTGGCTTCGAGCATGTTGTCTGGAATGGCGGCGCAGTTGATCGCCACAAATGGCCCATCTTTACGCGGAGATGAGTTATGAATGTAGCGAGACATGACCTCTTTTCCTGAGCCACTTGGGCCCAAAATCATGACGTTAGCATCGGTTTTTGCCACTTTGTCGGCAAGTGACAATAAGCGCAGGCTTTTCTCATCGGCAACAACCGCATCACCATTATCATCCGATTTCACTGGCGCGTAACGGCTAACCATGTTGAGTAGCACTTCGGGGGCAAAGGGTTTTGCCATGTAATCAATGGCGCCCTCTTTCATCGCCGAGACCGCATCTTCAATATTGGCGTACGCCGTCATCAGCAACACGGGTAAATTGGGCCAATGCTGTTTGATGTTGCGCAGCAGTGCAAGGCCACCCATGCCAGCCATTTGAACGTCAGAGACAACAATATCAACAGGATGTGCTTTGAGTTTAATCAGTGCATCTTCGGCGCAATCAGCTTCCAGCCATTCATAACCGGCCAGCGCCAAAGTATCGACTAACGCTTCGCGTAGACCTTCATCATCTTCAACGATTAAGACTTTGCTTTGAGCCATCATCCTTCTCCAGTCTCTGTTGGTGAAGAAGGGGCATGACGCTCGAGTGGAATGCACATAGTAAAGCAAGCACCCTCCCCTTCTTCTGAAATTAATTCCAATCGCCCATCATGGGCGCGGCAGACCATTTGTACCACCGCTAACCCTAACCCCGTTCCTTGTGAGCGAGTGGTAAAAAACGGTTCCATAATTTTACTTTGCAGCGCAGCAGGGACTCCCGGGCCACTGTCTTGTACCGAGATTTTCAGCTCACCATTTACCGGGCGAAAAAAGACATCAATTTGCGACGCCTTACCCGCAATTTGTATTGCGTTCATCACTAAGTTACTCAGTGCAGAGGCAATGGCATTTGCATTGCCTAACACCACTGTCCCTTCTTGTTCCACTTCCTGATGATAATCAATTGCGCTATTTTTTAATGCCGTTTCCACCATGGGAACAAATTCGCTGACCAAGTCTGTCACTGTAAACGGCTGAATGACTTTATTGTCACCACCTTTGGCAAACAACAACATATCATTGACTTGTTTTTCAAGATCATGAAGCCTATCCATCAGCTTAGACTGAAAACGCTCTCTTGTAGCGTTTGGCAAGTTAGGCGCACCTAAATTTGAGGCATAGAGCATGGCACTGGATAACGGTGTGCGAACTTGGTGTGCCAAAGACGCCACCATTCGACCGAGTGAGGATAAGCGCTGTAAATCACTGATGCGTGATTGAAGTAACCGAGTTTCGGTTAAATCGGTGATTAATATCAATTGGCCTGTTGCTGATGCTGAAATGGCTAATCTAACTTTACGACCATTGCGCAGCGAGATTTCATGCCCATCATCTTCTCTCGGCGCAAAGGCACTTTGAATGACGGAATACCATTTTTCACCCGCCAATGGGACTTGCAATAACCGCTGAGCTTCAGGGTTAGCCTCTCTGACTACGCCTTGAGTATCGAGCAAAATGACGCCAGCAGGCATCACATCAAGAACCTGTTTATAGCGCTCAACTTGATCCTCTACAGAATCTAAGTGAGATTGATTAATGGGTGTGTCAGGAGACTGCATGTCGAAATTCTACCTATAAAACAACAATAGCCTAACAAGCAAAATGCATGCCAGGCTATTTTTCTTTAAAATCAAAGAATTAATCCATTGCCAATATATTGACTAAACTTTACCCATGCTGTTTTTGAATCACCGTTGCATATTGTATTTACGCATTTTTTCAACCAAGGTCGTACGGCGCATACCCAACATATCAGCGGCACGCGCTACCACTCCGCCTTGAGCTTCAAGGGCTTGGTTGATCATATTGACTTCCAAGTCCGCCAATAGCTCTTTCAAATTCACGCCTTCAGGAGGCAATGACTGCGGTGCGTTGAGATTTTCGTGCATCTCTTCGACGTCTTCAAAACTGAAGTTTTCAGAGAAAATACCCGCCAGCACATCACGTTCTTGGTCTTCAACTGAGCCATAGGAGCTGTGCTCTGGTTGGAATTCTGGAATATCACTATAGCGGTATTTAGTTGGTAAATGATTGACGTCGACAAGACTATTTGGATAGAGAATGATCATCCGCTCAACTAAATTCGCTAGCTCACGAACATTGCCCGGCCAATTATGTTCCATTAACGAATTGACTGCTCGCGGGGTAAAACAAAATGGCTGTCCACCTTCCGCTTCCATACGTGTCATGAGTTCTTGTAACAGCAATGGAATGTCGTCTTTGCGATCTTTTAGCGCTGGCATTTCAATTGGGAAAACATTGAGTCGATAGTAAAGATCTTCACGAAATGATTCATCATCAATCATGTTTTCTAAATTGCGGTGAGTCGCTGACACCACACGCACATTCACTTTAATGGTGGTGTTACCGCCCACACGTTCAAAGCAGCGCTCTTGTAACACACGCAACAACTTTACCTGCATCGACATCGGCATATCACCGATCTCATCGAGAAATAAAGTACCGCCTTCGGCAAGCTCAAAACGACCTTTACGCGCGGTTATCGCTCCGGTAAACGCCCCTTTTTCATGACCAAATAATTCACTTTCAAGTAAATCAGCCGGAATCGCACCACAGTTAATCGGCACAAACGGACCGTTGCGGCGTGCAGAATGATAATGGATGTTACGCGCAACCACTTCTTTGCCCGTTCCAGATTCACCTAAGATCAACACATTGGCTTCTGTGCCTGAGACTTGCTCAATCAAATGGCGAACTTCTTGGATACCATGACTTTGGCCTACAAGGCTACGAAATAAGGTATTCTTACGCGATGTAGAGGGAACTTGCACGCCTTTGCGTCCTAAAAATTCTTTGCAATGTCGTAATGCGTCACTCAGTTGAGGATAATTAAGAGGTGACTCAAGTTCACCGACGTATTGAGTAAATTCTTCCAATGAATATGGCTGCTTGTTTGCCATTAGAAGTGGAATATAATTGGCCTTAGTCAACCACTGAGCTATCTCATCAGTTAACTGCTCACTTTTTAGCGATCCAATAATGCAGCCCCCCCACAATCTTGAACAATCAATATCCTTGATTTGGGATGACTCGATCGCCTCGCAGTGCTCTCCAACAAATTCTAAAATGTTACTTAGATTGAGACGGATCTGCGGATCGTCTTCTATCACAAGCAGTTTTGCTAAACCTTGCATAGGTGAGAATATTTGCCTTAAATCAGAGAAATTGTGGCCGCACTTCTGAAAATCGTTATTCAGTTTTGTTTTTCTATAATCACTTGATTAAACGATAGACAATTTGTGGAATTCAGCAACAAAAAAAGCCATTAGGCTAGTAATGGCTTCTATTCTATGGAATAAAAAAAATAAGGCAACCAAGCAATGAGCTGGTGTGACATCAGTTAAAACTTTAAAAAATAAGTGCCTAAAGTTTTATAAATAACTTATATGCCCACTTCGCTTGCCGTCAGATTGTGGTATTCAGGAGGGATTTGATCCCATGCTGATTTAATTTCTCGAATGATGTCGATCACATCATCCAGTGGTTGCGGGTCATTTTGATGATTCGCTTCGGTGATCTGAGTGATCATAAATTCATAAAGCTGATCTAAATTTTTTGCAATATCCCCGCCATCACTCATCGATAAGCAACTGCGTAAGCTAATAATGATATCCAATGCTTTACCAAGGCGTTCACCCTTACTTGGAATATTCCCCTGTAGCATTGCTGCTTTTGCTTGAATAAGGCGTTCAATGGCACCCGCCATCAACATTTGTACGACTTTATGCGGCGAGGCCGCACTGAGCTGGCTATCCACTGATACCTTTTTGTATGCCTGTAAAGAACCGCGCATAGTCTTCCTCTTATAAAAACTTTTTGTATTGCTGAACGGATTTATTACCGTGTCGGTATTTTTGGAGCGTTCTACCGATCTCGACCGTTTTTGACTGCATCAGTTCAACAAGATGTTTAGTTTCATCAATAGCCTCTCGCCATCGGCTCGACATTGCAAACTGTGGATTTTCTGACGCATGCGTCAGTAAGTTTTGCAATATCCGTTCCCTTTTATCGACAAGATGATTGATTTCTTCAGTATTAATTTCATCAATGACAAGCATTGCTCTTATTTGGTGATCTAGATCACTTAAAAGGTCGAGTTGCTGCTCCATATCAGCCGCCTAACGCATTCATCATACCAGCTAATTGGTTCTGCATTTTACTGGTCGCGTCTTGCATTGCTGAAAACTTAGAATGCGTTCGCTTCTCCAAACTGTCCATGCGGCGATCAAGTGCCGCTTGGTCGTCCGCCACACGGTAGTTGCGTTCTACTAAGCTTTTTTCGCGTGTGCGAATCGACCCTGTCACCCCCGTCATGCTCTGAATAGCATCTTCAACCCGTTTGGCAAATCCTTGGTTTCCACCAAAGAACTCACCTAGCTTATTAAAGTTGTTATTGAGTTGGCGATCTAGCATGTCGTAGTTAATTTCAAGTGTCCCTTGGCGTGTGGTGGTAATACCAAACTCAATCAGACTTTTGATCTCTTCTGGAGCCTGCTCAATTCTAGTCGAAAAAACACTACGTAGGCGGGAATCTGCACTGCGCACAATACTGTCACCCGCCAGTGGCCCAGCTTGGCCAGTCCGAGGGTCAACGCCTCCAAGTTCTTTAGAGACCTGATAAAACTGATTATACGCCGCGACAAATTGTTCAATATCATCGCGCACGGTTTTGCGGTCATATTCGATACCAATTTCAGCCGGTGGTTTGCCTTTGTCCGTTTGCCCTTTAAGGGTCAAATCAACCCCTTCAATCGCATCTTCAATCACGTTGTTGTTGCTAGAAAGGGTCGCCACACCATCCAAAACCACCACGGAATCTTGGCCTGCTTGTACTTGAGTCATACCTTGATAGGCGTCAAACGATGCTTGTGCCGCTCTAAGCTCAGCATCTGCTTTGTCCACTTTATCTAAATACTCACGCTCTTGCGGGTCAAGCTTTTCACGCTCTTTCTGCTTGGCTTGCTCTGGCGTCAGTTCACCACTACGCACCGCCGCCGCAACCGCGGCTTTTTCAGCTGCTAATTGCTGTTCAAGCTTGGCTTGCGCTTCTTTGGGGGTGACATAGGAGTCAACCAAAGTACCAGAAGCAGTATTGGTCCAACCGGGCACATCTGGCGCTTTTTCTAACGCGGTCGCATCAAGCTCTGGCTCAGGTTCATAGTAGGAATCGAGTAAGGTGCCAGAGGCGGTTTCAGTCCACCCTGGAATACGATCTTGCGGTTTCAGATATTTATTGGCAGCAACACCGGCGGCGGCAGCAGCTTTGACGGCGGCGTCGGTTAATTCACCGGCAGCATTAGCGACTTTACCGTCGGCAGCTACTTGTCCGGCGACTTCTTGAACACCACTCGCCATACTTTGGTCAACTTCGCGTGCCGCCGCACCTATTTTCTCGGCGACTTTTGCAGCGATAGCTTGTTGAGCTGGCGTGAGTGGTGCAATGATTTGTTGCGCTGCAGCGCGTGCTTTTTCTAAATCTTTAACGCGTTCTTCCAGCGTTTTGTATTCTAGATTTTTGAGCGGATTTCCGGCATCAGACTGAGCATTAATTTTAATGTCATGATCTTTTCCAGATAGATTAGAGGCCACAATCAAACGTGGTCCTTCAACATCATTGATTACCGAAGCACGAACTCCGGGATTGGTTTTAGTGCTGTTGATACCGCGAACGATATCAATCAATTTTGAATTGGCTTGGACATCAACATCAAACTTCTGATCACCAAGTGAAATCTGCAGCTTACCAGGACCAAACTTTGCCTCTTTATCTAAAACATCCGAGGCAACTTTATGGCTCTGTGCAAGCTGCAACACATCGATAGCATATTTACCTGCTATTGCGTCAGTGGTGGCTGTCGCGGAGACGACATTTTCATCAGTAGTATCGACTTTTCGCAAAGCGAAAGCCTTCTCCTGACGAAAATTCGTCATAAGATTTTTCATCGTATCCAGCGACTCTTTGAGCCGGCCGTAGGCACTGATACTGGCATCAATTTGGCCAAGCTCATTATCAATGCGTTGCTGCTTAGGAACGCGCTCTGCATTGACAATTTTGCTGACCAAGGAATTGATATCCATGCCAGTATTCATACCCATCGGGCCTAAGCTCATTAAATCACCTCAAAAACTACGATTACACCTTAGCAACCAATAAACCTGTACTGTGGTCTTTTTGTCTGGCAAGGCGTCGCAAAACCTCTAGCATTTCCTCGTTCGGGATCTGACGAATAATGTCACCAGTACTGGCTTCATAAATCGTCACAACATCCCGTCCTGATTCTTCATCGACTCTAAACGCTAAGTCTTTGTTGATAGATGAGATAAATTCATTCATCTGCTCTACCATCTTGGCTCTTTCCGATTTGTTGATCTGCTCTCGTTGCTGTGCAAGCTCGATTGCCGCTTCAACGCTTTGGTTTTGCCTATTTCTTAACTGTTCAGTACGATTCACCTCATTTTGTTTCGAGGAAGCGCGTGTCGCGCCATCGTTTTCTGAAGCAAATTTAATGCCACTTTGCGAGCCGTAAGGCTGGATGTTCGATGTGTAGGATGGTATTTCCATAACAATCTCCCTTCCACCTCATAGGTTGGCAGTGAAAACACTGCTTTCCCCACAAAGCTCCATTCGCCTATCGGTTAACCCAATAGACTCAGAGCTGCAGATGGTGACTGCTTCGCCTGTGCCAAAACTGACGTACTCGCTTGCTGCAAAATCTGCGACTTCGTCATTTGGGTTGTTTCACGGGCATAATCAGTATCCTTAATTCGACTACGAGAAGCGTTGACGTTCTCGTTGATGTTATCAAGGTTACTGATGGCATGACCGAAACGGTTCTGGAATGCACCTAACGAGGCGCGTTGGCTATCAACGGCCTTTAGTGCACCATCAATCAAAGCTACAGCTTCCTGAGAGCCGCCAACTGTTGTGACATTGATGTCTTTGACGGTTACGTCTTTACCTGCAGCAAAACCAATTTCAGTACCCAGTCCACCACCAATAGTGACATCGCTTGAGACTTTTTGATTGGCGGCAAACAGTTGCAGTTTACCTTCATCACCGACTGAAGCTTTGATGTCACCATTTTGACCATTAATGTAAGTAGCGACTTCTTCTAAATCATCACCCGCTTTAGCGTTAATGGTGACTTCGCGAGCTTCTCCTTGTTTATCAGTATAGCTCAGAGTCAGATCCGTCGCATTGGTGACTGACCAGTCAGGCGCTTTGCCATTTGTCGCGACATAGCTCTTACCGCCCATCGCTTTTGTGTCAGAACGCATGTCGCTCATGGAAAGCATCACAGCTTCACCAGAATCGGCACCAATTTGGAAAGATTTATTACCAAACGAACCATTTAGCAGTTTATTACCACCAAACGAGGTTGTTTCAGCAATACGGTTTAATTCATCATTGAGTGCTGAGACTTCCTCTTGGATCGCTTGACGTTCTGAACTTGAGTTAGAACCGTTTGCTGATTGCAAAGAAAGATCTCGCATACGTTGCAAGATATTGGTGGTTTCATTCATTGCACCCTCTGCGGTTTGTGCAATGGAGATACCATCATTTGCGTTTCTTACCGCCATATCTAAGCCACGGCTTTGTGACGTTAAACGGTTTGAGATTTGTAGACCCGCTGCATCATCACGCGCGCTATTGATTTTATAGCCCGATGACAGACGCTCCATCGATTTCTGCGTACCATCAGCGGCGTTATTTAAATAACGCTGTGCGGTCATTGCAGACACGTTAGTGCTTACATTAATTGCCATATTGATCTCCTTAGGCATTGTGTTGATGTACTTCCGTGTCTCTCACCTCACGTCGGTACACCTCATTTCTCTCGTATCCTTTAACGGCGAAAGATTTATATCCTTTAGAAAAAAATAAGCCTTTTTTTAAAATTTATGCAGCGAGCATGAGAAATGTGATTAGCGTCAAAAAGTAAGAAAGATAATGCTGCATCGACTAACACTTTTTCCACTTTACCGCTAAGCAAAAAAATCCAGCCGAGGCTGGATTTTCATTAAGGGTAACTCTTGAGCTATTGGGCTCTTTTAGCCAAGTAAGCTAAGTGCCGCTTGTGGCGCTTGTTTTGCTTGAGCCAGCACTGAGCTTGATGCTTGAGAAAGAATTTGCGACTTAGTAAGCGCTGTTGTTTCTTTGGCAAAGTCAGTATCTTTAATACGGCTCTTAGAAGCACTCACGTTTTCGTTAATGTTATCTAAGTTGCTGATTGCATGGCTAAAGCGATTTTGGAATGCACCTAATTGTGCGCGATGGCTATCTACAAATTGCAGTGCAGCATCAACAATGGCAACCGATTCTTGAGCGCCACCCACAGAGGTCACATCAATGACATCTACGGTAACAGCTTGACCAGCTTGCATGCCGAGCTCACCAGCAAGACCGCCTGCGAATGTTACAGGGCCTTCTACTTTATTACTGCCAGCGAAGACTTGTAGTTTTCCTTCATCATCAACTGATGCTTTCACCATATCAGTTTGGCCGTTGATGTAAGTCGCCAACTCTTCAATATCATCGCCTTCTTTAGCTGAGATATTGATAGTCTGATCTGTACCTGAAGTATCTTTCAGTGTGATTTGTAGATCGTTGCTGCCGGCTTGAACTGACCAATCTTTATCTTTGCCGTTCGCCGCTTGGTAGCTTGTGCCGCCCATCATAGCATTGTCACTACGCATGTTGTTTAGGCTAAGCATGACGGCTTCACCGTTATCCGCACCGATTTGGAATGACTTAGTTTCAAAAGTACCGTTAAGTAATTTGTTACCACCAAATGATGTGGTTTCTGCGATACGGTTTAACTCGTCATTCAGAGCGGTGACTTCTTCTTGAATCGCTACACGGTCTGCTTTTGAGTTTGAACCGTTAGCTGATTGCAGTGACAAGTCACGCATACGTTGCAAAATGTTGGTCGTTTCATTCATCGCACCCTCAGCGGTTTGTGCAATAGAAATACCGTCATTCGCATTACGTACTGCTACGTCAAGACCGCGGCTCTGAACATTCAAACGGTTAGAGATTTGTAGGCCTGCCGCATCATCTTTTGCGCTGTTGATTTTAAAGCCAGAAGATAGGCGTTCCATTGATGTTTGTTGTGCATTGCTAGCGCCGTTTAGGTAACGCTGTGCTGTCATCGCTGATACGTTGGTATTTACATTAACTGCCATGGTGATTACTCCAATTGATTTTCCGATGTTTCCGGTTTCCGACGTCTCGGAAAACCAAATAGTTCTCTCAAAGTTACTTTTTATAGCGGCGGTATTTTCCAAAGCTTGAGGATTTTTTTTCGATTTTCTTAAAAAAAATGTGTTTAGTGTAAAAAACAGGACAAGAGGTCAAAAACCCACCAAAAAGGTAATAATTTCGCTAAAGATTTGTTATTAAAAGTCGATAAGTGTTGCTTTTTATCGCTAGCGAAGTAAGGCCAATGCTAGGTTTGGCTGTTTTTTGGCTTGCGCAAGAATAGAGGTACTGACTTGTTGTAGGATTTGCTGTTTTACCATTTGGGTGGTCTCTTTCGCATAGTCAGTATCTTTAATTCGACTGTTTGAAGAAGCGAGGTTTTCATGTACGTTGTCGAGGTTGTTGATCGCGTGGTTAAAACGGTTTTGCAACGCGCCTAACTCAGAGCGATGGCTATCAACGTACTGCATTGCGGTATCAATGACGGCAACCGCCCGCTGCGCACCACCGACTTCGGTAATATCAAGAGTGTCTACTGCTTCATATCCCGTCACATTCATTTGCAACTGATTGGCTAAGCTACCTTTAAAATCAATAGTCCCAGAGGTTTCTTTACCCGCCATGAACAGCTGTAGCTGTCCTTTGTCGTTGACTGACGCCGATACTTTATCGGTTTGCCCATTGATGCAGGTTGCCAACTCTTCAATATCGTCCCCTACTTTTGCTTGGATTTGAATATTGTGCTGTTTTCCCTTGGCGTCGGTATAGCTCATGGTGAGCTGCCGATTATCTTGTGTCACCTGCCACTGGCTATCCGCCATGCCTGCCGCAACATAGCTAAAGCCCCCCATATCCAGACTGTCTGAACGCATATTTTTTAACGAAACTTGCACTGCTTCGCCAGAGCTCGCCCCTATCTGAAATGAGGATTGACCAAACGAACCGTTCAGTAACTTACGACCACCAAAAGAGGTGGTTTCAGCAATTCGGTTTAATTCATCGTTCAAGGCGCTCATTTCTTCCTGTAAAGCTTGCCTATCCGCTTTACTGTTCGCGCCATTCGCCGACTGCAAAGAGAGATCTCGCATACGCTGAAGCAGGCTGGTGGTCTCTTGCATTGCACCTTCAGCAGTCTGCATGATTGAAATGCCATCATTAGCATTGCGTACAGCGACATCTAAGCCCCTCATTTGCGACTCAAGGCGATTCGAAATTTGTAAACCCGCAGCATCATCTTTGGCACTATTAATACGCTTCCCGGAAGCAAGACGCTCCAAAGATTGATTCAACATTTCGCTTGCTGAGCCTAAGTGGCGCTGCGCAATCAAAGCGGAAACATTGGTATTAACGGTAATTGCCATAACAGACCCATGCCATAGAATGAATGATCTCTTTATCGGACAGTAGACGCTTTTCTTTACATAAAATGCTTAAAAAAGAAAAACCGAGCACAAGGCTCGGTCCGATAGTAGGTCAGTATTGAAACTTACTTTAGTTCAAGATGTTGCAGCATCTCAGCTGAAGGGGCAAAAAAGTACGCGCCCGTCACGGCTTTGGTAAAGCGCAGCAGTTGGTCTGTTTTACCATCCGCCACACCATACATACTTTCCAACATCACTTTAAAGTTATGCAGCGTATGGCAATAAGCAATGAATAGTAAACCGTGCTCACCACTCACCGTACCGTAAGGTAAGCTATGACGAACAATTTTTAGCCCTTTCCCCTCTTCTTTGATATCGACACGGCCAACGTGAGACGCTGCTGGTACATTATCAAGCTCAATCGAATCAGGCTTAGTGCGCCCAATCACTTTTTCTTGCGCCGCCACATTTAAGCGATTCCAAGCTGGAAGGTTATGCACAAAACGCTGCAACATCACATAGCTGCCGCCAGCAAATTCACCATCAGCAATCAGTGCAACTTCTTGACGTTTTTCGGCTTTAGGGTTTTCAGTGCCATCGATAAAGTCCGTCATATCTCGCGCATCTAAGTAACGAAATGAGTAGGTTTCATCCACCATTTCAACCAACTCAGCCACGGGTTCCATCCATTTACGCAACACATAAAACAGCAAGTCATGACGATGAGAATGGCAGTGAATCAACACATCCACCTCGGTACTTGGTGCTATGGTTTCGCCTTTACCAAGCTCAGGAAAATCAATCAGCTCTTGTGGTATGCTTTGATTTAAACGCTGCCAAAAGGTGCGAGTAAACGCGACCGACACGGTTAATTCAGCGCCGGGTTGATGTTGATTTATCTCATTGACTAAAGCGGGCAATGCTTTTAATTGCGCTAAAACATGCGCCGGATTTTGCTTTACTTTTAAAAGGCTAAATAGTGCAAACGGACCTGCTTCAGGCAGAATCGCGGTTTGAGGTTGTGTCATAAAATATCCTCACTTACTTATTTTTGCTCAGTGTAATTCAGTTTTTTGGGGCGACCTTGATTGGGATCACGCCTTGTCTATGAGCGGGATAGAAAAACAATCACGCACACTTTTACTCTTCAGTAGATATAGGCCAAACCATAACAGCACCAACAGTGTGCTTGCATTGGCCCAATTAAAAACGCCGTGCTCTAAATAGATATGATAAAGCGTTTGCATAAATTGCAAGATAACCATAAGTAACGTCAGCGGTTTTCCCATGCTGACGATGCGGTTTAGCCACGATCGTTCAGGAGCACGTAAGCTGATAAGCCACATAAGAATGATACTTGGCAACCCCATAATCAACCCCAAATAAAGCATCGAATGGTCTGGGTAAACAATGGTTAAAATCGTCGTGCCATTATCTCGGCTTGCTCCTGCCACCACGAAAACAATCCAAGCTTTTGCCAAAAATAACCAACCAAGCCAGATAAGTTTAGGGGCTTTAAGAAAACCATGCTGGTCGTATCGCTCTAACGTATAACGCATCAATACCTTCGCTCTTTTAAAAAAACGTTTTTACTTTAGCGAATCGATTTCAAATAGCTAGCCAGATCTTTTGCTCTTGACCAGTTTCTAACTTGAATGCACACAAACGACTCGGAATTGCGGGTAGGCAGGATAATCCTCAAAGATTTTCAATAAACGTTACACAGGTCTACTAAACAGTGGTATGGATGGGAAGTCAGATATCACAACCAAATCAGGTCGCTAGTTTAAAAACTATCGTAATTATTTAGCATGACATTGGTCTTGATACGCCTGCAAGAATTCCGATAGAGGCACAGGTTTTGCGAATAAAAAACCTTGTAAATAGTTAACATTATGATTTTTTAGATATTCAGCTTGCTCAGCCAGCTCAACGCCCTCAGCAACAAGATCAATTGATAAACGCTTAGCAAGTTCAATCGTATTTTCAACCAAGTGTTCAGCAATCGGATCCTTTCTTATGTTTTTAATGAATATTTGATCAATTTTTAAGTAGTCCAGTTCGATTTTTTGTAAGTTTATCAGACTGGAATGGCCAGTTCCGAAGTCATCAATCGCTATCTTACAACCCAAACGTTTTATGTTACTGAAAAGTACATCTGTTGCATCCGAAAACTCAAGAACCTCTCGTTCAGTAAGCTCTAAAACAAGCACTACTTTCTCTGTATCAATATACTCAACAAAAGCCTTACATTGGTTAAAAAGATCTTGACCATTGCAATGTTGAGGCGAAATATTTATCCCTACATGAAACGGATTAGGTAAGGAGTCCTTATAATTATTCAACTGCTTAGCGGTTTCGTTAATGAGCAATTTTGTCATAGGAATAATCAGCCCAGACTCTTCAGCTTGAGGAATAAAAAGATCCGGACGAACCACACCTTGAATAGGGTGAACCCACCTTATCAAGATTTCTATACCCATAATTTCATTGGTTGAGGCATTAACAATCGGTTGAGCATAGGGTACAAATTCTTCTTGACGAATTGCACGCTGAAGTTCCGAATCTAACGTTTTTGGGCGGTTAATAAGCCACCAATAACAAATCGAAAATGACACCTGCATAAATACAATCAAGAAAATATAGAACTTTCTCTCATTCCAAAATGCAGACCAGGATGATGGGTAACCAAATCCTGCATAAATTGTAAATGGGAAACGTTCTGATTTAATCTGTTGAACAGCAGTCAGTGCAAGCGTTGGATCAGTTGGATACATTATACCGTCCTCACCTAACCAAGACTCCCCCAACTGTAAAAATAGAGATAAAGCATAAGCAGAAGATTGAAGTAACGCTTGTTGGATGTGTAATCCATCAATACCGCTAAGTGACACATTATCATTTTCCACATTACGAACGACAATCAGTGGATGCTGCAAGTCTACTTGACTACCTGACATTAATAAGAGCTCACCTGAGATATAAGTCTGTGGGTTATCAATAAATGATCGTTCTCCCCAAAGAGATGTACAATATATCACTCCATCATGAGCTAAATTTGTCGTTCTTACAAAAGGGCTCGTCGCTACAATTTTTCTTAATTCTACGATAATTTCATCACAACTCTCATTATGACTAACGAGAGAAAGTGTTTTCTTATTCGCTTCTTTTCCGTAATAGAGAATAGAATCAATGTTTGATGCCGCACTTACAGCGTACTCTTTTGATTTTTCTTGTAGGGAACGAAAAAAATAGTAATGAGATAACTGCAAGATAAGAAAGCAGGGGATCACTGTCAAAAAAATGAAATGAAATGACTTTAGCTGGCCTTTTGCACTCATTATTTGCTCCATATAGTTGGTAGAGTGTTATTTATTAACCTATTAATCACTCCATCCCCACAAATTATTAAAGTTACATTGTTCACTTATTAATCGCCAGCTCCTCAGTTTCACCCTCAAAGATGAAATGAGGACAACCATAAAATGCACTAATTTATTAAAAATAGTGAAAAAGGCAAAGTATCAACACCATATATCTTGATGTATGTCTCATCTCTTTTTATAAAAAACTACGAAACAAATGATAGGATTTACTACGCCTAACACTTCATGTGTTGTTAAAAACACTGAACTTCAGGACGCTTTCTCCTCAATTCAGATTAGGGAAAAAACCTATGTTTTTCACAATCTGTTGAACATTCTTAAAAGTAAAAGGTTTGGTGATCACAAAATGTTCACAAAAATTCAGATCGTCCTCGAATTGCCTAATCTGAGCCTCATTGGACAATAAAATTAATGACGACAAACCATACTTAACCAGTTGCTTATCATTAATAGCATCTAACATAGATATAATGATGCTTGTCGGATCTTTTTTTACAGAATCCAAATCGTAAATCACAAGGTCATGACTACCTGTATCCGTTCTCTGTTTTATCACATTAAGGTCATTACCACCGGAAAGTTGAATATGGGTAATATGGTTCAATGGTCTGAGCGCAGAACGCAGCAACTCTCTGATGATAGGATATTCACTAACAACTAAAATGTTCATCTTTATTCTCCACGATAATTAAAGGCCACATTGGGTCATAAAAGAAAAACAAGAGTTAGATTTGCTAAAATCCATATACATATACTTTGACACTTGTTTTTTCCGCACTTAATGAATAACAATGCCTAGAGTCAAAGCCGCGTAATTACGTTTTATAGAACATCGAGTCAAATCGATATTTCATAAGACGTTATCAACCAGATACTCCACACTCAGGACATAACAATTCTCACCGAAGCGGACACACAAGTAAAAATATTAAAAGTTAGCAATAAAACACATTAAAAACAAAACGTTAAACAAAAAAATAAAATGGAATAACAAATTCATATTACTGAATTTCTTTACTACGTGGGTTCAAGTGCTCAGACATACCATGATGTATGGAGTGGATGGTTATAATAGGTAGAAATGTAAAAAAAAGTTACTTGTTTCCAGACAATGCCCATCGCGGAACGTCACACTGTATACAGAAAAAGATCGCCTTCCAATCCTCCTAAAAAACGAATAGAAAAAAACCAAAGCACCTAAAAACACTTTCATCATGCAATAACAAACAGATTCCAACAATAACCATGTAGATAACGCATTGTTTTAATTCGTATTTATTGGTAATAATTGGCAATAATTACTAACAATTGATCTGCATCAAATTTGCTATCCTGAATGTCGAAATGATTAGCGAGCATGAAGAATTTAATGCTTATGTTTCAAAAAAGAAGCATTTTATTGCAACCTCACTTAAACGACATTACAAGGTACTTTATTGAAATCATGAGCATAAAATGATGATTATATAACTTTGTGGACACCATCTTCGACTTGACATTGATTTTATGATTTATAATCTAACTAATGTAACCGTCTGAAAAAGTAAAAGCGCGACACGATTTGCAATTACTAGCCCATAACGAAACTAAAAAGAATAACGCCATGACCACACAATACAAGCATTCTGATAAATTCATTTTCGAACCAGAAACATTCCGACTCATTTTAGAAACAAAAGAGCTCAAACTTAGCCATAAAGAATCTGCCGTGCTAGAACAATTATGCAGCAACGCTATGCGTGTTGTAGAGCGCAGAACGCTGCTAACACAGATCTGGGGCGATAGAGAAAGCAGTGATATCAGCTTGAATAAAAATATATTATTGCTGAGGAGAAAATTCGAATCGATCGGCATCAAAAATGCAATTGATACCGTTCCTAGGGTTGGCTATATCTTAAAACTAGATCTTGAAACCATGCAAGGTGATTCACTTGCTCATAGGGAAGAGATTATTGATGAAAGCGTAGATGCAGCTGAAGAAGCTGAAATAGAGATCGTGAGTGCTCCTAAAAAAAACAAATTCGGGCTGAAGTCATTCCTAGCCGTTCTGACAATCATTATCGCTATAATATTTTTAATTATTAATATTTCCATATTTCTTAAAAGAGATAGCAATGATTTACCAGAAATATCATTAATTAAACCAGATAACCAAGAGCAAAATAGGACTATATTATACACAAGTGATATATCTAAAAATGATTATAACAAATATATAACATTGTCAGACTATGTAACAAGAGACATAAATTACTATGCTCTTGTTTCAAATGAAGCCATATCATTTATTAATTTAGATGATAGCAAAAAAATGATTTGGCAAAAGACATTTTTGATGGATAAAAATAAAGCTATCTCATCACAGATAAAGTGTATTGCTGGTTACATAAACAACTATCAAGCAAAACCTATTAATGTAAAAAAAGTGCCGGGAATGACATTTGTTAGGCTCAATTTTTATCGCCCATGCTCGGAAAACAATTACTTTGTCGGGACTATGCTAATAAAGAGTACAACGACCGATGATAGAACGTCGACATGGACGCAAGACTTTTCTTTCACCGATAGAAACGACAATGTTTTATTTCACCTAAAACGTCATTCCAGAGCATATAACTCTAAGAAAGCAATGCATCTCAATATAAAGTCTTTCCATGTCGATTTCGTACAACAGGAGTCGTTACAAATAGATTCCGATTTGAATCGTATTTTTAACCAATTTACACAAGATGATATTTATCTACAAACCGTGGATAAGAAAAATAAAATTTATGTGTCATCCGCATTTGGTGGAATTGTTTTTCATGTTGATGAGTTTTTAAATAAAACAGAATAAGTAAAAACCAACATTCCCTGCAACTCCGGTTACTATCCTTTATATAGAGTAAAAAAGAGGATAGTAACCAACCTACCCTTATATACCTATACAATTCTCACTCAAAATAAATAACCTTTGAGCGGTACTTTATTTTCCAAATTAAAGATTAAAATAACAACGTCAAGAAATTTTTCTATGTTTACTCGATACTAAAGGATAGCTAAATGAATAAATTCCGTTTTTCTTTACTCACATCAGTCATTCTGATGGGTATTTCACACACCACTCTGGCTGATGAATCAAATATTTATCTAGGTGCTGGTGTCGGCGCTGGGCACATTCACGGTTTAAATAAGATTGATAATGTTGAATCTGGCGCAGAAGATGCGGCTGCAGCAAATTTATTTTTGGGCTACGACCTAAATAATTACCTCTCGGTTGAAGGCGGTTATCTTTACTTAGGGCATGGTAAAACAGATAACCTCCCCTTTAAAAATCAAGGTGGTATGATCAGCTTAAATGGCAAAGTGCCACTAGTAGGAGACCTATCTTTACTCGCTGAAGCTGGCGGTTATTGGTCTCACACTGAAGGACTTGGCGAAAAAGACAGCAAAGTTTCCGCCGTGTTAGGAGCTGGCCTTGCTTATCAAATTAACGATCAGTTTGCTGTGCAAGCACGTTGGCGTTACATCAAAGATGTCGCAGACATCCAAAGCGAACTCTATCAAACCCATTTTGAACCGAATGAAAACCTCGCAACATTAGAACTGGTTTATCATCCATTCCGATCTGCAAAAGTAGAACCTATGGCAGTCACCACTTCCTTTGAAGCTGAAATAATGCAATCAGCAGAAGAACCAGAGATTATTCAGCCAGCTACCATCATGGCCGATAAACCATTTGAGCTAAGTACAGAAGTACACTTTAACCTCAACCAAACCGCATTAAATAATGAAGCATTACAATCACTGGATAAGTTAAACCAACAACTAACAGAAATTAATGCTAAAAAACAGATGGAGACCATAGTAATTGGTTATTCCGATAGCTTGGGGGCGAATCTAATCAGAGATCGTGTTTCTAAAGAGCGAGCAGAGGCGGTAGCCAATTATCTCGCCCATATCGGCGTACCAGAAAGTCAAATGCACGTACAAGCAAAGACTATTTCAGACTCAACCTGTAACGATGTAACAAATAAAGCAGAGCAGATTGCTTGTCTTGCTCCTAATCGCCGTGTCGACATAAAGATAACAGGCTATCACGAAGTGGAAGAGCTCCAATCGCCTTGGTAAGAACACTTAAGTAATAAGCAATAAGTAAATTGACTAAATTTGGGTTGCATATCCACCTCCCCCTTTGGATCTTAGCAGCCACTTTCATCGGTTTCAGAATGGTCCCTGAGGCCGATTTTTTTTGGCTAGAATAGCTACGTATTGCTACCAAGAATCATATTAGGTAAAACGTTTTTCCACCTGAACTGACTTGGTTGCGTAAATCGATGGAACTCATTATCGATTCTACGTTTTGAGCAGCTGCATTCACTTTCCACAGTAGCATAATGCCTAAACCTCGTTACAAAACAACCAACTGGAAACAGTAGATAGCTTTAATCAATCGTGGCTCACTTCTTCTGGATTGATGAAGAAGCGATAAGCGATTGGAAACAATGCAAACAAAAAAGCGTGGAAGATCTCGTTGCTTTAGCGACCTAGCGATCACAACTGCATATGATTAAGCGCATCTTCTCATTGCAGTTAAGAACTCGGCAAGGATTTTATTGGCCCTATATTTATGATTCCCCGAGTTCCATTGAAGTACCCACATAACACTTGTATCAGTTGCCGGGCTAAGCAGGTTGAAATATCGTTCAAACCTAAAACTTCTAGAATGATAAGACACTTAGCCATCGATGCCACTGGTCTCAAGGTTTATGGTGAAGGTGAATGGAAATTCAATAAGCATGGCTAAACGCACAGTTCGGCAAAAACGCCGTATTGCTGTTGATACGAGAACTCACGAAAATACCGCTGCGTAGTTGAGTTTATCGAACGTGGCTGATGCCGATGTACTGCCAGAATCTGCCTGAAACTTGTTGTGTCGACTAAGAAATACACAAGGCGGGGCAAATTTGTCTCTACACTGATACGCAACAAAGGCCGTTTTGAAAGATAAAAAGAAGTAAAGAAAGATAATTAAATATAACTATACGTACAAAAAGCGCCAAGTTATCCAAACTTGGCGCTTGAGCTAGACGCTCACTAACAAAAATGAGTTATGGAGCAAATATCAGTAGCCTGACTCGCTAAAATATCTCCATTTTCATCTTTAATACTGACAAGAATCATCTCCGGTGGAACTGCAAATGTTTTTTTCACTTCAACTGAAAGAACACTATCTATATCGTGCGTACCGTAACCATACTCATCTTTATCTACTAATAAACCATGTCTACCATAGTAGCTGATAACCATGGTTTCATAGAGATGCTTAATCGCATAAGCTCTTACGTTTAAATCACCTCCAAGACCCGATACTTGAGCAGGAAGAACAACTGGGTACTCATCCGGACTCGCTGTATTGCTCACCTCATTGCTCTGCGTCATTGAGCTATCAGCCGCGTTAGCATGGCTCGTCGCACCAAATAGACTTAGCGCTGCGCACGCCATTAACGCTGATAATTGCATTGGTTTCATGTTTTTCCCTGTTTACTTCTTAAGAGTTTAAATTGATTAAATTAATGATTGAGGGCAACAAGCGGAGAGTGAATATCATTTTCTCAGGCCGCTCACCCCAAGCCGTGAGGCAACATAATACTGTCATTGGTTAAAGCGGGATTCTATACATGGAATAATTCAGAATTATTCTAGAATCAATAGGTTGGGTAGCAAATTATTAGCAACAAACTCCATGTCAACTGAACATAACCTTTACAGAAATAAAAATCGAGAAAGGTAGGAGGTAACATTTAACGGCATCATATGTACGCATAAAGGTTGTTATGAGAGAATCGGCCAATGGGGAGCGTTTTATGACCATATTCAGGCGTATGCGGGAGGTAAACCGGTTGGGTTCGAAGTAGCAGGTCGTCAGAGTGGTAAGCCAGATGCTTCAGAGCATGGTTTTCACTGTTGTAGCGTAAAGAGGACAGGGGTTTTACATATAGGGGATAACGGGACATATAGGGGATAAGGGGGAATGGAACGCAGAAGACCTTTGCTTCGGAAAGTTCTCTAGTGAGTTGAACTGGTGCATAGAGGACGCGTAAGGGTTGATTTTCGAAAGGGGTAGGAGTAGGTGGAGAAAAAGTGTTGTATGACCCTGCGTTCAAGGAAAATACGGGAGTTGTACGTAACGAAGTGTCTTTTTCTTAATTTTTCGGTTCAATTCAGTTGGTTGGCCTCCAGTCTGGTGAGCCGAGCCGAGGGGATACAGTTAGTTCGACTCGGCCCGGGAATATCACATGGTCTTCTAATCGTATGTTATTCTAACCGGCACCCCCCACTTATAGGACCCCGCGACTGGGGGGGCCTGGACCATGCGCGTATTTATA
>NZ_CAWNMR010000034.1:0-14317 GCF_963875615.1 Vibrio sp. V09_P4A23P171
TTTCTGTTTTGTGTGTTGTAACGGATATTTCATAAAGGTATAAATACCTTAATTTTATGTTTCTAAAATCCCTTCTAACACTTTACATGGATGATGATTATGTTTGAAAAAGTTGTCGCAGCTCCGGCTGACCCTATTCTTGGTTTAACCGAAGAGTTTAAAAAAGATCCTCGCACTGAAAAAATTAACCTCGGTGTTGGTATCTACAAAAATGAAGCAGGTGAAACACCTGTTCTTGCGACAGTAAAGAAAGCGGAAGCGGCGTTGCTTGAGTCTGAAAAGACCAAATCTTATCTCACCATTGAAGGTACTGCTGAATATGGGCTCGCGGTACAAAAACTGCTGTTTGGCGATGAATCTGAGATTGTGACGCAAAAGCTCGCAAAAACGGCGCAAGCGCCGGGTGGTACTGGTGCACTGCGTGTAGCTGGTGAATTTATTAAGCGTCAAATCGGCGACGTGAAAGTGTGGATCAGCAACCCAACATGGGCAAACCATCACGGTGTTTTTAATGCGGCTGGTTTAGAAACCACGCAGTATTCGTACTACAATGCCGAAACGAAAGATAAAGATTTCGCAGCGATGCTTACCGATCTTGAGCAAGCTCAAGCGGGTGATATTGTTCTTCTACACGGGTGCTGCCACAACCCAACTGGCATTGATCCAACCGATAAAGAGTGGGAAACGTTAGCAAAATTAGTCGCTGATAAAGGGCTTCTTCCTCTGTTTGACTTTGCTTATCAAGGTTTTGCGAAAGGTGTTGAAGAAGACGCACAGGGCCTACGTACTTTTGCGAAATACAATAAAGAGATCTTAGTAGCGAGCTCATTCTCTAAAAACTTCGGTTTGTACAATGAGCGCGTGGGTGCGTTTACCATCGTTGCTGGCTCAACAGATGTCGCTGAAACAGCTTTCTCACAAATCAAAGCGATCATTCGTTCCATTTATTCAAATCCACCAGCGCACGGTGCTGCGGTCGTTACTTATATCCTCAACAACGCCGAACTACGCGCAGAATGGGAAAACGAAGTGACGGAAATGCGTGAACGTATTCAAGAGATGCGTGAGCTGTTTGTTACCACCCTAAAAGCAGAAGGTGTGAAGGCTGATTTTAGCTTTATTGAACGTCAAAATGGCATGTTCTCTTTTTCTGGTTTGAACAAGGAACAAGTTGCTCGTCTGAAAGATGAATTGGCAATTTACATCGTCGGTTCCGGCCGTATCAGTGTGGCAGGCATGACGAAATCGAATATGGGCCCACTGTGCAAAGGTATTGCAGCGGTTCTATAATCGATAATGATAAGAAATAGACAACAATAGCCGCCACTTGTCGGCTATTTTTTTATCTTCAATTCACTGAAATGACACTTGATTCACCTCAAAGCGCGTACACTTTCCCCTCTTGCCTGCAAAGCACGTTCTTTTCATGTACTATAACTCTCTGAATCCTATGTCCAATGCCACCGATGTAACCGGATCCCTTTGACAAGTTACATCGTTTAGCTGGCTCACGACGTCAGAATCCCACAATATGAATTCCGAAACACAAGGAAGCCTCCATGGAAGCAGAATTAATTGAAATCAAGAACTTCCTTGCTCAGTATCCACCGTTCAATGAACTACCTGAAGAAACACTGATCGAAGTGACGCAGAGCGTAGAAATCTCCTATTTTCGACAAGGTACACCCATCATTCATTTTGGTGATCATATCCAAGACTTATATTTGATCCGCAGCGGCGTCGTCGAGGTATACCGTCGCAAAGGCGAATTATACAACCGCCTAACCGAAGGCGGTTTATTTGGTCAAATGGGGCTATTGACCAATAACCGTGTTCGTTTTCCGGTCACAGCGATTGAAGATACGCTGGTTTATTGTATTCCAGAGGCAAGGTTTCAGGATTTATATGACAACTATGATTCCTTTGCTGATTTCGTTGAAGTGCAAGATAACGCACGCCTTCGCCAAGCCGTACTGAGTAAAACAGAGCAGAATGATCTCACCACCTCGAAAGTGCGAACCTTACTCAGCCGAGAAGCCCCTTTCGTTTACAAAACAGAAACCATTCAACATGCGGCGATCAAGATGGCGGAAGAGAGTATCTCTTCACTGCTGGTGATTGACCCTGATATTTTGCAAGAGAGTGACGACGATAACAGCCCAGTAATCGGCATCCTGACTGACCGAGATCTCTGCACGCGTGTATTAGCCGTTGGCATCGATCCTAATCACCTCGTCACGGAAGTGATGACAACGGAGGTTATCTCATTAGATCATAATGCTTATGTCTATGAGGCCATGCTAAAAATGCTTCGGTACAATGTTCATCATCTTCCTATACTCAAAGAAAAAAAGCCGATCGGTATCATTGAAGCGACCGACATTGTTCGCTACGAATCACAAAACTCATTGCTGCTCGTCAGTCGCATCTTCCAGCAACAAAGCGTTGAAGAGTTAGCCACACTGTCGCACCAAGTCAAAGACAGTTTTGTTCGTTTAGTCAATGAAGATGCAAACTCACATATGATCGGCACGGCGATGTCAGTGATTGGCCGTAGCTTTAAACAAAGAATCATTGAACTTGCTGAAGAATTACTAGGCTCGCCGCCTATTCCATACTGCTTTTTAGCCTTGGGTTCTATGGGCCGTGACGAACAGTTAATTGTCACGGACCAAGATAACGCTTTAATTTTGGACGATAGCTATGAAGAAACACAGCATGGTGCTTATTTCGAAGCGTTCGCCAAATTTGTCTGCGACAGCTTAGATCAATGCGGTTACAGCTACTGTACGGGGGACATTATGGCCAGCAACCCGATGTGGCGTATGACTCGTAAAGAATGGGAAGCCTGCTTTGCCGATTGGATAGATAACCCTAACCCTAAGGCGCTATTGAATGCATCCATCTTTTTTGACTTATACGGGGTGTGTGGCAGGACCAAATGGGCAGAACAACTGAATGGGTTTATTGTCCGTCGAGCACGCAAAAATAATCGATTTCTTGCATGCCTTGCACGAAATGCGCTGAACCGCACGCCACCATTGGGGTTTTTCAAAGACTTTGTGATGGAAAAAGATGGACGACACAATAACACCATCAATTTAAAACGTCGCGGCACGGCACCGTTAGCGGATTTAATCCGTGTGCATGCATTGGCTGTCGGTTCACGTTCTACCAACTCGTTTGAACGTTTAGATGACATCATTGAAGCCGGAATTCTACCCAAAGGACGGGCGCAAGATCTGCGTGACGCAATGGAGTTTATAGCGATGGTACGCATTCGCCACCAAGCGGCTGACGTTGAACAAGAAATAGAGCCAGATAACAATATCGAGCCAGAAAATCTATCTGATTTTGAAAGACGTAACTTAAAAGATGCGTTTCAAATCCTAAGCAATGCGCAAAATTTCTTGAAATTCCGTTATCAAGCCAGCAATAACTTTAAGTGAGAGTGATGATTAAACAATGGTTTCAAAAACCGAGCATCGATTGGGTAGCAAAATATGCCAATAAGCAGTCGTTGGTTAACCATCAGTTACTCAAAGATTTTTATTCAAGGCCGATTGCTAAGGGTAGCACGCCAATCGATGAAATAGAGTTTGTCGCTTTAGATTTGGAAACAACGGGTTTAAGTGCGCAGCATGATGACATTATCACCATTGGCTTGGTGCCTTTTACCTTAAACCGTATCTATCTAAACCGCTCTAAACATTGGATAGTTCGGCCACGCCAAGCGTTAAAAGAGGATTCGGTGGTTATCCATGGCATCACACACAACGATATTTTAGATGCGCCAGATTTGGCAGAAGTGCAGGAGTCGATACTGAAGGCCTTATCTGGAAAAATTGTTGTGGTTCATTACCGTCATATTGAACGTAGCTTTCTCAATCAAGCATTAAAAGTGCGATTGGGTGAAGGTATTGAGTTCCCTGTGATCGATACTTTGCAATTGGAGACGGAAATTCAACAACGGTTGCATGGAGGTTTATGGAACCAGTTAAAAGGGCAAAAACCACAATCAGTGCGTTTAGGGCAAGCGCGAGCGCGTTATGGGCTACCAGCGTACACTCCACACCACGCTTTAGTTGATGCCATTGCCACCGCGGAATTATTCCAAGCACAAATCGCTCATCATTTTGATCGGCAGCAAAGTGTCCGAACGTTGTGGTTATAACTTTTTGATTATCCTTTCAAGGGATTCTTTCAAGGTTTAGTACCGTGATCGACACGAGCAAAAAAAGAGGAACCTAACATGGTTCCTCTTTTTTAATCACATCTCGGCTTTTACGCTTAGAACTTACAGCTTAAAGCGACGAATTTCATTTTCTAACTGATGCGAAAGCTCAGAAAGTTGTGATGCTTGTGCGGCTGCTTCATGCGCTTCTTGTGCAAGATCGTTAGACACATCGCGGATCCCTTCCGTGTTGCGAGTAATTTCCGACGTCACAGAAGCTTGCTCTTCAGCGGCCGAGGCAATTTGCGTCGCCATGTCACTGATGCGCTCAACTGAATTATGAATTTGCATCAAACTTGCTGCAGCGGCGTTCGCATCATCTACACTGGTTCCAGCAAGCATACGGCTATCACCCATAATGCCAACCGCTTTACCCGTCGTTGATTGCAACGTTTCGATCATCTGCTGAATTTCTTTTGTCGAAGCATGTGTACGTTGACTAAGCACACGAACTTCATCGGCAACCACCGCAAAGCCACGACCTTGCTCACCAGCACGTGCAGCTTCAATCGCAGCATTCAATGCTAGCAGGTTAGTTTGCTCTGCTATGTTTTGAATAGTCGCCAGAATCGTATTGATGTGTTTACCGTGTGCTTCCAGCTCAAGGATAACATCAGTGGCCACTTGAACTTCTTGAGCCAGATTTTGAATCGAACCTTGTGTTTGTGAAACTTGATTCGAGCCATGTACGCAAGCCGTTACCGCTTCGCCAGAGTTCTGAGCGGTATGATCTGCGTTACCGGCAATCTCTTGTGTAGCTGCGGCCATTTCATTGATGGCCGTAGCCACCATATTAATTTCATCTTGTTGTAAACGGATACGCGCACTACGCTCTTTGGCTTGAGCGGCCGTCTGTTTTGACTGTTCAGACAACGCAGCAGAAACAAAGCTGAGTTTAGAAACCATGGTGTGCATATTACCGACAAAGGTATTAAAGTTTTGTGCTAATTGCCCAACTTCATCATCACTTCTTGGTTCAAGACGTTGAGTTAAATCACCGTCTCCGGAAGCAATTTCCTCTAAGGCTTTGGATACTCGGCTAAGATCTCTAAACAAAAAGCTCACTAACCAAGAGACGATCACAATCACAGCGATAGTAATCACAAGTGCAGTCACAATTAGGTCAATGAGCAAGGATGTATGCGCTGCTTCTTCCGTTGCACGATCCATTTGGATAGCAAAGATCCAATCGGTTTGCGGCACTTTGGCGAAGTAAAATAGCTTATCAACACCTTGTAATGACGCGTCTTCAACGGTACCTGAAGCCACTGCTTGCTCTATCATGTTCATCGTCAACGTCTTCGACAATGACGACACTGGTTTTAATAAGAAATTTTTATCTGGATGCGCTAAAAAGGTTCCATCTTGCGCATCAATCAACATCGCGTAGGCATTTTTGCCCGCATCTAAACTGATGACATCTTGGATCAACTGATCGATTAACACATCGGCACCAACGACGCCGACAAATTGCCCATTGCGACGCACAGGATCTGCAATTGTCACCAACAGTGCATTGGTGATCGCGTCTTTATAAGCGGTGGTGATAATTTGTTTATTCGCTGAAACGGCATCTTTATACCAAGGACGTTGGCGAGGATCATAGTCAGCACGGTTACGCTCAGGGTGTGAACGATACATCTCACCTTGCGGTGTACCAAAGAAAATATCATCAAAGCCACCCGCTTTGCGAGCTTGCTGTAAGAAAGGAACGACATCATCTTGAGCGGTGTAGTCATTAAAAGCGGTTGAGATCTCTTTACGGACCACAATCCAGTCCGAAATGCCTTTCGCAGCGGCAGCTGACAAGCTTTCTGCCCGCGAATATACGCCATTTCGAGTTTGTTCAAAGAGTTGATCAGCGGCTAGCCAAGTCAACGCGCTCGCCATAACGACGACGGCAGAAAGACTGGCACCGATTAGCTTTTGCTTTAAGGTTAATTTCATTGGTTTGCAGAATGTTAGATACAGGAACGGAGGCGAATATTAACCAGATTTAACACAAGATGCACGAAATATATGTCGAATTCTGACACAAGATAACCATTTGCTTTTCTTAGTATTTTAGCAAAACACTCTAATGACGATCGTCAAAAAAACATCAAAAAAGGCGACTTTCGTCGCCTTTTCAAATCAATGTCGAAATTAACGTTTCAAGAGCTCGGTTCGCATTCCCAATAATAGGCTCACACACATCAATAGTAAGACGATGGTAAATGGCAGCGCCGTTGATATGGCGGCGGCTTGCAGCGCTTCAATAGCATTGGTGCCACCAATCCATAGCAAGGCCACGGCAATAGCGCCTTCCATCAACGCCCAGAAAATACGCTGTAGGACAGGGGCATCCACTTTACCTCCAGCGGTAATGCTATCAATGACCAATGACCCTGAATCTGATGAGGTGATAAAAAATACCAACACTAACACAACCGCAATCACTGAAAGTAACGTGCCATAAGGCAGTGCATCAAACATTTGGAACATCGCCAGTGGCACTTCGGTCAAACCATTCGCGCCTAATTGACCAACATTGTTGATGACTTGATCAATCGCCAAACCACCAAATACAGACATCCAAATCAAGGTAACAGCCGTAGGTACTAATAATACGGCGGTAAGGAACTCGCGGATAGTACGGCCTTTTGATACTCGCGCAATGAACATTCCAACAAATGGTGACCACGAAATCCACCAAGCCCAGTAGAACACGGTCCAACCTTGGAACCAGGCCTCATCAGTTCGACCGTGCGGGTTACTGAGTGGGATGATATTTTCAATATACGCCATTAATGTGGTTGGAATGGATGAAAAGGTTACGGTATAACCAATCAGTGCAACTAAAATCAACAGCAAGAATGCCACGATCATATTGATGTTACTGATGACTTTGACACCACCATCAATACCACGCACCACAGAGACCACCGCTAATAAAGTAACGACGGTAATCACGACAATTTGTAAACCCATTCCGGCATCAATGCCAAACACATGATGGATACCACTAGCCGCTTGTTGAGCACCCAGCCCTAATGAAGTTGCTAAGCCAAACAATGTTGCTAATACAGCCAGAATATCAATGATATGCCCTGCCCAGCCCCAAGCG
Organism: Vibrio sp. V09_P4A23P171; assembly: GCF_963875615.1. Classification (NCBI taxonomy): domain Bacteria; kingdom Pseudomonadati; phylum Pseudomonadota; class Gammaproteobacteria; order Vibrionales; family Vibrionaceae; genus Vibrio; species Vibrio sp. V09_P4A23P171. The sequence goes on from NZ_CAWNMR010000034.1 coordinate 7,341, forward strand.
CGATCGCCAAGCAACGGGTAAAAAATAGAGCGAATAGAAAGCGGAAGCCCTTTGTTGTAAGTAAAGAACGCAAGGGAAAGCGCTACCACACCGTAAATGGCCCAAGGGTGTAGACCCCAATGGTACATGGTTGCACCTAATGCTAGTTTAGCTGCTTCGGGTGTGTTAGCTGCAACACCTAAGGGCGTCTCATACCAACCGGTAAAATACGCCACAGGTTCAGCGACACTCCAGAACATGAGACCAATACCCATCCCTGCGGCAAACAGCATAGAGAGCCAAGAAATATAAGAGTAGTCTGCTGTTGCCCCTTGGCCACCTAAACGGATTTTACCAAAGGGAGAAACAATCAAGCCTAAGCAAAACAACACAAAAAGATTACCCGACCAAATAAACAGCCAGTCAAAAGTGCCAATAATTTTCCATTTAACGCCATCAAGCGCACTCTTCGCAATCTCAGGATCAACGACTAAAGCGGCGACTAAAAATAGCGCAATAAATCCGGCGCTAAAGCCAAACACTGGGTTATGAACATCAAACCCCCACTTTTGCACGTTATCTTGCCCGACAGTGTAGTCAGTACTGTCGATACTGTACTTATCAATACCTTTTGTCATTTTACCTCTCTAGAAATCTAGACATGATTTTTCAGTTGAGATTAATAACCATGAGAACGAAACAATTTTAAGACAAAAACCAAAAATAACTTCGTACTCATAGCAATTTATTTTTTCAATATGCTGAATACCCTATCAAAATCACAGAAAAAATCCACTAAAAAGCAACATGAAATGCCATGAAAGGCAAGAAACAAGCTTTAATGGTTAAACTTCAACCAATTTAGGGTGAAAATCGAAAACAAAAATATTCGAGCACTAATCATTTTACATCTCAACTTATACACTCATCATCTTAGACCAAAACAAAAGAGGTCGAATGCTACTTTTCAAGTGAAAAGAACTGCGCTATGGTCCCCGCTTATTAATAACTTTCTTTTTGGGACAATGAGTTTGGAAAAACATGAAGAAGTTTTGATCTCAATTCGACAAATTATTCGCGCAATTGATCTGCACTCTAAAAAACTGAATAGAGACGCTGGGCTTACTGGTCCCCAGCTTATTCTAATGCGTTCAATTCAAACCCTTGGTGAGGTGACTATCCGCACATTGTCGGATCATACGAACATGAGCCAGGCCACTGCCACCACCATTTTGGATAGATTAGAGCGCAACGGATACGTACAGCGAATTCGCAGCAATACCGATAAACGAAAAGTGCACGCCCATTTAACGGACGAAGGTAAGAAGCTGCTAGAAAAGGCACCGCAACCATTGCAAGAAAGCTTTGTCGAACAATTTAGGCAGCTTCAAGAGTGGGAGCAAAGCCTGTTGCTCTCATCAGTACAACGTTTATCTTCTATGATGAATGCCGAAAACATAGATGTCGCGCCGATGCTCGAAATTGGCTCTATTACCAAAGAAGAGTAGCTTTGATTACATTTTAAAATTTGATCGTAAAAAAGCCTCGGGGCTACCGAGGCTAATTCATTCACAACGAACAGCAGATTAAATGGCTTTATAGATAACTTTGTTGCCTGCTAACTGCTCTTTCACTACCAGATTTTCTTCTACTAGTTTCTTGAGTGCGCCAGTGGCCCAAGCGGCAGCTTTCGCATCTTCTTGACCAGCACTTAAGCCGATCGATTTAGGATTCATACCTTCTGCGTGGTTAGCGACGATATCTAAAACCTGTTGCTGTTTTGGCGTTAACGCGACATCCACTTTTTTAGAGTTCGCCGCAGCTTTCTCCACAACTACTTTTGTTGCAGCGGTTTTTGCTACGGTCGATTGCGCTGTTACAGGCTTTGCTGATTGAGAGGCGATCAAGTTTGCAACAGTCGCTTTAATACGCTTTTGCAATTTTGCCTGCACCTTACGCTTATGAGCAAGTCTCATCGAATATTTCTCCATTTCACTGCGTTTCAAGCAGTGGTGAAAATTTGAAGCGCGTTTTATATCAAAAATCGTCCTCGATTTGTAGGGCATAGCACAGATTGAGGGGCAAAAACGCATTTTGATGCGGTAACTGACTACAATTTATACAGGTCGCAACAGCCAACAACGATGCTGTAGCTCGAAGGAGTCTCACTGGTTTATGCACACCCAACATTTGTCTAATACGCGCTTTTCTCTGCAATCACCTGTGGTTAAATGGATCAATACGACTTGTATCATCGCTTCAATTTGCATTGTCATATTCTCATCCAACATTATTCATGCGCTGCTGTTAGTAAGTGCACTGGCAGTGACTCTAATCACCTTCTATTTTTTGATTTTGAAAGGAAAAGTTAGCTACACCCTAACCGCTACCCATTTTCAGCAGCATCTCTTTAAAGGAGGTTGGGTTGTAAAATGGAACAATATCAGCCGCATTGGGGTATGCAGTTATGAATATCATGGTTGGCACCAACCTTTGCCTTGGATTGGGATCAAACTGAAGGATTATTCACCTTACCTTGAGAGTGTGTGTCCCAGAATCGCTAGTGAGATCTTGCTCAGCCAGCGCGCGCTGCTCTACTTAGGAGCAAAACAACAGCGCAAAGAGACTCAATTTGAAGATTTGGTACTCGACAACGCACCTTACACTGCGCCAAACGGTAATTACTATCATGGTCTTATGGCAATGTTAGCCAATCGGATGCGCTATCAACGGCAATTTTTTGATTATGATATTTTTATCTCAGCGCACGATCTGGATCGTGACGCCGAAGCGTTTGTGGGGCTGATTCGGCGCTACCTCGCGGCGGCCGAACCAGACTAAGACATGGTTTAATGAGCGCAGAAGGAACACTCTGAGCCTAATCAAGATCAATACAGGGGCATTTCATCTGCGACATAAGGGTTATTGGCACGTTCACGGCCAAAAGTCGATTGCGGACCATGGCCGGGCACAAACGTCACATCGTTGCCAAGTGGCCATAGCTTAGTTTTGATCGAGTGAATCAGGGTATTGAAATCACCTTGCGGGAAATCCGTACGGCCGATACTACCGTTAAACAATACATCACCAACAAACGCCAATTTCGCTTGCTGGCTAAACAGCACCACGTGACCGGGCGTGTGGCCGGGCGTGTGCAATACTTGTAGAGTTTGAAGGCCAAACTTCACTTCATCACCGTCATTAAGCCATTGGGTAGGTTCAAAGGCTTCCGTCAGTGGAAAACCAAACATTTTGCTTTGACCTTCGAGGCCTTGTAGCCAGAAGTTGTCCGCTTTGTGTGGTCCAATAATATCGACGCCGCCCAACTGCTGCGCCAACGGTTCGGTTCCACCGACATGATCTAAATGACCATGAGTAAGAACCAAACTGACCACTTTTACCCCGAGTTCATTGATCAACATCACGAGCTGTTTCACATCACCGCCAGGGTCAACCACGATCCCTTCCATGGTGTCATCACACCAAACGATAGAGCAGTTTTGAGAGAAGGAAGTGACGGGCACCACTTGATACTTTAACGACATACTAAAACCTTGTTCGAATTCGCAGTTGGCCGAACTATGACATTGACACTTTCATTTGACAAGTCACGAACAGCCTTATGACCAATGACGTACAGGCCCAGTATCAATGTGCACAAAATCACTGCTAGGATAATAACCAACACCGCCAGCGCCCAATTCGATCGCCGCTTCGCGTACTTGACTCAACTGAACACCATCTAACCGAAAATCAATTGCTTGGCCTAGCATATGGAAACTTTTCTTAGCAACCCCAGAGGAGTGAGTGCGCAACATTTCATTGGTGGCAGGAGATCGATAACCAGAGATGATTTGTACTTCCGCTTGAGTGCCAAGTAGAGATTGAATTTTCGATATTTGGTCAAATAGATTTTTGTCCATTGGATGGACTTCGTTGCGGCGGAAATCACGGCAAATATGGTTGAGCCGATCAAGCTCAGATCGAACATAGCGAACACCGTTGAAATAACAGGTTTCAAGTGTTTCACCGGTATGTAAATTATTCATCGCGAGTATGCGAGAGGTTTCAGGGTACGATGCCAATACTATCTGGGGGGCACACGCCGCTACAACTACACCACTACCAGCCAATTTTATAAAATGACGACGAGAAACTAACAAGGTTGGATACCTTCACAACTGAATTTATTTTCAACAAGCCCGGACACTACCGGACTCCATTGTGAAGATCAAATGCATAAATTGTGCTCGAAATGCTCAAGAGAGAGCCACAGCATCGTTACTCTTTGAACATAAAAGAGATCTTTATTAAGTCATTTTTTGGTAAATTGAGAGACGCATCCCTGCTTACTTAGGTGACCACTGTTTTAGCGGTATCCATTCACCCATTACTGGTGCTGAATGCATCATAACGATAGATATCATCTCGGTAATGCAGTTCCCCACCTTCATACCAAACGGTTTGATAGATGATGTGTACGGGGATGCGCTGCTTTAATGGGATCGTGCCATTCACAGGCCCCTCTTTACCCGTTAATTTATCACCATTAATACCTTGGGTTTCTAATATCATCGAAGCAAACTTATCGGCATTTTGTACTCGAATGCAACCCGAACTAAAGGCTCGCGACGTATTATTGAATAGGTATTTACTCGGCGTATCATGTAGGTAAATCGCTCTACGATTGGGCGTATTAAATTTATACAGACCTAATGCATTATCTTGCCCGGCTTGCTGACGCATTCGGTAGGGAAAAGAGGCCGGATTCACCGCAGACCAGTTGATGTTGCTTGGGTCAATTTGATCGTTCGAACGCCAGCTCGAAACAATATCAATGTTGTGTTGACGCAAATAGTTTTGATCTTTTTTTACCATCGGCAGAATATCTTCTACCATAATTTTGTATGGCACATTCCACGTCGGGTTTAGGATCAAAGAATCTAATTTGGTGCTCATGAGTGGCGTTTTGCGTGAAACTCGGCCCACCACCACTTTAGACTGAAAGACTTCTTTACCTAAATACCAGTAGCGCATATCAAAACTGGGAACGTTGACTACGATCTGTGTCTCTTTTGATTCTGGCCACAAACGAGTTCGCTCTGCATTTAATGCCAACATAGACAGGCGTGCCTGCAAAGACAAATTTAACCACTTTAAGGTCTCGGGGCCAATCATGCCGTCAGCTTTTAAACCGTGCATCGCTTGAAACTCTTTCACAGGTTTGACCAAGCTGTTGTCATACCAAGTTACGTCGTCACGCACTGTACTAACATCGATATTAACTAATGATAAGCGGGCAATAAGTACACTACGTTGTGAGAGCTTATCGCCAGGTTTTTTTAACCCTTTTTGGGTGTACAACGAGAGCGCTGCATTTTCAGTACTGAGCAGAAAATCATAGGCGTGTAGCAGTTGATCATAAGCCGCGTTGTTGGGCGCATAACCATTGAGCAGATCACCGATACTGTTAACTTCTACCGCAACATGAAGGGCGAACAAGGCTTCTTGGCTTGGTGGAGCAATGGCAGAGTTGAGCTTACGTTCAAAGAACCAAGCCATACCGACTTTGGGAGCTTGCTCGGCATAACTCAAATACAAAAGTAAAGTATCGGTCGCCAGCAGATCGTATTCGTTGAACGCTTGCTGATTCCGGTACGCTTTCATTTGCGCTAACTGGCGTGAAAATAAAGGGCTAAACCCCGCTCGGCGAATCACTTCCAATTGATGTTCAAATTGACGAACAATCTGCTCATCTTGCCAAATGCGCCGATTCTCATTCTCTTGGTAAATTCGTTCGACTAAATGCGGATATTGGATAAAAGATTGCAACGAGGCATTCTCTTGCGAGACAGCAAAAGGCTGTACCTTCTCGGCAGAATAAAGAGAAAAGCTACTAAAAATCAATAATAAAGCAAATAGGATGCTTTTACTCATTCCGATCTATCCAACAACGCTGATTCACGTTTCAGTATGGCAAAAGAAACGGCTATCTGCTAAACGTTGTTGTCGATATCAACAATATATTCATAAACTCTCATGCAATGAGAATTATCATTAAACAAATTTAGTTCGCTTACTCAGCTTTTTTGGCAAGAGTAATCAATGGCAGACCAGTGATTGTCCCATTGGACATTACTACGCGTGCGTATTTCAGGTTGAGGATAGGGTGAATTAACGACCAAGCCAGCTCCTGAACTGACTTGGAACTGCTGATCTTGCACTACCACGCCAGAAGCATCCGGCAAAGAGGCCAACTCAACCAGTTGCAGTGTCTCTTTTGACCAAATACCGTAACAGTTACCTCGTGGAGAAGTCGCTAAAATCCATTGGTCGGTCGCCGCAATACTGGCAATGTAATGGTTGAATCTTGCCCATTGTTCTGGCTCTGCCAAGAGCGGAATGAGTTCGCCACCTTGGTGATGTAGCGCTACCAAAGGTGGATACTCTTCCAGCTGACCTCGGTATTGTTGGCCGCACAGCACAGTATCTGCACCATCATGAGCAAGATGGCGGATGCTCAAATGGTGGTCGTTCAATATCCGTTGCTCAAGCACTTCTCCTTGATGAGAAAGGTAGGTCAAGCTCGGCATCATGCTCTCTACGTTGAGTGGCTCTCGGCCGAAGGTATGCACCCCACCCACCCCAATCGCGAGTCGGCCATCTGGCATCACAATGACTTCGTGAGGGCCAATACCAAACCCACTGAACTCAGCCACTTTTTGGTAACTGTGCTGCGCATCATATACACCAATAATGCCGCGACTTGTCGCTTTCTCGCCTTCAGTTGCATAAAGCCACGCACCATCATTTGAGTAAACGCCGTGCCCATAAAAATGTCGCGTGGGTTGAGCAAGTTGCAATTTGATGAGTTCTCCATTTTGATAGTTAAACACCATCAAAAACTCACCGGGACGACGGGCAAAAGCGACCGCATGCGTCAAGGTAGGATGGATAGCAACACCGTGTCCCCTTGCAGGCAAAGGTAATTGGTGAAT
>NZ_CAWNMR010000035.1:0-8531 GCF_963875615.1 Vibrio sp. V09_P4A23P171
AAAGTGACGAGCGTAGCATGCTCGGCGGACGTTTGAATGCTGAAGGTTATTTTGCCGCTAAATTCACAACGAAAAGCAACCCAACGCGATCAAGAAACAAGAAATATGTGATGACTATTTATCGCTTAATTTAAACCAGAAAACATGGAGTTTACCGTTCAATTCCAACTCGATTTAGCTGATAAAAACTCACTTTGCCTAACGCCGCATTAAGCGGCTAAAAATAGTGGGCTAAAATACAAGCGAAGCGCAGTAGCCCACTGTTTTTAGTCCGATTAAATGCTTTGTTAGTAGGCAATTTCAATGTTGGAATACCCTTGCAAAGCTTTAGCGAAACCATTTCCAAGTTACGATTCACAAACAAGCGATAACGTAATCAACCTGAGATCTGGTTAAGCCTGCATCAAATTATTACTTTCTAACAGCGCAAATTCTTGCGCTGTTAAATCCAAAGAAGGCTTATTTTCTTTTAAACAATACGCGATCAAACCACCCAATAAATTCAGCATAAAACCATGAGCACTGCTGTGTCTAGAGTGTTCAATGTAAGAAATATTTTTAAGTTGATCATTCACCGTTTCAATAATAAAACGTTTTTTTAGCATGGCTCTATCCCATAATGAAATGAATTTTTTCTTCATGTTTTTACGAATTGTCGTTATCAACTCAATACCTTTATCTAATAATTCACCTGACAATGCTTTACTAATATAACCTTTGTCGCCATAAAGTTTACCAAAGATAGAATCTGCCATACCAGCAACAGGCTCTCTATCATCGACATTACCTTTTGTGAGTTTAAGTGACACGATTTCACCTAAATGGTTGATAATTAAGTGCAGTTTAAAACCAAAAGACCATCCCATCGTTCCTTTGCCGTGCGTGGCTATGTCTTCGAATACTTTATTTCGTTTAGCTCGGATGATGTGGCAAACCTCTATCTTGGTGGAGTCTACAAACTGAATGCCTGTAGCCTTGCCAAACTTTGATGAAAGGTAACTGCACATAGGGATCACGGTACTTGGCATCATCCCTAGAAACCTTGTATAGCTTAGTAATTCGGGAAAATATGCTTTAAGGTGGCGACACACATAAAGCAAATAATAGTTTTTGAAATCACGGTAATGTGACTGATGAAAGTGAATAATAATGGTCATTATTTCTGCTGTTGATAGTCGGCAAGCGCGTCGGCGCTTTATCGCACCATCTTCTAATAGTGTTTTTTGCCATTGTTCGATAAACAACTGACAAAAATCATCGACATCACAATAAATTTCAACTAATTTGTTCATGCTCGTTCCTTGTTGGTCTTGTCACTCTTGGTCGAATGATCAGATCATGGAACGAGCAATTAGTTCATTTTTTTGTAATTTCTTATCCAGAGTTCAGGTTAATCAATAACAAAATAGCTTTGCTAAAGTCGAGCAGGATTGACGAAAGTGCAATGAAAAAATCAGCTTACTCACTGCTACAAATATCAAAATTAAACGCGGCTAGTTTACACAAAACAGCCAACGACCAGTAACGTAACAATCACAAAAACAATTGATAATACAGAAACCAATTGACGAAAGCACGACACAAAAACAGATGCAAAACTGCTTCGATTTTCAACCTTTTCCCACGCTACCGCCAGTTTAGTAAATTCACTAAACCACGGATTACGTTGCCAACTAACGCCCGCCTAAGGGGCTGGCAACGCATAACACCAAACTCAAACACAACAACCGTAACCACTTCGGCTCAATGGGACTGGAAACGCCACGCGTTGACAGTCCCTCTTGAGGCGCTTGTTATGCGCGCCTTGCCCAAAATGCCATTTGATACCATAATTAGGTACTTTTTGGTATTTATGGAAATGCGCTCATGGCTAAAAACACAAGTATCACTCTTGGTGAACACTTTGATGGCTTTATTACAAGCCAAATACAAAGTGGACGTTACGGCTCAGCAAGTGAAGTCATTCGCTCTGCGCTGCGTCTACTCGAAAACCAAGAAACCAAACTAGAGTCACTCCGTCAACTACTTGTTGAAGGAGAGCAAAGTGGTGATGCTGATTATGACCTTGATAGCTTCATCAATGAACTCGATAGTGAAAGCATTCGATGAAACCATTTAATCTTACTGTCGCCGCAAAAGCCGATTTACGGGATATTGCTTTATTCACTCAACGACGCTGGGGAAAAGAGCAGCGAAATGTTTATTTAAAGCAATTCGATGATTCCTTTTGGCTTTTAGCGGAAAATCCCGACATCGGTAAATCATGCGATGAAATCCGAGAGGGATACAGAAAATTTCCCCAAGGGAGTCACGTCATCTTTTATCAGCAAACCGGCAGCCAACAAATCAGGGTGATCCGAATTCTTCATAAGAGCATGGATGTGAACCCAATATTCGGCGCATAACGCCCGGCTAAGGGGTTGACGACGCACCGCCGAACTCAAAAAACACACTATAAACACTGAATTTCAATTTTGTACTAAAGCCGCCACGCGTTGGCAATCCCTCTTGAGCCGTTTGTTATGTGTTTGTTTCCACCATGCCAACATAGCCTGTTTGCTCTTGGAGTCTTTTGCACCACGCTTGAATATTGGGGTAATGAGATAAGTTAAAACCACCTTCATCTGCAACATGTGTATAAGCGTACAGTGCAATATCAGCAATCGTGAGTTGCTTACCAACAAGATAATCCGTCTGGGCTAAGCGACTTTCCATCATTGATAAGGCTTTATTACCTCCAGGTTGTAAGGCGTGATATTCCTCTAACCTTGACTCTGGCATACCTTGATATTTTTGGATAAAACGAGCCACGGCGATAAATGGCTCATGACTGTATTGTTCAAAGAACAACCATTCGTACATTTTAGCCTTTTCATATTTGTCACTAGGAATTAACGCTGTACCATCTGCGAAATAGCCAAGAATTGCGTTCGACTCTGACAAACAACGGCCATCATCCAAAACAACTGCGGGTATTTTTCCGTTTGGGTTAATGGATAAAAACTCAGCTGTTTTTGTGTCACCTTTTAAAATATTGACGTGACACCACTCATGCTCAATGCCTAAGAAAGCAAGCAACAGCTTGACCTTGTAACAGTTTCCAGATTGGATATCTCCATAAACCTTCACTACAAATCTCCTTTTATACACCCAAAAACACATAACGCCGCGTTAAGGTGTGAGCAACACAACAACCCGACCTAAACCATTGCGCCTTAAACACAAAACTCAACTTGAATTGAAAACGCCGAGTGTTGCGAATCTGTCTTAAACGCTTTGTTAGTTTCGTTCTAAACAAAAGCTCTGTAATGCCCTTAAAGGTTGCCTTAATGTTCCATTACTCCAAAAGGCAACTGAGTAATAGGTAAGTTCTTTATTATGATATGAGCCGATCAATACACCAATGACACCTGAGAATTCACCCATATTCATAGAACCATGAGCTTCTATTGTTTTTTGCCATGTTCTTAGATAGTCATAAATTTTTTGGTTCTTTGAGCCATCCCAACCATCAAAGACAGTTACCAATACTCTCAGAGGCGAATTCAATCTGCATAGCTTGTTCATTTCTTGATTTGCAGTTCGAATATCATTCTCTGATTCAATTTGTATTTGAGGAACATAAACATCGTCATAGAATGACTTAGACATAACATAGTCAACTGTAAACTCTTCATTACCATGAAATAAACCTAATTCTTTAGAAACCAAAGGGAGAAGTGATTCCTTATAAAATACTGTACGATTGCTTTTAGAAGACCAAGCATCTGACAGTTCATCACGTGAAAAAGTACCCAATTTATTAACTAGTTCATCTTTGAATGATGTCCACAGTGTATAGTTTTTATCTTTTTCAGTATTACCTTTAGGTTCTAAGTATTCTTCAATTCCACGAGTCGAACTGAACCAATGCTTATCATCAGGCAATACAGGATTACGATCACTCGAAGGAGCAAGAACTAAGTCACTACACATAGAATTGAAAGTTACATCTTCGAACCTAAACTCACCTTTTCCTCGTTCTTTTAACACTGTCGCGGTTGCAGGCATCGCCATCGACAGCATCAGGTTACACTGCGGACATTCCATTAAGTCCCAAGTATTTAGATGAACTTCACTACCAACACATACTGGGCACTTTTTATACTCAACAAATATCATTATTACCCTTTTATTTTATTACTGTACTCATAGAAACTAACGCCCAATTAAGGTGTGAGGCACGCAATACCGATGCTTCCGCATACCACCTTAACCACTAAAGCTAACGCATAGTAAAAATGCCACGCGTGCCGAATCACTCTTAAATTATTTGTTATGTAAAAGCTCCCAAGTAGCCAAATAGCTCACTTAAATAAGAAAATAAATAAGCCAGTATCCTTGCCCCCATAAGCAGCATATTTAATTCCAAAGATAGCCTCTAATACTGTTATTACGGTCAGTATTAAAATGTAATTGTTCGTTCTAGTTTGTAGTGACGCAAGTTTACCCTCAACGTATATTGGTGCCCCCCAGCGATTCAAGCGATAAGAAATATCTTTATCGTGCTGTTTATCATACTGATAGGTGAACACTTCTTGCTGAACGTCATCTGGAACTATCTCACATGAAAACCAACAAGAACCGTCTACGTTAAACGTAGCACTATCAAGTAATACTGTGGCTGACTGTTTAGGATTTAAACTCGGCAACTGGACTTCATTGGCCACAATATGAGCCATGTTGTGCCCATTAAATCTAAAATTTGGCTTCTTTAACCTTAGCTCCTCTAAAAGCTTTTCCTGAGATATTTGTCACAACCAGATAAGCATCAAAGGGGGTACTTTGAACCAAGTAGTCATAAAACTTTTTGGCTCGTAACTTTTTACTATTTAAATGCTGATACTTTAATTCAATCCTTAAATCTGTTTTTTCCAATACGCCTTGAAATAGGTCTTCTTGTTCGCTCAAATTTCATCCTCTTTTACATAACGCCCGGCTAAGGGGTTGACAACGCACCGCCGAACTCAAAAAACACACTTAAACACTGAACTTCAATTTTGTACTAAAACCGCCAAGCGTTGGCAATCCCTCTTGAGCCGTTTGTTAGTTGCCCTTGTTCGATTCTAGTGCTAACATTTGTACACACAAACTTAGGGAGCTACTCATGGACACTAGAATTCAATTTCGTGTTGATGACGAAATTAAACGTTTAGCCCAACAAATGGCTGAGAGCCAAGGTCGCACACTCAGCGATGCTTGCCGTGAACTTACTGAACAAATGGCTGAGCAACAAAGAAAAACATTATCTCATGACGCTTGGTTAACTGAACAAATAAACCTAGCATTTGAGAAGTTTGACTCAGGAAAATCTTCATTTGTTGAACATAATTCAGCTAAAGCACGAATGGCTGAACGAAAGGCCAAAATTCGTAATCGAGGCCAGCAATGATTTTATGGGAAGAGGAATCGCTAAATGATCGTGAGAAGATCTTTGAGTTTCTTTATGACTTTAACCCTGATGCGGCTGAAAAAACTGATGACATTATTGAGGCTAAAGTAGAAAACTTACTCGAACAACCATTGATGGGTGTTCAACGGGATGGAATTCGAGGACGATTACTCATTATTCCCGAAATCTCAATGATCGTTTCGTACTGGGTAGAAGGTTCAATTATTCGCATAATGCGAGTGCTACACCAGAAGCAGAAATTCCCTACCGATTGATTGTAGTCGGTGGGCAACTAACGCCCGGCTAAGGGGTTGACAATGCACCACCGAACTAAAAAAACACACTGTAAACACTGAACTTCAATTTTGCACTAAAGCCGCCACGCGTTGGCAATCCCTCTTGAGCCGTTTGTTATATTCGATTCACTTAACCATGATAGGCTACATATCTAACCCTGATTGCCATAATGATCCACGGCGAAACTAAACATGACTTTAATCAAAAAGAACGTGCTGGTGATTAAGAACCAAGTGGGTAACGGTAAAAGCATAAGTAATAACAAACCACTACACATTAGATTTGCAGAAATGAACAGTTGGATACGATTGTCCTTTAAAGCATTTACCACTAAGGCAGATATTATTGTATAGGCCCAGATTAGAAACGCATACTCTAAGGGTGCAGAAAGAAGCCACGCTATTGCTAAGATATGAATATGTATAGCAATAAAAAGAAAGCGTCCCTTTCTCCTTTCTGCGTAGAACTTATTTGTGCCTCGGCTAAAATTTGCAATGCACCCAGCCAGCACATCAGCAATTAGAATGAAACCTAACACTGTCAACCAACCATTTTCATGGGCTATAGGACGATAAAGCTGGAAATAAATTAGAAAACTACCAAATAAGGCAAATATTGCCGTACAAGTAATTTCAATTAAAGATTGCTTTTCACCAAAGACCTCATGAAGAGACTTGGGGATTTCAATATATTTCATCCTTTGTCCTTAAAAGTTCACCGATCAGCTTGTGGAATATAACGCCCGGCTAAGGGGTTGACAACGCACCGCCGAACTCAAAAAACACACCGTAAACACTGAACTTCAATTTTGCACTAAAGTCGCCACGCGTTGGCAATCCCTCTTGAGCCGTTTGTTATACGCGTGCTTCCGACCACACTGCAAATTCGTTACCGCTTGGCTCAATAAAATGGAAACGACAGCCTCCGGGAAAATCAAAAATTGGGCGAATAATTTGACCACCGCTATTCTGGACTTTGGCTAAAGTTGTTTCTATGTTTGAGCTATAAAAGATAAGAAGTGCACCACCCGATGCTGTCTGACTACAACAGTCAGCTTTAAAAAAACCGCCATCTAAACCCTGATTTGAGAATGCTGTATATTCAGGACCATAATCAGTAAATTCCCAGCCAAAAACTGAAGAGAAAAATGATTTTGTTGCCTCTAAATTTTTTGCTGCAAACTCGACATAATTCAGCTTTTCATTCTGATTCATTTCACGACTCCATTGTTAAATTTCCATATAGCGTATAACGCCCGGCTAAGGGGTTGACAACGCACCGCTGAACTTAAAAAACACACTGTAAACACTGAACTTCAATTTTGAACTAAAGCCGCCACGCGTTGGCAATCCCTCTTGAGCCGTTTGTTATACCGTGATCCGATGCACATTGTAGGAACTTCTTTATCAATTGCCATAGTGCCGTATAATCGCGGCCAAATTACACCACAACAATCCATCAGTGAGTTGCAAATGTCCAAACTATTTTTCAAAGGTCGAATCGATGCTAGACAAAACCACGTCATTTCAGGCTACAACGTAAACCGTGATGTAAAAGCAGGCACTGACGAGGCTCCAATCAATGTTGTCGTCCCAACCGAGGCTCGTAAAGCAGAGATAGAAATAATACTTTCTGAGCACTCAATAGTGGCTGATATTGTCATTGACTCAAAGCAACCAGAGAACACTGTTGAGCTTGATACGCTATTAAACAAACCTAAAACTATTACCTATGACAAAACACCAAACCGTAATGAACCGTGCATTTGTGGAAGCGGAAAAAAGTACAAAAAGTGCTGTGCTTAAACCCTCGATAATTACGTCCAAAGCCGTCTTCTGACGGTTTTTTTATAAACTAGAACCTATACGATATTCTGCGCGTAAGTCAAAACGGTATAACGCCCAATTAAGGGGTGAACAACGCCTCCACCCAAACCTAACGCATTGTGCCATAAACACTTAACTCACTTGAAGCGAGGCCGCCAAGCGTTGTGAATCCCTCTTAAATTGCTTGTTAGGTTTGTGCATCAAAGCTCATTAAGTGATAGTTTTCTGGCCCATTGCCCACTGTTTCAAGAATCTTGAAGCCTTGAGAAAGATAAAACTGGGTTGCATTCGTATTTTGGACAAGACACTTGAGATTTAAGTTATTACTTAGGTCTTTAGCATGATTCAGTAATTTTAAACCAACACCTTGTTTAAGGCTTTTGGGACTAACAAACAAATGGTGAATGAAGTTTTCAGGCTTCCAGATTGAGAGGAAACCAATTACTGCCCCCTGCTCTACAGCCACCCAAATTTCTTCTCCATCAGTATCTTTCACAAAATCAGTTAAGCAATATTCATCTGTATCCATGAAAGTGAAAGTAGCCACTCTCGATTCAAGGTAAAGTCGTGCTGAAGCTTCGAGATGCTGAGACTGAAATCTAATTATTTCCATGAACTTACCTATAAACCTAACGCCCGGCTAAGGGGTTGACAACGCATAGCCGAACTCAAAAAACACACTGTAAACACTGAACTTCAATTTTGTACTAAAGCCGCCACGCGTTGGCAATCCCTCTTGAGCCGTTTGTTAGGCCAACCAATTGACACCGACACTTTTACAACCAAAGAACGAGCTTTTTTGTAAACTTAAAACAAACTAACCCATTCATTTATAAACCAAAACCCTAAATCAGCAAAGAAACAAAAAATTCAAATTAAGCGATTTGGAAGAAAAGTGACGAGCGTAGCATGCTCGGCGGACGTTTGGATGCTGAAGGTTATTTTGCCGCTAAACTCACAGCGCTAAACAACCCAAC
>NZ_CAWNMR010000036.1:0-7465 GCF_963875615.1 Vibrio sp. V09_P4A23P171
TATTTATCTCGGCTCCTACTTGGGTTGGTTCTTGAATCACTCAACGATTGCAATTGTGGCTTTTGAACGAGTAAAGTCAGTTTATCTTATTGAATTTGCATAACAAACGGCTCAAGAGGGATTGCCGACGCGTGGCGGCTTTAGTTCAAAATTGAAGTTCAGTGTTTACAGTGTGTTTTTTGAGTTCGGCGGTGCGTTGTCAACCCCTTAGCCGGGCGTTAGCCGACTATCGTAGTTTCTAGGTATAAAAATGATTCCAATAAATAATTCAATTGTTTCCGGTGTGGCATTGTCGGAAATTAATGGTGAAACAAAGATGCTTCTAATGAAGCGAGTGAAAGGTGGCTTTTGGTGTCATGTTGCAGGCTCAATGGAAGAAGGTGAGTTGCCTTGGCAAACCATCGTCCGAGAGTTTCAGGAAGAAACCCAGATTGAAGTGACAGAACTGTACAATGGTCAATTCCTAGAACAATTTTACGAGTCCTATTCGAACGTTATTGAAGTCATCCCAGTCTTTGTAGTTAAGTGCCAAGCGAATCAAGAAGTCGTTCTTAATCACGAACACACAGACTTTAAATGGTGCAGTTTAGAAGAAGCGTTAGAGTTATCGCCTTTTCCAACACAACATGCAGCATTCAAGCACGTTTGGGAGTATTTTGTAGACAAGCCCATTAATGAGCTATGTCGTATAAAACTCGGCTAACAAAGCGTTTAAGACGGATTCACAACGCTTAGCATTTTGGGTTTGTATCAGATTAGGTGGCTACGGCACAATGGTTTAGGTTAGGTGGTCGCGTTGTTCACCACTTAACGCGGCGTTATGCTCTAGTCACAATCAAACTATTTTGGAATTTATCACAATGAAAAAATTAACAATTCTAGCTCTTTCATCACTGGCTTTCTTCTCATCTAACACTTTTGCTAGAGATGATGTGGGTAATTATTCGATTACAAAGGCAATGAGCTCTGAAGTGGCTAAATCTAAATTAGGCACTGAAGTTTCATTTTACTTTGGCGAGCAGAGTTACGGCAAAGTTCTCAAAGAATTAGGTGAATTTAAAACCAGTAAAAAAACGAACGCTTTCAATAAAACAGATGAAGAAGCGTGCAATTGGGTATTTCTTTCCGCCATGATTGCTCTTAAAGACAGAGCGATAAAAGAGGGTGGAAATGCAGTAGTTAATATCAAATCAAATTACAAAAATAACCTCACTTCAAGCAACGATACTTTTCAATGTGGTGCTGGAGCCGTAATGGCTGGAGTTGCATTGAGTGGTGAAGTTGTGAAGCTCAAAAAATAAGCATAACAAACGGTTAAAGAGGGATTGCCAACGCTCGTCGACTTTAGTTCAAAATTGAAATTCAGTGTTTACAGCGTGTTTTTTGAGTTAAGTGGTGCGTTGTCAACCCCTTAACCGGGCGTTATATCGCTTTATCAATTGAATGTACTCAGTCCGAGGTTTGACAAGCTAAACCAGCTTTCCATAGCCGGAGGTTTAAATTGGTTTGGCAACGAAGTTCAATCAAGCAGTTTGGTTAAAGTGTTTGTTTCTCAGGTTTCAGTGTTGAGTTCAAACAAAAAGGCTTTTTCTTGGTGGTTTATCGAAGCTGTTTCGTTTGAATTTAAATCAAAATGCTTTGTTCAAAAGGGTGTTGGCGGCAAGCCGCGAACGTCTTTTTGTAGCGTATAACAAAGCTATAAACAGGGACGCTTTGTCAATGCGGAAGTTTTCTAAAGTGTCGTGAATACAAAGGATTAAGCAGTTTTGGGCGGTTTGGTAAGCGCCCGTTATTGCGACGTTATAAGAAAAAGTTGGCATAGGAGAATAATAAATGAGTAATGATGTAACCTTGGTCATGGGTGATCAGAGTGATGATGAGCAATTCGTACAAGTACCAATTAAGAAGAAAGACTTTGGTGACTTTATTACAAATCTACTTGGACAACCTGAAGTAATACGTGACAAAAAGATTGGTTCATATGAAGCAAGTTTTGAGTGGTTAGTACATGTTCATCACTTGTTAGATCAGCGAATCAAACAGCAATCAAGAGCTACATTGGTTGATTTTTCAGCTCTTTTTAACTATCGAGATGCTCCAGAAAGAAAACTCTCTTCGATAGATGCTTTTCTAGCTTTTAATGAAGCAAAAATAGTTACGACCAAAGGCGTCAAATTAACGTGGACATACTTAGTTGAATTTCCGAAT
The DNA here is from genome assembly GCF_963875615.1 of Vibrio sp. V09_P4A23P171. Taxonomy (NCBI): domain Bacteria; kingdom Pseudomonadati; phylum Pseudomonadota; class Gammaproteobacteria; order Vibrionales; family Vibrionaceae; genus Vibrio; species Vibrio sp. V09_P4A23P171. Next base: position 2,209 of record NZ_CAWNMR010000036.1, read on the forward strand.
AAACCTACTCCGGAGAAGCAAGAAATTAGTCTAACATTGCTCACGGATAGGACTGAAGTTGTTCATTTAGGCGGTACTAAGGTTTTGCGTCAAACAACTAACGAGAATGGCATAGCAGCATATTCTATATCACATACTCAAAGAACGTGGGGTGACGATATTCAAAACCTACTCGACAAGGAAATTGAATCCATTTTCAAGAAGGAAACCAAATTAGAAAAATTTCTTAGTCGTACAGTAGTTTTGGTTGCATTAGCATTTTTTACTGCAGGGCTAGTTGTTCCAGATTACATTGAAAATCTAATTCTTGAGCGACAACTAGCTGTGCTATTTGCTGATTATGTAAAAGATGGTATTAACCTTACAGATTTATCGGTTGCTGATAAATTATCGTTAGTGCTAGAAATTGTAAATCCATCTAATAATATGTCGACTACCAGCGGTTGGTACAAAGGGCTTTCATTTATTGGTGGGTTAGCGCTAGGGATGTTTACTTTATACATTTTTGACCGAGATAAACCGTCATACATCACAGTAACAAATGAAGATAAGAACTTTAAAGATAAGTGTAATACTTCATCTAAAACACAATTTATCAAAAAGCTAGTTTCTTTTGGGTTTGCCGTAGCGACTGGAGTAGCAGCAAACTATGTTTACTTGTACCTAAGTAGTTAATTTTCTTATAACAAACAATTTAAGAGTGATTCCCAACGCTTGGCATTTTTCATTCCATCGTTGGGTTTTGTGTTTTCGGTGGTATGGTTGGGTTTTGTGGTGGCGTTGCTCACACCTTAATTGGGCGTTATGCCTCTCGAAAGGTAAATATGTATGAAGTTTGATTTCCGCTTGGGAACGATAGATGAAGTTTTAGAGGTTGATGCTCAAATACCTGAATTTGATGGTAGAACAACAGCAAGTAAATTAATGGCTAAATTAACGGGTAAAACGCACTTAATTCTAATCGCAAGCCACAATGAAAAGCCAATGGCATACAAAATTGGTTATGAGATTTCTAATACTGAGTTTTATAGCTGGCTTGGCGGAGTTGATCCAAATTATAGAAAACAAGGTGTTGCCACCAAGCTACGAGAGCAACAAGAATTATGGGCCCTTAATCACGGTTATAGTGCCATTAGTGTAAAATCGATGAACCAGTATCAAGCGATGTTGCAGTTGCTTATTTCTAGTGGTTATCAAATATCAGGTTACGAAGATAATGGTTGCACTGCTACTAGTAAAATTAAGTTTATCAAACAGTTAAACCAATAGGCATAACAAACGCTTTAAGAGGGACAGCCAACGCCTGGCATTTTTACTATGCGTTGGTTTTTGTGATTACGGTGTTATGCGGAAGCTTAGTAGTAGCGTTGTCTGCCCCTTAAGCGGGCGTTATGCTTAATCGCCAAAAAAATCAGTGGGTTATGATTGTTCTTTGTTCCCTTGGCTTGTGAGTTTCGTGCTCGTCGGCAAATTGGCTTCAGTGGGCGCTGTTTTCCGGACCATTATTCTTTGGCGCTGGAAATTCAGCGAATTGCCTCAATCAATTTATGGGCAAGCGCGAGGTTATAGCGGTTGGCTCAATCGGAAATTTGATCTTAGGTTTTTTCGTTTAAGCTGCCAAAGTTCAAAGTCTGATTTTCAAAATTATGAGTCATTTCAGTTTTTTGGTTTTAGGCTTTTGTTTGTGCATCAAAGCTGAGTTAATCTTGGTTTTGGTAAAACGTAAGTCATTGAAGCTTAAACATAACAAACGGTTCAAGAGGGACAGCCAACGCGCGGCATTTTTATCATGCATCGGTTTTTGTGGTTACGGTGTAATGCGGAAGCTTGGCAATGGCGTTGGCTGCCCCTTAACCGGGCGTTAGGTGCTCTCGTTGTCTGAGGAATGGAGATTCAAATGAACAAACTCGATGAAGATATTGGCTCATTTGCAGGTGTATACTCACTATTTGGTGTACTAGATGAATACCATGATAAGCAATATCTCGACAATCTGGAGTATAAAAGACGTTCCGAAAAGGAACTGTCTGATTACATTTCATCTGCCCAGACATCTATGGAAGAAATGGGAGAGGATTACGATTACCACAATTATGACTATGGTGTTGAACAAGAGCTAAGATTAGAAGAAATGGCTGCAAATGCTCAATTTGATTTCTTCAACGAAGCTAAAGAGTTGCATGCATTAGCGCTCATCGAAATGAAAGTAATGTTTCTATATAAAGAAATCGAGATTCGATTGAAGCAGATAATTTCTACCTACTATTCTCAAAAAACCAGCCAGTTATCAAATTTAAGAGCGTTGAATAGCTGTTTTGCAAGCAATGGGGTCGCTCTCGAAGAGATAAATGGCTATCAATTCATTGACGATTTAAGGCGAGTCAATAATGACTTAAAACATTCGCTGAAGATTAACGCTTCGAAAAAGATCAAGGTATTCAAAAGCAAAACAAAATTTGATAGCGAATCGTTGGGTGTGTTTTTAAAACTCGCGTCGTACGAAATAGAATCTTTTTTCAACCTTCTGATTAGAAAGATAAATGGTGAGGACGTTGTTGAGTTGGGTGATAGCAGCTTTCTTGGAGAAATCCCTTTTTAATTTGGACACGCACCTAACAAATTGTTCAAGAGGGATTCGCAACGCGTGGCATTTTTACTATGCGTTGGTTTTGGTGATTAAGGTGGTATGCGGCGGCTTTGGTATTGCGTTACTCACCCCTTAACAAGGCGTTATGCCCAAGTGGAGATAAATAAGAATGATTAAAGTTATGAATAATGGTGGCATCGCTTTGCACACCCATTTGAATCAGGTTTCAAGAGAAGATCTAAAACATCAGATGAGACATCCTGCGGAGACATTTGATCTAAAAATTAATCGGTTGCTTTCAGCATTAAAAGATCTGGACCTAGAAGTTCAGAGTAATGTGGAACGAGATACGCAGTTTGATATAGATGAGTCAATGGCAAAAAAGCTGTTTACTTATGTACAAACTGTAGATGAATTGTATGATGCTTCGTTCCTAATAATGAAGTCATTAAATGATACAATCACATCGGAAAATCAAGATGCGATAAAATGGTGTCAAAGTAACTGTAATGAGCCATACTCCGAATTTAAAGGAGCAGTTGATGGGTACCATAAACTAATTCGCATGATATCAAACAAAGTGAAGCATGACTCCCTGAGAGTAGATTTTGTTAGTCTAGTCAACAACCGAGGCATTAAAACCTTCGGCTTTTATTTCTCCAATGTAATTGGTGATAATAATCTAAACGGGGCAGATGTAGATATCCATCAAAAATACAAAGACTCGTCCACTGCTTTCTCATACAACTATTTTATAAGTTATACGTTGGGCTTGATATTTTATCTCATTGATAAATTAAACAGTGCTCTGTTTAAAGGAAAAAAGCTAAAGAATAACGACTACATCGGGTGGTCTGCAGGGGTAGGGTTACTAAATATTTTTCAAAAATATAATGAAGACTTTTTTCCTGATGAATACGAAAAATATTGCATGCGTTTGGAAAAAAATAAAAATACGATGAAGGTCGTATTTCCATACAAAGCAAACTCAGCTGTTGGCTATCATGTGACTAGTGTTCAACCATTTTTTAGAGTAGGTCAACCTGATAACGAAATGATAAATAAGTTCCCATATCATACTCTAATTTGGGCATAACAAACTGTTTAAGAGTGATTCGCAACGCGTGGCATTTTTACTTTGCGTTGGTTTAGGTGATTAAGGTGTTATGCGGCGGCATCGGTATTGCGTTGCTCACACCTTAACAGGGCGTTAGGCAAAGTGAGTTTTTATCAGCTAAATCGAGTTGAAATTGAACGGTAAATTCCATGCTTTGTGGCTTAACTTAAGCAATAAATCGTCATCACCTATTTGTTGTTTCTTGATCGCGTTGAGTTATTTTTCGTTGTGAATTCAGCGGCATAATAACCTTCAGCATCCAAACGTCCGCCGAGCATGCTACGCTCGTCACTTTTCTTCCAAACCGCTCAATTTGAGTTTTTTGTTTCTTTGCTGATTTAGCATTTTGGTTTATAAATGAATCGGTTAGTTGGTTTCAAGTTTGCAAAAAAGCCCTGTTCTTTAGTTTTGAAAGTGTCGGTGTCAATCGGTTGGCCTAACAAACGGCTCAAGAGGGATTGCCAACGCATGGCGACTTTAGTGCAAAATTGAAGTTCAGTGTTTACAGTGTATTTTTTAAGTTCGGCGGTGCGTTGCCAACCCCTTAGCCGGGCGTTATGTTTTTAATCAGGTTCAGAGAATCATGGAAGAAAAGAGTCAGTTATTTTTACAGCAGTACCTTCGAACTTTACCTAGTGAAGTGTCTGAAAAATATACATCATTTAGTTCGGATTACTTTTGCGCAGATGAATATAACGCAAATCTATGTGCTGATTTAATTCTACGTGGCGAGAAGCGTGCATCATGCAGCATGGAATACTGGTATAGCCACGAAAGTGAAGTATTACCTATAGTTGGCCACCTTCAAGTGGTCACAAACTGGGATGGTGAACCAATTTGTATAATTGAGATAACATCTGTCTCAAGTTGTCGATTCAACGAAGTGACGGAAGAGTTTGCGGCAAGTGAGGGTGAGGGCGACAAATCGCTAGAATGGTGGCGTAAGGCTCATTGGAAATTTTTCTCACGTGAATGTGAAACTTTAGGTATAGAGCCAAGTGAGGATATGTTATTGGTTTTAGAACACTTTAAGGTCGTGTATCAGTAAAAACATAACAAACGCTTCAAGAGGGACAGCCAACGCGTGGCATTTTTACTATGCGTTGGTTCTTGTGGTTACGGTGTTATGCGGAAAGTTGGTAGTAGCGTTGTCTGCCCCTTAAGCGGGCGTTAGGCAAGGTGAGTTTTTATCAGCTAAATCGAGTTGAAATTGAGCAGTAAATTTCATGTTTTGTGGCTTAATTTAAGCAATAAATAATCATCACATATTTGCTGTTTCTTGATCGCGTTGAGTTGCTTTTCGTTGTGAGTTTAGCGGCAAAATAACCTTCAGCATCCAAACGTCCGCCGAGCATGCTACGCTCGTCACTTTTCTTCCAAACCGCTCAATTTTAGTTTTTTGGTTTCTTTGCTGATTTAGCGTTTTGGTTTATAAATGAATCGTTTAGTTGGTTTTAAGTTGGTAAAAAAACCTTGTTCTTTGGTTTTAAAAGTGTTGTTGTCAATCGGTTGGCCTAACAAACGGCTCAAGAGGGATTGCCAACGCGTGGCGG
>NZ_CAWNMR010000037.1:0-7214 GCF_963875615.1 Vibrio sp. V09_P4A23P171
CCGAACTCAGAAGTGAAACACAACAGCGCCGATGGTAGTGTGGGGTCTCCCCATGTGAGAGTAGGACATCGCCAGGCTTTGAATATTGTCTAACCAGACACGCTGCGGAGCGGTAGTTCAGTTGGTTAGAATACCGGCCTGTCACGCCGGGGGTCGCGGGTTCGAGTCCCGTCCGCTCCGCCACTTATTAAGAAGCCCTGCTAGTAATAGCAGGGCTTTTTTCGTTTGAGTTTCAATGAGATGCTTAAGTCGTTTTAAGCTCTCTCTATTGCAACTAGATTCCCTGTGCTTATTCCTTGATGTCCTCTTGAGCGCTGAAATTCTTTTGGCTTATGTTCATCGAACAGAGTAGCTGCATGAAAGGCGCTACTATCTCAATCAATAGCCATATGAAAACAACGTGTAGGCATATAAAAAAGCCGACACGTTGTGTCGGCTAATCGTTTAGTGTTGTGCTTTACAGAATCTGTTTGAGCACTCTATCGGCCTTAACTCGCGTTACTTTACGCAGTAGTTTTTGTACCGCATCAGGGTAGTTTTCTATCTTCTCTAGTTGTTTGTAGGTACAAACAAGTTGAGTGTGTCGAAGGATGTTGTCGATCTCTTGCTCAAACTTAGGTGTTAAGTGGTGATAGTGATCTTGGATGAGAATGGCATTCTCGAGATCGAGCTTCCATGCTCTTGGATTTAAGTTATTACCAGTGATCAACATATAGCGCTTATCCACCCATACGCCTTTTAGATGGAAGCTATTCTCTTCATGTTTCCAGAGATGGATAGAAAGATTTCGACTGGCAATATGGGCTTCATTTACTTTGGCAAAACGGCGTAGATTAAGCTCATATAAATAAGGTAAGCCGCCGATTGTCTTGAAGGTTTGCTCTGGGGAAATATAGAAATCGTTTGCCGTTTTATCGCCAACGACAATGTGAACTTTTACACCCCGTTTCAATGCTTTCTTAACTTCTTTAGCGACACTTTTTGGAAAATTGAAATACGGAGTGCAGATAAAGACTTCATCTTTAGCATGAGCGATCAGTTGGTTAATATTGTGGTTGAGTTTATTTCGACGCTTTCCAATACCTACCAGTGGCGTCAAAGCCACTTGATCGGCTGTTGGGATCTGTGACTCAAACTCATAGTTTGCTGTTGCTAGAGAGGCTCTAAATTGCCGAATGTCAGTTTTGATATCTTTCGTCGTTGGCTTCGATGTGTTTGATAAGTCATTGACAGCAGGATGACTTATCATTTTTTGCTGAATAAATTGTACCATGCTATCGGCAAGAGATTGATTGTCGATGGTGTGATAGCGGTCGAATCGATAGCGCTCTTTGTGATGCAAATAAACGTTATTAAGGCTTGCTCCGCTATAGATCACCTGGTCGTCGACAATAAAACCTTTGAGATGTAAAACACCAAAAACTTCGCGACCTCGCACGGGGATGCCGTATACGGGAATGGCGTGTTCGTGGTTCTGAGAGAACTCTTGATACATTGAAGCATTGCCTTCCGAAGCGGCCGCACCAATTAATCCACGTTGCGCTCTATGCCAATCAACGCAAATCGCAATATCTAAGCCAGGGTTTCTTTGCTTGGCATTATATAGCTCCGTTAAAACTTCTCTGCCTGCTTCGTCATCTTCTAAATACAGCGCTACAAGATAGATTCGTTTACTTGCCTGACGGATCGACTGGATCAGATGATTTTTAAATTCTTTTGCCGAAAATAAAACTTCAAAATGATCCGGTGATTGTGCGATGGTCGGCAATCGCTCGAATGGGTTTCTATGAGCAATCATATTGGATGATTTACCTTACTTATTTGCAAAATTGCGAACTGGGGATATTACCAAATTCAACGGTTCAATTGCTAGAAAAGCCGCGCATTCTCGTCATACTAGCCTAGGTATCTCATAGGAATGAGATCTTTACCACTGGATACATAGCGCTCAAACCGTTGCATAAGAGCTATTGGTAGTTCTTCTGTCATTATGGAGTGAAAACCATGACGAGCATAAAAGGGCTCAAGATGAGCGTATGCGAAGCAATAATCCTGATTATTGAGAATATTCTCGCTGCAATAATTGAGCAACTGCGACCCAATCCCTTTTTTTTGGTTTTCTGGCAGCACAAGCATGCCAGTCAGTAATCGATATACATCAATATTTTTAAATCTGACAACAGCAGATATCTGCCCATCGAGCGTGCCTATAACGCACAATTCATCTTTCCTAGCTTTTGCTGAAGGGTAATGTTCTTTGTACATTCGCTTGATCAAAGGAAGTTTTATCGGGGGGAGTATGTCAAATTGTAGTTGCCACATTTCTTCCTGCTTCGAATAGTTATCTGTTGTAGAATGGCGTGAGTTTAATTTATCCATAGAATGCCATGCAATTACATCCCAATGCGAGCTTAAAAAAATACCACACTTTTGGCCTAGAACAATCTTGTCAATTATTAGCTGAAGTTTTCTCTGTGCAAGATTTGGTGGAAATTTACCAGAGCGCAGAATGGCAGACTTTGCCTAAGTTGATGTTAGGAAAAGGTAGCAATGTCCTTTTTACTTGTGATTTTCAAGGAATGGTTTTAAGCAACCAACTGAAAGGGTTACAGCACACGCAGGATGATAATTACCATTATTTGCATGTTTCTGGTGGTGAGGATTGGCCTTCACTTGTTGAATGGGCTGTGAAGCAAAATATTGCAGGTCTTGAAAATTTGGCTTTGATACCTGGTTGTGCAGGTTCTGCTCCTATCCAAAATATTGGCGCTTATGGTGTAGAGTTTCAAGATGTGTGTGATTACGTTGATTATCTCTGTTTAGACTCCTTAACCGTCAAGCGCCTGAGCGCCAAACAATGTCTATTTGGTTATCGTGATTCTATTTTTAAGCACGCTTTGCACAGTAACGCGATCGTTGTAGCGGTAGGACTAAAGCTATTGAAGCAATGGCAACCCGTACTGAATTATGGACCTTTGCAAGAACTGGATAGTCACACCTGCCAAGCTATTGATATTTATAAACGGGTATGCGCTACTCGCAATGCCAAATTACCCGATCCGCGGGTGCTAGGTAACGCAGGAAGCTTCTTTAAAAATCCAATTATTAGTTTAGAACATTGGCAGGCTCTTCTTGAGAGTTATCCCGATCTTGTTTCTTACCCCGTGGAAGAAGGCAGAAAAGTAGCGGCCGGTTGGTTGATTGATCAGTGTGGGCTCAAAGGGTATAGCTTAGGTGATGCTCAAGTGCATCCGAAGCAAGCTTTAGTGTTGGTAAATAAAGGTAGCGCTACAGCCTTTGATGTCATTCAACTAGCGATTAAAGTTTGCATAGCAGTTCAGGATAAATTTTCGATATCTTTAGAGCATGAAGTCCGATTTTTAGATGCGATTGGTGAAACGAACCTTGAGCATCTTGCTAAGGAATTAAAGTGAAAGAGCACAGTGTCAAACTATCATTACTTCGTCATCTGGCCAGTGGCGAGTTTTGTTCTGGTGAGTTGCTAGGAGCAGAACTTGGTATTTCTCGCGCCGCAGTCAGTAAGCATATTAAAGGGATTCAGGAGTGGGGAATTGATATTTTCCGCGTCCAAGGCAAAGGCTATCAGCTTGCTCAATCACTGAATCTACTTGATGCGACACAGATCCAAAATGCCGTGCGTAACCCTGTCGAGCTTTTCCCCATTATCGATTCAACCAACCAATACCTGTTAGAACGTGTAGATAACCTTGCTTCGGGCAGCGTTTGCTTAGCAGAGTATCAGGCTAATGGACGGGGTCGGCGTGGGCGTCAGTGGATATCGCCTTTTGGCAGCAATCTTTATGTTTCCATGTACTGGCGGCTCGACGCGGGTATGGCGGCCGCAATGGGGCTTAGCCTTGTGGTCGGGGTCGCGATTGTGGAAGCGCTAGCAAGCATCGGATTTGACGGTGTAAAGCTTAAGTGGCCGAACGATCTCTATTTTCAGGATAGAAAGCTGGCGGGCATTTTAGTAGAAATGACAGGGCAGGCTGGCGCAGCGGCACATTTAGTGATTGGGATGGGAATGAACATTTTCATGCCCGAAAATGAGCAAGCCATTGGCCAGCCATGGGCAAGTTTGTCGCAGGTAGCCGACGGTCTGAAAATAGACAGGAACTTGCTCGCTATTGTCTTTATTCAATCATTAGACCAAGCGCTACGTGATTACGAGCTTTATGGGATGAAGGATTTTATACCGCGCTGGAATCGACTCGATAACTTTATTGGTCGAAAAGTTAAACTGCTTATGGGCCCCAAAGAGGTCTATGGCGTGGTGCACGGAATCAACGAATATGGAGCAGTGTTGCTAGAAACAGAGAATGGAATGGAGAGTTACATTGGTGGCGAAATATCGTTACGCAAGGCAGAGTAACCGCTTTACCAAACTATTTTCTTAGTAGTATCTCTTCCACGGTATGATTGAGGCCTTTACGCAAAACTAACTGAGCGCGCTCTTTGGTCGGTAAAATATTATGTTGCAGATTTTTACCGTTGATCGAGTGCCAGATGCTCTCAGCTTTTTCTCTCGCCTCTAGCTCAGACAGTTTTGTGTAGTGGCTAAAGTACGATCCCGTCTCCTTAAAGGCGCTGTGACGAAACTTCATAAAGCGTTCAACATACCACTTTTCAATAAGTTGACTGTCCGCATCGACATACAGTGAGAAATCTAAGAAATCAGATATAAACACTCGATGTGGATCGTGTGGATAATCCATGCCGCTTTGCAAGACGTTCAATCCTTCAATGATCAACACATCTGGCCTATCGACGACTTTCTCTTCAGTGGTGATGTCGTAAGTAAGATGTGAATAGATCGGCGCGCTTACATTTCTTTTTCCTGCTTTAACATCCGACACAAACTGTACCAGACGTTTCATATCATAAGATTCAGGAAACCCCTTTTTCCCCATAATTCCTCTCTCATTAAGAATTTTGTTGGGAAAAAGAAACCCATCTGTCGTAATCAGTTCAACTTTGGGATGATTCTCCCAGCGTGAAAGAAGCGCTTTTAACAAACGCGCCGTGGTACTTTTCCCAACGGCGACACTTCCTGCGATGCCGATGATAAAAGGAGGCGATATATCGGTATTACCGAGAAATTGATGCAAAACCGCATTTCGGCTTTGTCTGGCGGCCACGTATAAATTAAGTAAGCGAGCCAAAGGCAGATAAATCTCAGCCGTTTCTTTCATCGTTAGGTTTTCATTAATACCTTGTAGCTCTTTTAAGTCAGCCTCAGAGAGAGTCATTGGGACAGAGTTACGTAGCTCGGCCCATTGATTGCGATCAAAAGAGATATAAGGACCCATAAAATACCTAACGATGAATGACAGAAAAAAGAAGAGGATGAAACATACATTAAGGTGAAAAGAATGGAAATGCCTTAAACGATAGAATTGAGTGAGAAAACGCATTTTGCTTGAAAAAGCAACGAACAGGCGAGATTTATGGAAAATTGGTTTTTTTTTAATATTTAGGCTTGCAAGGCTGAGCATCATTCAATAGAATGCGCTCCACTTATGCCGACTTAGCTCAGTAGGTAGAGCAACTGACTTGTAATCAGTAGGTCACCAGTTCGATTCCGGTAGTCGGCACCATTCTTTTTCGAAAGAATGAAGAAAAAATTTGGAGGGGTTCCCGAGTGGCCAAAGGGAGCAGACTGTAAATCTGCCGGCTCCGCCTTCGATGGTTCGAATCCGTCCCCCTCCACCATATTCTTAAGGAAATAGCTCTCAGAGTTACGTGTGCGGGCATCGTATAATGGCTATTACCTCAGCCTTCCAAGCTGATGATGCGGGTTCGATTCCCGCTGCCCGCTCCAATTTTTGAGTGCTGATATAGCTCAGTCGGTAGAGCGCACCCTTGGTAAGGGTGAGGTCCCCAGTTCAACTCTGGGTATCAGCACCAGCTCTCCAAGCAATTATCTCCTTTTGATATATACTCCTTACCAATAATTTTGGTTGCGTGGTCATCAAAGCCACCTAAATCCGTACCTAGAGGGACAACTCATGTCTAAAGCAAAATTTGAACGTACGAAACCGCACGTAAACGTTGGTACTATCGGCCACGTTGACCACGGTAAAACAACTCTAACTGCTGCTATCTGTACTACACTTGCAAAAGTGTACGGTGGTGAAGCGAAAGACTTCGCATCTATCGATAACGCTCCAGAAGAGCGCGAGCGCGGTATTACAATCAATACTTCTCACGTAGAGTACGATACACCAGCACGCCACTACGCACACGTAGACTGCCCAGGACACGCTGACTATGTTAAAAACATGATCACAGGTGCTGCGCAAATGGACGGCGGTATCCTAGTTGTTGCTGCAACAGATGGCCCAATGCCACAAACTCGTGAGCACATCCTACTTGGTCGCCAAGTTGGTATTCCTTACATCATCGTATTCATGAACAAATGTGACATGGTTGATGATGAAGAGCTTCTAGAGCTAGTAGAAATGGAAGTTCGTGAGCTTCTATCTGAGTACGATTTCCCAGGTGATGACCTACCAGTTATCCAAGGTTCTGCACTAGGCGCACTAAACGGCGAAGAGCAGTGGGAAGCGAAAATCATTGAACTTGCTGAAGCGCTAGACACTTACATTCCAGAGCCTGAGCGTGCAGTAGACCAAGCATTCCTACTACCAATCGAAGACGTATTCTCAATCCAAGGTCGTGGTACAGTAGTAACTGGCCGTATCGAGCGCGGTATCCTACGTGTAGGTGATGAAGTTGCGATCATTGGTATCAAAGACACAATCACAACGACTTGTACAGGTGTTGAGATGTTCCGTAAGCTGCTTGACGAAGGTCGTGCAGGTGAGAACGTTGGTGCACTTCTACGTGGTACTAAGCGTGATGAAGTAGAACGTGGTCAAGTACTAGCGAAACCAGGTTCAATCACTCCACACACTAAGTTCGAGTCAGAAGTGTACGTATTGTCTAAAGATGAAGGCGGCCGTCATACTCCGTTCTTCAAAGGCTACCGTCCACAGTTCTACTTCCGTACAACGGACGTAACAGGCGATATCTCTCTACCAGAAGGCGTAGAGATGGTAATGCCAGGTGACAACATCCAAATGGTTGTAGAGCTAATCGCTCCAATCGCGATGGATGAAGGTCTACGTTTCGCGATCCGTGAAGGTGGTCGTACAGTAGGTGCTGGTGTTGTTGCTAAAGTTATCGCTTAA
>NZ_CAWNMR010000038.1:0-6778 GCF_963875615.1 Vibrio sp. V09_P4A23P171
CTGATGAGAAATATAGCGACGTCGAGTTTGAAGATTGCCAATTCTCCGAGTGCGATTTTTCAGCGGTTAAATTCCAGAAATGTAAGTTTACAAACTGCACATTTGAACGCTGCAATTTGAGCTTGGTGGATTTTACAAACTCAAAGCTCTTTGAGCTTAAATTTCAAGACAGTAAGTTAGTTGGCGTTGATTGGACGAAAGCGACATGGCCAGTTTATCACTCAGACTTTGAGCTAAGTTTTAAGCGTTGTATTTTAAATGACTCGTCTTTCTTTGGCCTGACCTTAAATGAATTGGTTTTGGATGAATGTAAGTTGCATGATGTTGATTTCCGTGAAGGTAACTTTGCAGGTTCAATAATGATTTATAGTGATTTTAGCCACAGTTTATTTATGAGAACAAATTTGCAAGGGGTTGATTTCAGTGAATCAACAGCATACTCCATTGACGTATTAGAAAATAACGTTAAAAAGGCTAAGTTTTCACGATATGAAGCGTTGAGCTTATTAGAAAGCTTAGGTATTGAATTGGTGGATTAATAGTCTAACAAACGGCTCAAGAGGGATTGCCAACGCGTGGCGACTTTAGTGCAAAATTGAAGTTCAGTGTTTACAGTGTGTTTTTTAAGTTCGGCGGTGCGTTGTCAACCCCTTAGCCGGGCGTTATGGCGCAATATGAAACAACCAGTGAGGTGATTGTGAGCCAGAAAGTAAAAGTTGCATTGCTATGGCTCAAAGAGCTTCTCGAGTCGAAGCAAATTTCATATCAAATAGTGGGTGGTTTAGCGGCCAAAATCCATGGCGGCTCACGAGAAGTCGCAGATATTGACCTCTATATTCACAAAAGTGATGCGCATAAAATCTTGGCGGATGTTAGCCAATATATTTCAAAGCCTCTTACTCATTACATCGAAGGCTCTTGGGATTTAGAGTATTTTCAGTTGATTTATGGCTCACAGAAAATAGAAATAGGCCTAGCGCCAGGAACTAAAATACGAGCATCGGAAAGTGATGAGTGGCATGAGCTGCATACCAATTTTGAGCGTTCAGTTTCTGGTGAATACTTGGGTGTTGTGGTGCCGACAATACCCGTTGATGATTTGGTTGCTTACAAACGTGTACTTGGCCGAGAAGTTGATTGGATTGATATTCAAGAGTTAACGGGTGAAATCGCGCCATAACAAACGCCTCAAGAGGGACTGTCAACGCGTGGCGTTTCCAGTCACAATGAGCCGCGGTGGTTGCAGTTGATGTGTTTGAGTTTGGTTGTTATGCGTTGCCAGCCCCTTAGGCGGGCGTTATATGCCAGTAATCAAAAAGTCGATAGCAGCGATAATCTCATCTCTGAAAGTGCTTAAGTCTGCGACGGGCTCAACTAAGATTTTGGTTGGTACACTTGCCATCTGTTGAGTAAGAATGACAAAGTCACCTTGTTCAATGTGAATCGTTGGGCACAAATGGCTTGGTGCTTTCTTTTCTAGTAAATCAAGTGGTGTAAGTGGTATCACCAATCGAGTATTTAGCGTATTGAGCAGCTCACTTTGTACGTCAACAAAATAGGGATAAGCGGTAGACGTACTTTTGTCGAGATTTTCGTAAAGGGTAAATTGAGACATCAGAATACTCGGTATGAATCAGAAAAAAGGCCATGTTTCTCAGTAAGTTCGTTACAAGCTTCAATGGCTTCGGCATTTTGTTCTAGCCATTCAGCTTTCAATCTAGAGGAAACTTCTTTTTCTAAGGCTTTTTCCATCGTAGCGGATAGATTGATATTAAGGCGTTTAGCTTCAGCAAGTAACTCACTGTTTAAGCTAAGATTGGTAGCCTTTTTGGGTGCTTGTGTACTAAACGTGGTTCTCATGAAGTTACTCCGTGCGTATTTTAAATGCGCATTGATTATAGTGGTAAAAATGGCATATAACAAACGCCTCAAGAGGGACTGTCAACGCGTGGCGTTTCCAGTCCCATTGAGCCGCGGTGGTTGCAGTTGTTGTGTTTGGGTTTAGTGGTAATGCGTTGTCAGCCCCTTAGGCGAGCGTTATGAGTCAGTTATATGAATCAGAAACTTGAGAAATCAATAAGAAAATTACAGGATGAAGCTAGCTACCTTCATTATCGTTGGGAGTTATATAAGCAACTGTTTGCGTCTAACTCACATCGTGCTGGAGTTCAGCAAATTAACTGACCCAGCTAAATCGGGGAAGAACAAGAATTTGACTTTAGAGTTCTTGGTTTCGGAAGTCAGCAGAATTGATGGTTGCGAAGCTTTGAGTCAAAAGCTTAGAACTATACTCGACGAAATTAATAGGCATGCTTCCATTTTTAGGAAAATTCGACATAAAAAGGTGGCTCATAGCGATCTTGTTACACTACTTGGAACAGCAAATTCGTTATTACCAGGCATATCAGTTGAGGACATCGAGAGGTTGCTGTCATTGGTCGCTGAATTTATGAATGAGGTAGAGCGTTATTTTTTCGACAGTGAGACATGCTATGACGAAGGCATGACGTCTTATTCATGTGATGGTCGGGCCCTAGTTATGTACCTTCAAAAAGCATTAGCCTACCAACAACTTGAAGATGATGGTTTAGTGGAAGAAATGTATTGGTTAAAGTTCGGTGATATAGACTCATAACAAACGCTTTAAGAGGGACAGCCAACGCGTGGCGCTTTTTTTATGCGTTGGTTTTCGTGAGTATGGTGTTATGCGGAAAGTAAGTAGAAGCGTTGTCTGCCCCTTAAGCGGGCGTTATACGAAATTAAGTAAGTACAGGAGTACACATGAAAAGACATTTCGACATAATCGGAGCACCTTTCAATCAACTGGGTTTTGTGACAACTCAAGACAATACGGTTGATGGTCTGCGACGAATGGATGAAATGTCATGGGTAGGCCTTACGGACTGGATTCAAGTCAGGAATGATAGATGGGGTGCCGACATTATTGACCGAGGCGATGTTGAAGTCACCGATGAGGTACATTCTTTAATTTCCGGTGGTAGTAAAGATGAAGCATTGCGGGTTTACGCGCATCATCTCAAGACAAAAGTGTTGGCGAGTTATACAAATAATCGCCTCCCTATAACAATCGGTGGCGACCATTCGATAGCAGTTGGAACCGTTCAAGCAGTCCTTAGTCATTATCAAAAGGATAAAGGTCAAAAAATTGCGATTGTTTGGGTTGATGCTCACGCAGATTGCAACAATACACTCGACAGTAATTTGCACGGTAAGCCCCTAGCGTTATTGATGAATCAATATGCTCATAACGGTTGGTCAATTCCTTCGGAGATAGCTTTACAGCCTCAAAATGTTTTCTATGTGGGTGTCCGAGATTTAATGCAATGTGAACATCAGCTTATAAAACAGCTCAACATGACCAATATCGACATGATGTGCATTGATAGAGCTGATATTGAACGCCTAATTCACTCGAGTTTTACTGAGGTTGGTAAATCAGGTAACAGTTTTAACTTTGACTCGATAATCGAAATGATGAGTTCAGAAAAGCCTTCGGATTTGCATGTTCATTCGCAAAAATACGAATGTATTCAACTTGAACCGTCAGTTCAGCTTCTTAAATATGAATCAGCTTTAGTCAAAGAATCTGGTGAAGTAAGCGATTATGCTAAACGTTGTTCTATTTGGGCATTTACTGGTAGCTGTTGGCAGTTTAAGTATCATCAAGGAACGCCATGTGCGGCTTTTGAATTGATATAAAACTAGGCTTGGTGGTCAGGCATATAACAAACGCTTCAAGAGGGACAGCCAACGCGTGGCATTTTTACTATGCGTTGGTTTTGGTGATTATGGTGTTGTGCGGAAAGTTAGTAGTAGCGTTGGCTGCCCCTTAAGCGGGCGTTAGGCAAGGTGAGTTTTTATCAGCTAAATCGAGTTGAAATTGAGCAGTAAATTCCATGTTTTGTGGCTTAACTTCAGCAATAAATAATCATCACATATTTGCTGTTTCTTGATCGCGTTGGGTTGTTTATCGCTGTGAATTCATCGGCAAAATAACCTTCAGCATCCAAACGTCCGCCGAGCATGCTACGCTCGTCACTTTTCTTCCAAATCGCTCAATTTGAGTTTTTTGTTTCTTTGCTGATTTAGGGTTTTGGTTTATAAATGAATGGGTTAGTTTGTTTTAAGTTTACAAAAAAGCTCGTTCTTTGGTTGTGAAAGTATCGGTGTCAATCGGTTGGCCTAACAAACGGCTCAAGAGGGATTGCCAACGCGTGGCGACTTTAGTACAAAATTGAAGTTCAGTGTTTACAGTGTGTTTTTTTAGTTCGGCTATGCGTTGTCAACCCCTTAGCCGGGCGTTATGCTCTAGGAGTAAAAATTGACCGAATTGATGAGAAAAGTCTTTTTAATCAATATAGTGGCCTTTTTGATTGTTTTCGCTTTATCTAATTATGTTCCTCTTTTTGCTACAACGCGGCCTGCTGATTTTTTGTTTTTTGTCGTGATTGTTATTTGGCTTTTAGCAAAGTTAATGTGGGAAGGTGGTATACACAGCAAAACGACACGATTAGATGATCCGGTTACCGATAAAGTATACAAAATGGTAAAGGGACATGATTTTGAAAAAGAGCAAGTTGAGCATTATCGAGCTAACTACCAAACAGGCTTGGTTCTCTTTATTGCAGGTTTACCCGCATTAATTGGTTGTCTAGTTCTGCAGTTTACTTGAGCACAAGCATAACAAACGGCTCAAGAGGGATTGCCAACGCTTGGCGGCTTTAGTACAAAATTGAAGCTCAGTGTTTACAGTGTGTTTTTTGAGTTCGGCTATGCGTTGTCAACCCCTTAGCCGGGCGTTATGTGTTTTTTCAGTATGGAGCAATAAGTGAAAGCTAAAAGCATTTTAAAAAATATTACGGGAATCAGTTGTCCAATTTTTGGTATTCAATGGAATGCACCTGTGGATGAGATTAAGCTGGCTACTACATTTGTCAAAGATTTGGGAAATCACAGGGTTTTATTTAATCCAATGCATATGGAAAGAAGAGATTCGTGTATTAACAGTGTAAACATAATTCGTCAGTTAATTAGCGATGTATTGGCAAATTCGAAAGACAAATCCCCATTATCAAAGGCACTTAAACGTATGAGAAGAGCGTGCCATGCTTTCCAAAACGAGGTAGATTCTCCTCATTACCTGGCTCTGGAGATTCCTGTTCAAAACTCTATATTGGAACGCGAGCTATCAAAATTAAGACTGAAGTTTGGTGAATCTTT
The DNA here is from genome assembly GCF_963875615.1 of Vibrio sp. V09_P4A23P171. Taxonomy (NCBI): domain Bacteria; kingdom Pseudomonadati; phylum Pseudomonadota; class Gammaproteobacteria; order Vibrionales; family Vibrionaceae; genus Vibrio; species Vibrio sp. V09_P4A23P171. The sequence goes on from NZ_CAWNMR010000038.1 coordinate 5,242, forward strand.
AGCTGAAATTTCTGTTTCTTACGACATCGATATAGAAGATGAGCTTGCTTCAATAATTCCCTTTAATCCCGTGAGATAACACATAACAATCGCTTTAAGACGGATTCGCAACGCTTGGCGGTTTTAGTTTGATTTTGCTTTTGCGTTTACGGTGTAATAATTGAGTGTCGTGGTAGCGTTGCTCACCACTTAAGCGGGCGTTATGCGAGCCGCTTACGGGTGGTGGCCTTGATTTATTGAAATATTCACGAAAATTCACAGCATTAGAGCTTCAAAAAGTGATAGCGTACCGGATTATTGAGTCACTGAATGGAGTTTTTATGCATCCTATATTTAATAATGGTTTGACAAGTCTTGTTAACCTTGGGAAAACATTTTCGAATGTTAAAATTAGTTTTGCTCAATGTATTTCCGCTATTAGAAACACCCGTGAGGTTAGTTCTAAATCTGTAACTGAACAACATCTACAGCTTATTAAAGATGCAAATAGCCAAAAATATTTACACCGAACAAAATCCCAAGATGTTACTATAATCAAATGCTACGGTACACCTAGTCGGAAAAAGAACCGAGCTCCTGACCCTACATTACTAGATCTTGTTAAACGTGCTAATATCCCTACTTACTTACAAAAGACAAAGTTACTTACAAAAGACAAAGGCTGAGGGTGTCACTATAGGCACAGTCTCTGAAAAATGATTTACGGTTTTGTAAGAGTTTAGAGGTGCAAGTTACATTCGCATAACAAACGCTTCAAGAGGAACAACCAACGCGTGGCGGTTTTACTATGCGTTGGTTTTGGTGATTACGGTGTTATGCGGTAAGTTGGTAGTAGCGTTGGCCGCCCCTTAAGCGGGCGTTATGCAACTCAGGTAAATTTAGGGGTTCAATCTTTTGGGATTTCTCCGGCCATTCGTTTTGTGTTGTCGGCAAATGAGTATTTTTACCCTCAAATTCGTGGTCAACTCAAACCGTAAAACAGGCAAAGTTCTTTGCTTGCCTCAATCGGTTTTAGCGCTGGCGCGTTGTCAGTTTGGCAGGCGCAAAATGTGGAAAGGGCAAGTTTATCGAGCATTTTGCTTTTGCTGAAGTTTTCGCTCGTTGAGTTTGTTTCATTCAAAAGCTTGGTTGGTTGTTGAAAGGTGGACTTTGTTTTGGCGGCTTATTTATCTCGGCTCCTACTTGGGTTGGTTCTTGAGTCACTCAACCATTGCAATTGTGGCTTTGGGTCGTGTAAATTCAGTTTATCTCATTGAATTTGCATAACAAACGGCTCAAGAGGGATTGCCAACGCGTGGCGACTTTAGTGCAAAATTGAAGTTCAGTGTTTACGGTGTGTTTTTTGAGTTCGGCGGTGCGTTGTCAACCCCTTAGCCGGGCGTTATAAGCTTTGGAGGCTTTAGTGATTACAATTCGAGAAATGGATATTTCCGATTACGATTCAGTGATTGATCTGTGGTGCCAGACGGAAAGCTTGTCATTAAGAGATGCTGATTCTAAACAAAGCATTGAAAGTTACCTTAACCGAAACTCTGGG
>NZ_CAWNMR010000039.1:0-6513 GCF_963875615.1 Vibrio sp. V09_P4A23P171
CAGCTTGAGCCTCATCAATCGCTTTAGTTGCATCATCGCAACCCACTAAAGCAATCATTACAGTCAGTACCATTAACGATTTTTTCATTTTTCAGCCTCTCAAATAAAGGTTACGTCTCGATACTAAACCAAGGCAAAAGACCATTGAACAGAAATACCGTAACAGGATACAAGCTCCGGCTTATGAGATGTGTGTGCTAACGCCGCGTTAAGGGGTGAGTGCCGCCCAAACCAACTTTCCGCACACCACTTTCACCACAAAAATCACCGCAAACCAAAAATGCCACGCGGCATGAATCCCGCTTAAACGCTTTGTTAGGCAATTTTACTAATACCCGAATTTATTGCCCCTAAAACCCCCAACATTAAAAAAATAGCCGTAAGATAGACATAGTATACTTTGCAGTAACTAACATTACTCAAAGACAACGTTTTATTTTTATCGAAATGAACCAATATCCAATGAATTAGTGACAAGAATATTGGATAGCTCATTAGCAATATTATGCTGGATGTTAGGGTTACATGATCTTCGGACAGTCCAAAACTCAACCATACAAACACTGAGTAAGCAACGGCCTGAATTCGGAAAAAATTAATTTTAGGTTTCACCTCAAAATTGTACTTATCTCGCATCACCTCTGCGAATTTCAACTGGTCGAGAATAAACATTTTCATACCTAAACTGACGGCAATTGACAATATGACTGCACTATGTACTTGATTCTGTGTATAGCTTAAGCCAACAGATCCTGCATTATAAATGATTATTTCTGCTATACAGTGTTGGTAAAAATCTACAGCATCAAGAATAAATCCTTTCCACTTAAAGATACTTTCTGATAACGATGCTATTGAACTGACTGAAAGAAAAAATGAGATCGTAATAAAAATTCTATTTAATGAACCAGCCTTTTTATATAGTTCAACCGCCTCTATAAAGCTTTCACGTATATTCACCTTCTCTCAAATCTCCATAAATTGCCTAACGCCCGCCTAAGGGGCTGGCAACGCATTACTACTAAACTCAAACACAACAACCGAAACCACCGCGGCTCAATGGGACTGGAAACGCCGCGCGTTGACAGTCCCTCTTGAGGCGTTTGTTATGCTTAAGCTTCAACACTTTACATTTGAACCAACTCAAGAATAACCCACTGAAATCATTGACCAAACTTCGAATTTCCTTGAGTTAGAACTGACTCAAATTTTACCTATGAACTAACCAATGCAGAGCTTCATCCTACAAATCAGCCAATGCGGAAACCCTCTCCGACAAACCAACTCACCACGCATGGGCACGACAACTCAGTGAGGCAATCACGCTGAAACTTAAAGCGACAAACACATTGCTGTTTCATTAGGCAGCGCAAAACAATGCTCAATTGCCGACAAACTTTAAGCCTATAAGTAAAGGCACCAAACTGCTCAAAGCGACTTGAAAAAGCAAAGCTCAACTCGTGCAGACTCAATATTCCAATGAGGCAATAACTTGGAATTTACAGCGCCAGACACATTGCCGCTTCATTAGGCAGCGAAAAACAATATCGAATTGCCGACAAAATCTGAACGAAATGCCAAAGGAATCGACAATCACAACCAGCTGATTTTATGGATTAAGCATAACGCCCGCCTAAGGGGCTGGCACCGCATGACCACCAAACTCAAACACAACAACTGCAACCACCGCGGCTCAATAGGACTGGAAACGCCACGCGTTGACAGTCCCTCTTGAGGCGTTTGTTAGTTGCACAATGCACACTGAATTTTTTGTTTATTTTCAGTGATATATTCTATGTCATTCAGATAAGCTTGAAGATGACCTTGCTCTATGTTTTCAGCAAAGGATTCATTGCCATTTTCGGCTTCACTACGCATGAAAGATACTAAAGCCTGTAATCGCTGAACCATAGCATCGGCTAATTGCTCTCTTTCTGATTCAGTTGTGCCGTAACTGTCACAGAACAACTTAGCTCTAACCACCTGCTCTGAGATTGTCCCTAGCTTATCATTGCTATCAGTTTTGAAAGGAGACCAACAATAAACTGAATATGCAAGGTCCCATATTCTAGGTGCTGGGTGTGCTGTATCGAAGTCAAACACACCAACAACTGTATTTTCTAATAGGGCAACATTGTATGGGGTAAAGTCACCATGACAGATAACCTCAAATGGTTCTCTCGGGTCTAACATCCATCGGTGTGCATTGACATCGAGTTGCTCCAAGAGTGAAGCTGTTGAGTCATGTATTTTTCGTAGTAATTTACCCGCTGACATGAGTGCATCATTTGTTGCGATTGCGCCAACTAGCGGATAATTGTAGGTATTACCTGCGACAAAACTTAAGATTTCTTGGTTTTGATTAACCCCTAGAAACCTGGGGATTTCGTCTACCTTTGCTCGCTCAAGATGCTTCAAAATAAGATGAATTGTAGAACTCCATGGCTGAAGAGGTCGATAGACGACTTCACCATCTCGATATATTGCAGATTCTCTTCCGCCTGATAATTCTTCCACTATACCTCCCTGTGCAACTAACGCCCGCCTAAGGGGCTGGCAACGCATACCACTAAACTCAAACACAACAACTGCAACCACCGCGGCTCAATGGGACTGGAAACGCCGTGCGTTGACAGTCCCTCTTGAGGCGTTTGTTATGAGGCGGATTCACCGTCTGCTCTTGGCGTAATTCCCAACTCTTTCTGTAACCTTTTACTAAGCCCCAGCACAACAAGACGGTAGGACTCAGACAAGTAATACTTCAACTCTTCGTCTAATACACCTGACGTCTCCGTTTGTTGGATCCACTTCATACCTCGGTTGGCGAAGTAAGGGGCGGGAATATAACCATCGTGCTCACTCAGATAATCAAAGTTCAAATCCGATGTTTTGAAAGTAAAAACGGGTTGCTGATCCTTGCCGATACTGCCAATAGAAAACACTTTTCCAGCCACTTTCCAAACATGAGAGCCACCCCATTGCACTACGTATGTAGTAGCAGGAAAGGAACGACAAAATTGGTTGAACTCATCGTGATTCATCTTTGTTTTCCTATAGCCTCATAACGCCCGCCTAAGGGGCTGGCAACGCATTAACACTAAACTCAAACATAACAACCGAAACCACTGCGGCTCAATGGGACTGGAAACGCCACGCGTTGACAGTCCCTCTTGAGGCGTTTGTTATAACACAGTTTCACACATCATGTTCCGTGAGCAATTGACGACAGTTACGAACTGTTAGAACGCGGATTTCGTGGCTCAAACTATAAATAATGCGGTAATGACCAAAAATTATTTCACGGTAGTTCGTATGAGGCATTTCAGGAACCATGCGGCCCATTTCTGGCATTGAGCCGAGCAATTCCGTTTTGTCGAATACTTCATTCACCCACTTTTCTGCAGCTGATGGGTTATCAAAAGCAATAAACTCTGCGGCATCACCCAGTTTTTGTAACGCTAGAGGTGACCAAACTACTTTCATTTGATGATGCGCCCCAGAACTTGTGAACGAGCATCTTCGTTTGATATACCTAAACCTGCAGCCAATTGAGCTTCTGCAGTACGCATTTCTTCGAGTAATTCGATTTTCTCTTGCATTGCTTCATACTCCGCAACGTCAAGAACAACGGCTACACCTTTACCTCGTTGTGTAATAACCAATGGTCGACGAGTCTCATTGATCTGTTTGATAAATGATGCAACGCCAGCACGGAACTCAGACAAAGGCTGAATATCTTGATCAAGGTGAATACGGCTCATAATGAACTCCATTTAGTACAATTTAATGTACAAATAGTAGTTCAATTGAGATTTACGAGCAAGGAATTGATTCTGTGTTATAACGCCCGCTTAAGGGGCTGGCAACGCTACCGCACAGCTTAAAACAACAGCCGTAACCACTTCGGTTCAATGGGACTGGAAACGCTACGCGTTGACAGTCCCGCTTGAAGCGTTTGTTATGTGCCTGACTGTACTTTTATGGCATATTTTCAATTCTAGAAACCTACGATTGAGAGCTTACACCGCTTTACGTTTCTAATTCGGAGTTTCTTACAATGGTCATCAGTAAGAGTATCGGGATCCTCAAACCCTTTAAGTAAGGGTAATAGACTGAATAGCCAACGATTTTGCTTACGACAAATGCAAGTCTGTCTAGATTAAGAGTCGGCGCCTTGGGGGCATATTATGCCAAACAGCATTCGATAAAAGTCATGACAAAGAGAACGTAACAAACTGAATTTATTAGGGATGAATAATAAGAAAAGGTATGTTGAACAAAAAAGCACATAACGCCCGCCTAAGGGGCTGGCAACGCATTACACTAAACTCAAACACAACAACCGTAACCACCGCGGCTCAATGGGACTGGAAACGCCGCGCGTTGACAGTCCCTCTTGAGGCGTTTGTTATGCCAATTTTACCCGTTGAGTGTAGTGTTCAAAGGCTGTGACTTTCACATAACCTTCAGACTCATAAAGCGATTTAGCTTTTTCATTGGATACCGCTGTCGCCAGTTTGACTGTTATCGCGTCTGTGTCTTTGGCAAAAGCAGCAACTTTCTGTAGTAAAGCTCTGCCGACACCTTTTTTACGTGCATTCTCAGACACATACAGATCGTTTAAATACCACATCCTTTTCATCGCAACTGAGGAAAAGGAAGGATATAGCTGTGCAAAACCTAGAGGCTCATTACCTTCTGATAAGGCTAGAAAAATCACTGAGTCACCATTTTTCATGTGCATCTCGATAAAATTTCTAGCACCTTGAATATCACTTTCTTGCTCATAAAACTGACGATAGGCATCAAATAAGATCGCAATGTCATCTAAATTTGAAACACTCGCTTCAATCACTTTCATCTGAACTTCCTTGTTCATAATTGGCATAACGCCCGCCTAAGGGGCTGACAACGCATAACAACCAAATTCAAACACAACAACCGTAACCACCGCGGCTCATAGGGACTGGAAACGCCGCGCGTTGACAGTCCCTCTTGAGGCGTTTGTTATACAAAACTTTTTCTTAAAGTGCAGAGTCTTTAATACAGTATGTTACGCTCATGTCGGCAATTGCATAACAAGTCAGATTGCTCTTGTCGGTCGGAGGTGAACTGGTGACACCTTTACTACCATTTACATTAATTACCTGTGTCTGGCTATCGTCGCGCATAAAAATCCTACCACCATTTTCCAATGTTACATTTACTAGGTATTCGCTCATATTTGCGCATATTGCAATTTCACACGACTCAAAACTTTCTTTATCACTATCAATCACTAGGCATTGCGAGCTTACTTCATCGCAACCTGCCCAAGATTTTGAACTCATAATGATCAAAATTAAGAGGCTATAAATATATTTCACAGAGAGTACCTCATTGTTTTGTATAACGCCCGCCTAAGGGGCTGGCAACGCATTACCACTAAACTCAAACACAACAGCCGTAACCACCGCGGCTCATTGGGACTGGAAACGCTACGCGTTGACAGTCCCTCTTGAGGCGTTTGTTAAATGCACTTTCCTAATAAAAGATTCCAGTCTGAAAGAGCAATCTGATCCTTAGTAATTTTAAGCCGATGATAGCCCTTCTCTGTATTTGAGGTAATTTGAATATACTGCGTTCCAAATATACCTCTTTTGGCTATCAACTCGGCTTTTAGACCATGGAGAAAAACGTCTCCTCCCGTAATGGACAAATGTGCCTTCTTAACTAGGGCTAAAAATAAATAGATAACAACCATAGTTGTCACTCCAACAAGGAATGACCATAGTTGAAATTCAGTTTCGGTGAACCAGTTAAAAACAAAAGTAAAAACCACATAACTCGCCACCATGGACAACACTATTTTCGAGTGCCATTTCTTAGATCTAAACTCTATATTTCTGTTCATCCGTAAACCCCATCTGTTCACTCGTGCATTTAACGCCCGCCTAAGGGGCTGGCAACGCACAACCACTAAACTCAAACACAACAACCATAACCACCTTGGCTCAATGGGACTGGAAACGCCGCGCGTTGACAGTCCCTCTTGAGGCGTTTGTTATGTTTATTTAGCCTAAGATTTCAAACAGTTAAATGCTTCTGCGACTGTTTCAAACTGAATTTTTGTCAAACAGACTTCCGCTAAACAAAACTCATGACGTTGAATCAATCTAGACGCTTCCTCTGCTGAAATCTGGGTTGAATTTCCAATCAAGCTAACTGCTGAGTCATTTGAAACTATCGAATAGACAAAACCTTCAGAATCAATGACTCGGTCGCTCGGACTAACGATCAGATCCACACACTCGCAATTCAAATCAGCCTCAGAGCTCAAATAAACAAGCTCATCGTCACCATCTAATTTCAGAATACAAGGCCAATTGACCATGAACTTCTCCGATAAACATAACGCCCGGCTAAGGGGTTGACAACGCACCACCGAACTAAAAAAACATACTGTAAACACTGAATTTCAATTTTGCACTAAAGTCGCCAAGCGTTGGCAATCCCTCTTGAGCCGTTTGTTAG
>NZ_CAWNMR010000040.1:0-6127 GCF_963875615.1 Vibrio sp. V09_P4A23P171
GGTTTGGGTGGAGCCGTTGTTCACCCCTTAATTGGGCGTTATGCAACTCAGGTAATTTAGGGGTTCAATCTTTTGGGATTTCTCCGGCCATTCGTTCTGTGTTGTCGGCAAATGAGCATTTTCACCCTCAAATTCGTGGTTAACTTAAACCGTAAAACAGACAAGGTTCTTTGTTTGCCTCAATCAGTTTTGGCGCTGGCTTGTTGTCAAATCAGCGTACGCAAAGTGTGGAAAGGGCAAGTTATCCGATCATTTCGTACTTGCTGAAAGCCTTGCTTGTTGAGTTTGTCAAATTCAAAAGCTTGGTTTTGTTGTTGAAAGGTGAACTTTGTTTTGGCAGCTTATTTATCACGGCTCTTACTTGGGTTGATTCTTGAATCACTCAACCATTACAATTGTGGCTTTTGGTCGTGTAAATTCGGTTTATCTTATTGAATTTGCATAACAAACGGCTCAAGAGGGATTGCCAACGCATGGCGATTTTAGTGCAAAATTGAAGTTCAGTGTTTACAGTGGTTTTTTGAGTTCGGCGGTGCGTTGTCAACCCCTTAGCCGGGCGTTAAGTGCCTTTGTGATTCAGGAACATTATGGATAGAAGTCAGTTAGAAGAATATGCACGTTCAAGTCTAGTTTTTTATGGATTGGATCTGTCGCGTATTAGCTCAGTTTTGATAGTCCAAATCTGGAATCATGAGATAAATCGCAGCTTAAATGTCCATTGTATAGGGGACGAGCTAAAAAGAATTGAGCGAGGAAGTTCTAAGAAGGTAGGCATGTTCAAGCATTTACCTCTGAAAGGCTTGTACAAAGCTCACTTTTTTGATGCTCGCTTTATTCTCGGAAACATAAATGCTGAATTTGGCTTTAAGTATGGTGGTAACAAGAAACTAGACAAAGTGATTAATCAAGCTTTTGAACAGAGTAAGTCTGCCTATATTAATGATGAAATTATTATGTTTTTAGCTCACGAACTAACTGTAAAAACCATAGAAAATCGTACTCAGAAAGGTAATCTCTCTGGTGAATGGATTGTCTATCAAATATATGAAGGCCAAAAATACTATTTGGCGTTAGGTTGCCATAAAGAAAGCGATCAAGACATTTATGACAGGGTACAAGCTGCATATCGGTTAGACTTCCCTTTTCTTGTGAGTACAGGCACTTAACAAACGCTTCAAGAGGGACTTCCAACGCGTGGCATTTTTATTATGCGTTGATTTTGGTGATTACGGTGTTATGCGGAAACTTGGTAGTAGCGTTGTCAGCCCCTTAAGCGGGCGTTAGCTTAAAGAGGAAAGTATGTCTAAAGTAATGGAAGTCTTAGAGAAGATAGCAGAGAACACTGCTTCTAGTATCGATCCCGTATGGGTTGCTGCAATTACAGGTGGTACAGCTATTTTAACGGCGCTCATTACTGTTGGAGCCACAGTTTATATCCAATCAAAAAACAGTAATTTAGAACATCAAAAATTAATAGCTGACGTAATCACTCGTGAAAGGATGAGATGGTTGAAAGAGCTACGTGATTTAGCTAGCAGTAACTACGTGTATATTGATCTGCAATACAATTTGCTTAAGCGAAAAATCGACGTTCCTCATGAGCAGTTTCAGAGTAAGTTGGATGAGATTTCTCAAATAATCATGAAACAATCCAACGATATTATATTAATTTTAAACAAAAATGACCCAGTACAAGCTGAGGTTTTTAACTCGATACAAGATGTTCAAAAATTTATTTTAGGGTGTGTTAGCACTGCTACTTTAGACGCGCAGAGTTTTGATGATGCTAAATATGGTGAAATAAAAAATAGATTCTTCAATGCTATGAATGACATTGGTTGTGAAACATGGAACCAAATCAAAAACTTAAGCTAACAAACGCTTCAAGAGGGACTTCCAACGCGTAGCATTTTTACTGTGCGTTGATTTTGGTGGTTTCAGTGTCATGCGGAAACTTGGTAGTAGCGTTGTCAGCCCCTTAAGCGGGCGTTATGTGATAAGGAGTATCTTTGAAAAATTTGATGCATTATTTTAAGGCTCAATTTGTGCCAATGTATGGTCTTATCCTACTTAGGCATCGAGCGGTCACACAAATGGTTGGTAACAACTTGCCGACTTGGTCAACCACGATGGGAATCTATTTCTCACTGTTATCAATGTCTCTATATATTTACTCGCTTATCGTACGGTTTCACCTGAATGAAGGTGACCCTACCTTAGTTTCAATGGGACTATTCCAAACTATTTACGTGTTTGTTTTGGCTGCGATGTTTCAACTAAGTTTCCATATATTAGGTTCAACAAGAAGTTACTTAGTTAACCTCAAGTTGACGTTTCTATTTGTTGGCATGCTTTACTTGCTTAATAGTTTTATCGGACTTCCATTTCAAATTTACCTTGAACAAGGTGGCAATCGATTCATTACATTTATAGCTTCGATGTTAATAGTTGTTTGGGTGCTAAGGTGTTGGTACGTGATGGCAGAGTTTAATGGTCTTATTAAGAAAAAGGCAAAGGCACTTTCGCTAATAGCTATATCTCTACTACACCTTGTAGCTAGCCTTGTATTCGCAGTGATAGTTCCTTACTTTGTAAATATCACATAACAAACAGTTTAAGTGGGATTCAGCACGCGTGGCATTTTTAGCATGCGGTGATTTCGGTGTTGACGTGCCATGCGGTTACATTGGTATTGCGTGCTTCACCCCTTAACTGGGCGTTAGTTGTCAGTGAACAGAGGAAGAGTAATTGAATAATATTGATACTCAAATTTTACGAGTACTAAACGAGCCTAAGTTTAGGGCTAGAACAATTGGTGGTATTGCTAAAGAACTCGGTATAACTAGGCGTATTATTGTGCATCGCCTACAACGATCTAAGGCTCTAAATCAGCAAGTGAAAATATATCCATTCCGCTCTAAAACGGGTGATGTAATGATTATTAGCCGAGAAAGGTTTGATAAAACTGCGACTATAAAAGAGCGTTTTGTTGATGCATTTGCAACTAAAAGGGCTGAAATTAAATGAATCTGGATCAGTTACAACTTTTAGTTATAAACAATCTTGGGACGCTAGTTTTTGCATTTTTTGGCTCTCTGATTTTGACTGCACATTCAATTAAAGAGCATATTGATCGAGATGAGAAAGATAAAATGGGTAAAGGTAAATACTCAATATATGTTTTTGGTTGGGTTGTTGGTTATCCAATTTTAGGCGTAGTTATCACACTGGCATATTTAGATAGTGGAAATCAGTTTGGTAATTGGCTTGCTCTTCAAATTGGTCTTACTTCTCCTGCTATCCTTGCAGGTATTGCAAGTGGAGGAGCAAATGTCCTTTCAAAGAAAGGTGTGGAAACAGCTCCTGGGCAATAATGGCAACTAACAAACGCCTCAAGAGGGACTGTCAACGCGTGGCGTTTCCAGTCCCATTGAGCCGCGGTGGTTAAGGTGGTTGTGTTTGAGTTTAGTGTAATGCGTTGTCAGCCCCTTAGGCGGGCGTTATAGCTCTTATCCGAACTAGTTCTTGCTATCTGTACGCTTGGTGCGTACACTTTCTGTATGAAAAGTGTATTTGTCGAATCAACAATTTTTGAAAAGTACCGAGATGAGTATCTCAGTGATGAGGAGTATAGGCTCTTTCAAGCAGAGCTAATGCTAAATCCCAAGCTGGGTGATGTGATTCAAGGTACTGGCGGTTTGCGAAAAATTCGAGTTGCGAGTAAAGGTAAGGGAAAGCGTGGTGGTTCACGGATTATCTATTACTTTCTCGATGAAAAGAGGCGTTTCTATTTGCTAACCATTTACGGCAAAAATGAAATGTCCGATTTGAATGCAAATCAAAGGAAACAACTAATGGCTTTTATGGAGGCGTGGCGCAATGAGCAATCGTGATTTATTTGCAGAGTTAAGCTCAGCTCTTGTTGAGGCTAAACAGCATTCAGAAGGTAAGCTTACGCTGAAAACACATCATGTGAATGACGTGGGAGAGTTGAACATCTCACCGGATGAAATCGTGAGCATTCGCGAGCAGTTCAATATGTCCCGCGGAGTCTTCGCGCGGTTACTTCATACGTCTTCACGCACATTAGAAAACTGGGAACAAGGTCGTAGCGTGCCAAATGGTCAAGCGGTCACTCTTTTAAAGTTAGTACAGCGTCATCCAGAAACGTTGTCACACATAGCCGAGCTATAACAAACGCTTCAAGAGGGACAGCCAACGCATGGCATTTTTACTATGCTTTGGTTTTCGTGTTTACTGTGTTATGCGGAGAGTCAGTAGTGGCGTTGGCTGCCCCTTAAGCGGGCGTTATGTTTAATCGCGTAAAATCAGTTGGTTGCATCTCTTCTTTGCATTCTCGGCTTTCTAATTTTGGTCTTGTCGGCAAGTTAACCTCATTGGGCGCTGTTTTCTGGACACCAATTCGTGGGCGCGAAAAACTCTGAGAGTTGCCTCATTAAAGCTCAGTGCATTTGTGAGTCGAATAAAGCGTCTTAGTTTCAAAGTTTGAACTCCAGTTTTCGGCTTCTCACACTAAAACTCAAAATCATTAGAATCAAATTTATGAGTTAATTCAGCTTTTTAGCTTCTAACTTTGGTTTTCAAAGATAAGTCGAGTTAAGCTCTTGGTATCGCAAAACTTAACCCTTTGAGTCTTAAACATAACAAGGCGTTTAAGCGGGATTCATGCCGCGTGGCATTTTTGGTATGCAGTGAGTTTTGGTGGTGAAAGTTGTCTGCGGAAGCTTGGTTTATGCGGCATTCACCCCTTAACGCGGCGTTATGTTTTTAAGAGGAAATCATGTTTACATTGGATGTTGATACCGATCTGAAACTGGCTTTGGTTACTCCCAAGTTTGCTTCGGCCTATCTTGAAATTGTCAGTCGAGAGCGAGAATATTTGAGTCAATGGTTAGCTTGGCCTCCTCATGCAAGCAATGAAGAGTTTTTTCTTAGCTTTATCAAAAGTTCATTGCATGATTATGCTGATGGAAAATCCTTAGTTTGTGGGATGATTTACCAAGATAAGTTGGTTGGAAATATCAGTTTTAACAGTATTAACCGTCAACTGAAAAAAGTAGAGATTGGCTACTGGTTAAGCTCTGAATACCAAGGTAAAGGTATCGTGAGTAAGTCAGTTTTAAAACTGACCGACTTGGCTTTTACTGAATTTGATATGGAAAAGGTTCAGATATCAGCAGCGAGCGAAAATATTCCAAGTCGTAATGTATGTGAACGTTTAGGTTTCTCGCTTGAGGGCATAATCAGTCGCGCAGAAAATTTGAATGGCCGAGTTGTAGATCATGCTGTTTATGGTCTAAATCGTACCCATTGGCCCAAAACATAACAAACGCTTCATGAGGGACAGCCAACGCGCGGCATTTTTACTATGCGTTGGTTTTTGTGATTACGGTGTTGTGCGGAAGCTTAGTAGTCGCGTTGGCAGCCCCTTAAGCGGGCGTTATGGCTCATTCAATTGGCTGGGGCTGTATATAAAAACAGTTTTTCTTGTGTTCATGCTTTAATCTGTATAAGTTACCCATCATTTTCTAACAAAGCAGGCAATTAACAAGTGCGTAGTTCATTGAGAAAAAAGGTAATTCAAGTTTGTTCCAAGAAGATTGAACAGAAGGGTGATAATGTAGGCGTTTCATTTTATGCATTTTTTGCTAATAAAAATGACGATCCAGATTTGTTAATGGAAGCCGCCACATGGTGGATTCAAGAACACAAATTAGACCATTTTGAAAAAGCTCATAAAATCATGGCAATGGTAAAATCTGATATTTAGTGAACTGAGCCATAACAAACGGTTTAAGAGGGACTGCCAACGCGTGGCGGTTTTTGCTTAAATCAACATTTGTGATTACGGTTGCTATTTTAGGTTCGGTGTTTTGCGTTGTCAGCCCCTTAACCGGGCGTTATGCAACTCAGGTAAATTTAGGGGTTTAATCTTTTGGGATTTCTTCGGCCATTCGTTTGGTGTTGTCGGCAAATGAGCTTTTTCACTCTCAAATTCGTGGCTAACTCAAACCGTAAAACAGGCAAGATTCTTTATTTGCCTCAATCAGTTTTAGCGCCGGTGCGTTGTGAATTTTGCGTGCGCAAAGTGTAGAAAGGGCAAGTT
>NZ_CAWNMR010000041.1:0-6021 GCF_963875615.1 Vibrio sp. V09_P4A23P171
CTTGGATTCAACTACGAAGTGCGACACCTCTGAACATAAAAACAGTGAGATGCGATAATCATGAACTTTGCTCCCGCCAAGAAGTAAAAAACATGAAATACACGCACCTCACTGAGAACGAAAGGTATATGATTTCTGCACTCAGAAAGCAAGGAATTAGTACCGCTAAAATAGCTAAACAACTGGGTCGTCACAAAGCGACTATCTATCGAGAAATTGAACGCAATTCCCGATACAACAGACACTTTAAAAGGTACTCCTATCAGGCGTGGAGAGCCCAACAAATGGCTCGCAACCGACTGAGCCGCTCGCGCAGAAATAAGCGTTACAGCGAAATCGACTTCAGGTTACCTGAAGCCTTGCTACGACTGGATTGGAGCCCTGACCAAATCGTTGGATACCTAAGGGTAAGAGGCTATCCAACAATGAGCCACGAGCTCATTTATCAGCATATTTGGAACGACAAAACTCTCGGTGGAACACTATGGAAACACCTACGCCAATCGACCAAGAAAAGGCGTAAAAGGTATAACTCAAAAGACAGCCGAGGTCGGCTGGCAGCAAAGCGTCATATTACCGAAAGACCTGAAAAAGCTGAGCATCGAAAAGAGCCTGGTCATTGGGAAATTGATACCGTCGTTGGCCGCGGAACCAAGCACTGTATCGTGACCTTAGTCGACAGAATGACTGGCTACACTTTTATTGGGCAAATGGACGATAGAACAAGCGAGTCGCTCAACGTAAGAATGAGCAAAAGCATGACCCGCTCTGACTTACCTTTTAAGACGATAACTGCGGATAACGGCACTGAGTTCCATGGTTATGCACAACTAGAGAAACATCATAACTGTCTGTTTTACTTTGCAAATCCATACCACTCATGGGAGCGAGGCACTAATGAAAACACCAATGGTTTGATACGACAATACTTACCAAAACGAACTTCTATGTCACACGTAACACAGAAGCTCTGCAATGAAATTGCACACAAATTAAATACGCGCCCACGCAAAAGACTTGGGTATAGAACACCAACGGAGTATATTCATGCGCATCTGTAGAAAGTGTCGCACTTCAAACTTGATACTAAGTGATTAATCCACCAATTGTTTCCAAAACTCTCTTAACAGAGGGAACTCTTGGGAACCTTGGTTATCTATGTACTCATTCACTAAGCATTCAAGATCACCGTCATCCAAAGCTATAATAAACCCACGTTGATCTTGTGCTGTATCCACGCAACGTTTGTACAGTAGCTTCTTATTTTCGATAGAACGACATATAAGAATTCCTACCTTACCTCGACTTGGGGAGAACCGCCCTGACAATTGGTCTACTTCTGGATTAGCTACTTCTTTCCCGTAGTTTTTACACTCAACAAATATCTGTGGAGCTGGGTAATGCATTGCCAACCAATAGAAAAAGCCACCTTTGGCTTCATTGGTGTAAGTGATGTCAATTCTCTTGCGACCACCATGAATTTTGTGCTGTTTCGTCGGATTGCACAACGAAGGATACAAGACTACTGAAAGGATTTTTTCAATAATGTCCTCATACGCCTCTGCTGTCTCTCTGCCGACAGGCAGAGATTTGAGCTCTGCGAGCAATTCTTCAAGGTCAGGTTTATCTACGTGCTCTAGTTCAGAAAACTGTTCATGAGAAAGAGGGCTCGAAGGACTGTCTGCTTTAGCTTCACGATATTCATCTAAGACGTATGGTTTTAAAATCGTCTGTTCAACTACGGCAAGTTTATCTTTGCCATATTTCTCCATTAGTGCCTTTTTAGTGACTCGCTGAGAACCGTTTTTAAGAGTTTCTACAAGCGATGTCTGGTTTCTAAGGTGCTCCGACTGCATTTGTGGAAGCAAGTAGTATCTATAGTATTCATCATATTGAAAACTAAGACGGCTGCGTACTAGAACCTTAGGAACCAAGATGACTTTACCATAATCGGTTATAGGTAAATCAACAAACTCGTTTTCCCAGATTTCTTTCTGAGGATTCCATAAGGGACCTGAAGCAACGTTAGGTGTTAAAGGAATACCATAGTATCGGCACATATCCTGAGTATATTTGATCAGAGAACGGCGAAGAATGTTGCAAACAGCATCAGAAATCATGTCAGTGCCGATGCCATGAATAAGTAAGGCTGTATCTTCTAGGTCTTGAAGTAAACCAGAGGTTGCAGCTTTACTCTTTGTTAATGCATCCCATACAGAGTCGGCCGATTCGTCTCCAAAACCATGACCCCGAGATTTACCAACAGAGTAGCCCAGGTGAAATTCATTACCCTCGCTTAATGATGCTAAAAGCTTTTTAGCCCTTTGATTCTCAACATTTTTTATTAACTTAAGGACCGTTTCAAAAAACGATTGGAGAAAAGAAGAAAGCTCATTTCCCCAAGAAGAGTCTAATGATTTTATTGCGTTAGGATCCAAAAACACTGCTAAATCTGTATCTAAAGGAATGTCCACAAAGTCTAGATATGCTTGTGTTCGATTAATATTGAAATACTCTGAAACCCTCATTTTAACTCCTAGAAAGAATGGGCAACGTATCTCATATGGAGGCTTTATCCATATAAACAAAGGGGTTATGGTAATTATTTTTGTTTGCTGTGCGCTGCTTCACCTAACGCCCGGCTAAGGGGTTGACAACGCACCGCCGAACTCAAAAAACACACTGTAAACACTGAACTTCAATTTTGCACTAAAATCGCCAAGCGTTGGCAATCCCTCTTGAGCCGTTTGTTAGCTATTTTTTCCCAGTGACTGATTTGAATGATTCAAAAATGAATGTCGCCAATCCACCTGCAACATTTGAATTTGCATAATCCTTCAAAGGATCACAAAAATTTGATTTGAATTTATCAATAGCCTCTTCTGGAGAAGAAGCATAAATCGTATCACCTTCCACTTCTAACCCCGAGCTCAAGAGTTCTTCCTTTTCAAAAAGATAAGTTTCTGAACTCATATCCAGATAAGTAAATGCATTACGATTTGCATTTGGTTTACAGAAAAATTGATACTTTGACATCTTTAATTTCCTTGCTGCTGAATAAAACAATAGCTAACGCCCGGCTAAGGGGTTGACAACGCACCGCCGGACTCAAAAAACACACTGTAAACACTGAGCTTCAATTTTGCACTAAAGCCGCCACGCGTTGGCAATCCCTCTTGAGCCGTTTGTTATATTTTCATTCTCTACACTAACGTGACCGACTGTTTAGGATTGCCGAAAAACCATTAACAAACTGATATTTCTTGCTTTTCCAAAACTGTAGCAGCTTCCGCACGCTCAATGATTTTTAACAATACAGATTGAATCGCTTCGTCTTCGCGGGCATCTTTGTCACTTGTAAAGCGTTGTATTTGAGGCTCGGCATTCTCCTCAGGTAAAAAGGTGATAACGACTTCGGTCGCTAAGTCCGTCGTTTTACCGAAATACTCTAATGATATTTGCGGATAACCTTTGAAACCTCTTTGTACTCGTTTCAATATGCGTTTTTTCGCTTTATCCACGTTCATCATGAATCCTTTTGGTTGCTGAACTTAAAAAAATATAACGCCCGGTTAAGGGGCTGACAACGCAAAACACTGAACTCAAAATAACAACCGTAATCACAAAGGCCGATTTGAACAAAAACCGCCACGCGTTGGCAGTCCCTCTTTAACCGTTTGTTATGCAAATTCAATAAGATAAACTGACTTTACTCGATCAAAAGCCACGATTGCAATGGTTGAGTGATTCAAGAACCAACCCAAGCAAGAACTGTGATAAATTAGCCGCCAAAACAAAGTCCACCTTTCAACAACAAATCAAGCTTTTGAATTAGACAAACTCACCGAGCAAGACTTTCAGCAAGTACGAAATGATCGAATAACTTGCTCTTTCCACACTTTGCGCACGCTAAATTGACAACAAACCAGCACTAAAACTGATTGAGGCAAACCAAGAACCTTGCTTGTTTTACGGTTTGAGTTAGCCAAGAATTTGAAGGTAAAAATGCCCATTTGCCGACAACATAAAACGAATGGCCGGAGAAATCCCAAACGATTGAGCACCTAAACTTACCTGAGTTGCATAACGCCCGGCTAAGGGGTTGACAACGCATAGCCGAACTCAAAAAACTCACTGTAAACACTGAATTTCAATTTTGCACTAAAGCCGCCACGCGTTGGCAATCCCTCTTGAGCCGTTTGTTATGCAAATTCAATAAGATAAACTGACTTTACTCGATCAAAAGCCACAATTGCAATGGTTGAGTGATTCAAGAACCAACCGAAGCCAGAGCCGTGATAAATAAGCCGCCAAAACAAAGCCCACCTTTCAACAACAAACCAGCACCAAAACTAATTGAGGCAAACAATGAACCTTGCCTGTTTTACGGTTTGAGTAAACCACGAATTTGAGGGTGAAAGTGCTCATTTGCCGACAACACAAAACGAATGGCCGGAGAAATCCAAAAGATTGAACTCCTAAATTTACCTGAGTTGCATAACGCCCGGCTAAGGGGTTGACAACGCAACGCCGAACTCAAAAAACACACTGTAAACACTGAACTTCAATTTTGCACTAAAACCGCCAAGCGTTGGCAATCCCTCTTGAGCCGTTTGTTAGGCCAACCAATTGACACCGACACTTTCACAACCAAAGAACAAGGCTTTTTGTAAATTTTAAAACAACTAACCGATTCATTTATAAACCAAAATGCTAAATCAGCAAAGAAACAAAAAACTCAAATTGAGCGGTTTGGAAAAAAAGTGACGAGCGTAGCATACTCGGCGGACGTTTGGGTGCTGAAGGTTATTTTGCCGCTAAACTCACAACGAAAAGCAACCCAACGCGATCAAGAAACAACAAATATGTGATGACGATTTATTGCTTAATTTAAGCCAGAAAACATAGAATTTACCGTTCAATTCCAACTCGATTTAGCTGATAAAAACTCACTTTGCCTAACGCCCGCTTAAGGGGCAGACAACGCCATTACCAACTTCCTGCATAACACCGTAATCACAAAAAACAACGCATAGTAAAAATGCCGCGCGTTGGCTGTCCCTCTTGAAGCGTTTGTTATGTGCTATTTTTCAACATCGTAAGCTGCTGCTGCGCTCTTTAGTTGTTGAATATCTGAGGCACATAGATATCGCTTTAAGGCTTCAAACTTCTCTGTGGGCCAATTATAGATTTGCATTTTCAACAGTTCGGCAATTACCGATTCGTCAAAACGATATTTGACTAATTTGGCAGGCGTGCCACCAACAACACTATAAGGGGCAACATCTTTAGTTACCACGCTATTTGCAGCAACTATGGCTCCTTCTCCGATTGTCACACCAGGCATAACCATTGATCTCATCCCAAGCCATGCACCATCATGAATAAAGGTATCACCTTTGCCTATATACGCTTCATCAATGTAGTCCATAAATGGATATAAACAGAACCAATCCGCCCTATGGGTATGATTACCACCCATTAAGATAACTGCCTCTGCGCCGATGCAAACGTAATCACCAATATGGAGTTTATCGATTTCCCACCTAGGTTCCCATTCACGACTCACTTCATCACCATGAAGATACCGAACAACAGATTCCTCAAATCCATTGTCCCAGCAGTCACTGTAATAACTATGTGTGCCTTTGATAGAAATATTAGGGTTAGTTACTACCTCATGGAGTAACTGAAATTTTGACCAATGCTTTTTGTGCATACTAAACCTCAAGCTAATGTTAAATAATAAGAATTATTGAAATAACACTATGCCGTCAGTGAATGCGTGGCTGCTTTAAAAGAGGAATAAGTTTCATAAAAAACACCGTTAATTGAAAGGCGCGAATGATAGCACATAACGCCCGGCTAAGGGGTTGACAACGCACTGCCGAACTTAAAAAACACACTGTAAACACTAAACTTCAATTTTGAACTAAAGCCGCCAAGCGTTGGCAATCCCTCTTGAGCCGTTTGTTATGCAAATTCAATAAGATAAACTGACTTTACTCGATCAAAAGCCAC
>NZ_CAWNMR010000042.1:0-5984 GCF_963875615.1 Vibrio sp. V09_P4A23P171
TGTGGCTGATCATCCTCTCAGACCAGCTAGGGATCGTCGCCTTGGTGAGCCATTACCTCACCAACTAGCTAATCCCACCTAGGCATATCCTGACGCGAGAGGCCCGAAGGTCCCCCTCTTTGGCCCGTAGGCATCATGCGGTATTAGCCATCGTTTCCAATGGTTATCCCCCACATCAGGGCAATTTCCTAGGCATTACTCACCCGTCCGCCGCTCGCCACCCAAGGAACAAGTTCCTCTGTGCTGCCGCTCGACTTGCATGTGTTAGGCCTGCCGCCAGCGTTCAATCTGAGCCATGATCAAACTCTTCAATTAAAGTTTTGTTGGTCCTAAGACCGGCTCAATGAATACTGACTTCAAAACTGCTCTTACTCGAAAGTAAGACGTAATTTTAAAGCTATTGTTGTTCCAACAGAACAACAATGAATTGACTGTGCCAAAATCAAGTAAACTTGATTCTGATTGGTCACTCAGTTCATTGATAAATCTTTTTTGATTATCATCAACGAGTGCCCACACAGATTGATAGGTTTATATTGTTAAAGAGCTTTGCTTTCAGTGCCTTAACACTTAAGCAGGACGCGTATAATACGCTTTCCGCTTCGAAAGTCAACATAAAACTCTCACATTTTCATGAGAATATTATGGTGACTCGTCTCACTGAGACCAGTCGGAATTTAAGCCTGGCGATGTCCTACTCTCACATGGGGAGACCCCACACTACCATCGGCGCTGTTGTGTTTCACTTCTGAGTTCGGCATGGAATCAGGTGGGTCCACAACGCTATGGTCGCCAAGCAAATTTCTTAATTCGGAAAGCTGTTTCGTTCTCATTCACACATTCAATGTTCTTCAATTGAGCCCACAAAACCCCTTCGGTGTTGTATGGTTAAGCCTCACGGGCAATTAGTATTGGTTAGCTCAACGCCTCGCAGCGCTTACACACCCAACCTATCAACGTTCTAGTCTCGAACAACCCTTTAGGACACTTAAAGTGCCAGGGAAGACTCATCTCAGGGCTCGCTTCGCGCTTAGATGCTTTCAGCGCTTATCAATTCCGAACTTAGCTACCGGGCAATGCCATTGGCATGACAACCCGAACACCAGCGGTTCGTCCACTCCGGTCCTCTCGTACTAGGAGCAGCCCCCTTCAATCTTCCAACGCCCACGGCAGATAGGGACCGAACTGTCTCACGACGTTCTAAACCCAGCTCGCGTACCACTTTAAATGGCGAACAGCCATACCCTTGGGACCGACTTCAGCCCCAGGATGTGATGAGCCGACATCGAGGTGCCAAACACCGCCGTCGATATGAACTCTTGGGCGGTATCAGCCTGTTATCCCCGGAGTACCTTTTATCCGTTGAGCGATGGCCCTTCCATTCAGAACCACCGGATCACTATGACCTACTTTCGTACCTGCTCGAACCGTCATTCTCGCAGTTAAGCGGGCTTATGCCATTGCACTAACCTCACGATGTCCAACCGTGATTAGCCCACCTTCGTGCTCCTCCGTTACTCTTTGGGAGGAGACCGCCCCAGTCAAACTACCCACCAGGCACTGTCCGCAACCCCGATGAGGGGCCTACGTTAGAACATCAAAACGACAAGGGTGGTATTTCAAGGTCGACTCCACGCAATCTAGCGACTGCGCTTCTAAGTCTCCCACCTATCCTACACATGTAGGTTCAATGTTCAGTGCCAAGCTGTAGTAAAGGTTCACGGGGTCTTTCCGTCTAGCCGCGGGTACACTGCATCTTCACAGCGATTTCAATTTCACTGAGTCTCGGGTGGAGACAGCGTGGCCATCATTACGCCATTCGTGCAGGTCGGAACTTACCCGACAAGGAATTTCGCTACCTTAGGACCGTTATAGTTACGGCCGCCGTTTACCGGGGCTTCGATCAAGAGCTTCGACCTAAGTCTAACCCCATCAATTAACCTTCCGGCACCGGGCAGGCGTCACACCGTATACGTCATCTTGCGATTTTGCACAGTGCTGTGTTTTTAATAAACAGTTGCAGCCACCTGGTATCTGCGACTCTCGTCAGCTCCATCCGCGAGGGACTTCACCAATAAGAGCGTACCTTCTCCCGAAGTTACGGTACCATTTTGCCTAGTTCCTTCACCCGAGTTCTCTCAAGCGCCTTGGTATTCTCTACCCGACCACCTGTGTCGGTTTGGGGTACGATTGCTTATAATCTGAAGCTTAGAGGCTTTTCCTGGAAGCAGGGCATCAATGACTTCACTGCCGTAGCAGCTCGACGTCGTGTCTCAGCCTAACAAGAAACCGGATTTACCTAGTCTCTTAGCCTACGCACTTGAACCAGGACAACCGTCGCCTGGCCCACCTAGCCTTCTCCGTCCCCCCATCGCAATTATAAGCAGTACGGGAATATTAACCCGTTTCCCATCGACTACGCTTTTCAGCCTCGCCTTAGGGGTCGACTTACCCTGCCCCGATTAACGTTGGACAGGAACCCTTGGTCTTCCGGCGGGGAGGTTTTTCACCCCCCTTATCGTTACTCATGTCAGCATTCGCACTTCTGATACCTCCAGCATGCTTTACAACACACCTTCAACGGCTTACAGAACGCTCCCCTACCCAATACAGTAAACTGTATTGCCGCAGCTTCGGTTTACTACTTAGCCCCGTTACATCTTCCGCGCAGGCCGACTCGACCAGTGAGCTATTACGCTTTCTTTAAATGATGGCTGCTTCTAAGCCAACATCCTGGCTGTCTGAGCCTTCCCACATCGTTTCCCACTTAGTAGTAATTTGGGACCTTAGCTGGCGGTCTGGGTTGTTTCCCTCTCCACGACGGACGTTAGCACCCGCCGTGTGTCTCCCGGATAGTACTTACTGGTATTCGGAGTTTGCAAAGGGTTGGTAAGTCGGGATGACCCCCTAGCCTTAACAGTGCTCTACCCCCAGTAGTATTCGTCCGAGGCGCTACCTAAATAGCTTTCGGGGAGAACCAGCTATCTCCGAGTTTGATTGGCCTTTCACCCCTAGCCACAAGTCATCCGCTAATTTTTCAACATTAGTCGGTTCGGTCCTCCAGTTGATGTTACTCAACCTTCAACCTGCCCATGGCTAGATCACCCGGTTTCGGGTCTATATCCAGAGACTAAATCGCCCAGTTAAGACTCGGTTTCCCTACGGCTCCCCTATTCGGTTAACCTTGCCACTGAATATAAGTCGCTGACCCATTATACAAAAGGTACGCAGTCACACCACGAAGGTGCTCCTACTGCTTGTACGTACACGGTTTCAGGTTCTATTTCACTCCCCTCACAGGGGTTCTTTTCGCCTTTCCCTCACGGTACTGGTTCACTATCGGTCAGTCAGTAGTATTTAGCCTTGGAGGATGGTCCCCCCATGTTCAGACAGGATAACACGTGTCCCGCCTTACTCGATTTCACTTATAATGATGGAACAGTTACGGGGCTATCACCCTTTATTGCGCCACTTTCCAGAGGCTTCACCTGCATCATTAAAAGCTTAAGGGCTAGTCCAATTTCGCTCGCCGCTACTTTCGGAATCTCTGTTGATTTCTTCTCCTCGGGGTACTTAGATGTTTCAGTTCCCCCGGTTTGCCTCCTTACCCTATGTATTCAGGTAAGGATACGTGCTTATGCACGTGGGTTTCCCCATTCGGAAATCGTAGACTCAAGTGGCTGTTACTGCCTAATCTACGCTTATCGCAAGTTACTACGTCCTTCATCGCCTCTGACTGCCAAGGCATCCACCGTGTACGCTTAGTCACTTAACCATACAACCCGAAGAAGTTTCGTGTTGCAGACAAGTCACCAAGGTTGTCTCTCATTATTTGAATGAGCGAGAGACGTTTGATTTTGCCGGACTCAATTTTGAAAACTTACCGTAGTAAGCTTTCCCAAGAACACTTGAATGTGTTTGGTATCAATACGTTAAACGTATTGATGTTGAGAACTTTTATTTGATAACAACAAACACGTTCGTTGTTATCAGTCAGCTTTCCAAATTGTTAAAGAGCAAGATTTTCTAATGAAAACCATTTTTAAAAACACTATTGCTAGTGCGCTTAAAGATGGTGGAGCTATGCGGGATCGAACCGCAGACCTCCTGCGTGCAAGGCAGGCGCTCTCCCAGCTGAGCTATNTCGTCTCTTAAACTGTATAAACCATCAATCTGTGTGGACACTCATCAGTGTAATCTTCGTATAAGGAGGTGATCCAGCGCCAGGTTCCCCTAGCGCTACCTTGTTACGACTTCACCCCAGTCATGAACCACAAAGTGGTGAGCGTCCTCCCCGAAAGGTTAAACTACCCACTTCTTTTGCAGCCCACTCCCATGGTGTGACGGGCGGTGTGTACAAGGCCCGGGAACGTATTCACCGTAGCATTCTGATCTACGATTACTAGCGATTCCGACTTCATGGAGTCGAGTTGCAGACTCCAATCCGGACTACGACGCACTTTTTGGGATTCGCTCACTATCGCTAGCTTGCTGCCCTCTGTATGCGCCATTGTAGCACGTGTGTAGCCCTACTCGTAAGGGCCATGATGACTTGACGTCGTCCCCACCTTCCTCCGGTTTATCACCGGCAGTCTCCCTGGAGTTCCCGACATGACTCGCTGGCAAACAAGGATAAGGGTTGCGCTCGTTGCGGGACTTAACCCAACATTTCACAACACGAGCTGACGACAGCCATGCAGCACCTGTCTCAGAGTTCCCGAAGGCACACCTGCGTCTCCGCTGGCTTCTCTGGATGTCAAGAGTAGGTAAGGTTCTTCGCGTTGCATCGAATTAAACCACATGCTCCACCGCTTGTGCGGGCCCCCGTCAATTCATTTGAGTTTTAATCTTGCGACCGTACTCCCCAGGCGGTCTACTTAACGCGTTAGCTCCGAAAGCCACGGCTCAAGGCCACAACCTCCAAGTAGACATCGTTTACGGCGTGGACTACCAGGGTATCTAATCCTGTTTGCTCCCCACGCTTTCGCATCTGAGTGTCAGTATCTGTCCAGGGGGCCGCCTTCGCCACCGGTATTCCTTCAGATCTCTACGCATTTCACCGCTACACCTGAAATTCTACCCCCCTCTACAGTACTCTAGTGAACCAGTTTCAAATGCGGTTCCGAGGTTGAGCCCCGGGCTTTCACATCTGACTTAATCCACCACCTGCATGCGCTTTACGCCCAGTAATTCCGATTAACGCTCGCACCCTCCGTATTACCGCGGCTGCTGGCACGGAGTTAGCCGGTGCTTCTTCTGTCGCTAACGTCAAATGATGCTGCTATTAACAACACCACCTTCCTCACGACTGAAAGTACTTTACAACCCGAAGGCCTTCTTCATACACGCGGCATGGCTGCATCAGGCTTGCGCCCATTGTGCAATATTCCCCACTGCTGCCTCCCGTAGGAGTCTGGACCGTGTCTCAGTTCCAGTGTGGCTGATCATCCTCTCAGACCAGCTAGGGATCGTCGCCTTGGTGAGCCATTACCTCACCAACTAGCTAATCCCACCTAGGCATATCCTGACGCGAGAGGCCCGAAGGTCCCCCTCTTTGGCCCGTAGGCATCATGCGGTATTAGCCATCGTTTCCAATGGTTATCCCCCACATCAGGGCAATTTCCTAGGCATTACTCACCCGTCCGCCGCTCGCCACCCAAGGAACAAGTTCCTCTGTGCTGCCGCTCGACTTGCATGTGTTAGGCCTGCCGCCAGCGTTCAATCTGAGCCATGATCAAACTCTTCAATTAAAGTTTTGTTGGTCCTAAGACCGGCTCAATGAATACTGACTTCAAAACTGCTCTTACTCGAAAGTAAAAAAGTAATTTTAAAGCTATTGTTGTTCCAACAGAACAACAATGAATTGACTGTGCCAAAATCAAGTAAACTTGATTCTGATTGGTCACTCAGTTCATTGATAAATCTTTTTTGATTATCATCAACGAGTGCCCACACAGATTGATAGGTTTATATTGTTAAAGAGC
>NZ_CAWNMR010000043.1:0-5700 GCF_963875615.1 Vibrio sp. V09_P4A23P171
ATAACGCCCGGCTAAGGGGTTGACAACGCACCGCCGAACTCAAAAAACACACCTTAAACACTGAACTTCAATTTTAAACTAAAGTCGCCACGCGTTGACAATCCCTCTTGAGCCGTTTGTTATGCAGTTTTTTAACCAATACTCAGTATAAAGAACGAATTGCTTAGCCAAACTTATCTTTAGCTGCCACAATTCGCACTGTCATTTACTACCAACTGGTTCATCATGAAACTTTTAGTTCGCAATCTATCTCGCTCTACAACTGAACAAGAACTTCGTGTTTTATTCTCAGCTCATGGCTCCGTAGCCGAATGTACGCTTGTTTTAGACCAAGTAACGGGTCAATCAAAAGGCTTTGCTTTTGTCGAAATGCCAAACGAAAACGAAGCTAATGCTGCAATTTCTAGCCTAAACCTTTCTGACGTTGCCAAAAGCAAAATCAGAGTAAAAGCCGCAGAATAAACACCTTATAGACAAAAAGAGTAAAGCTCCGTCAGTTCAAATACATTGGGCTGACGTCTTTTAGTTTCCGTTGAACCTGTAGAACTGCATAACGCCCAATTAAGTGGTGAACAACGCACTGGCCAAGCCGCTGCATTGCACCGTAAAACACTTTACTTGACGCATAGTAAAACTGCCACGCGTTGAGAATCCACTTGAATTGTTTGTTATGTGAATTTCCCCATGAATTCAAAGTAAACCACCGTAGAAATGAAGAAATTTTAATAAGTTACGTGAAAAACTAATGCTTACCAAACCCTAAATTTCACAGCGATCTGAGCCAAAGGGAACCACTTGCAGGATCAACAACAAAGAAAGCGCCCTTTCAGCCATAACCAAACCTTTTGCGTCACCAGACTTTCAGTGCTGAATGTCAGCAAGCAAATCAGTCAAAAATGCATTTCAATTGAAGCGATTTGAAACCGATAAAACTCAACACAAACCAGATCCAAAACTTAATTGAGGCAACCCAAGAACCTTGAAAACGATCAATCTCAGATTGTTCAAGAATCCATTTCGACCAAGCCAACTTGCCGAAAACACGGAACGAATTCTCAATGAAATCGTAGCTTTGACCTTAAAAACTCATCAAACACATAACGCCCGGCTAAGGGGTTGACAACGCACCGCCGAACTCAAAAAAAACACTGTAAACACTGAACTTCAATTTTGTACTAAAGCCGCCACGCGTTGGCAATCCCTCTTGAGCCGTTTGTTATGATTCATCTTGCTACCTTCGTAGCACCACGCTACAATTATTAAAACTTTAAATGAAGGAGCACATTATGTCTACCGCTAGCATACGCCTTGATCAAGACCTCGTAGATAAAGCCGCTATCATGGCCAAAGCATTGAATCGCACTACACCAAAACAAATTGAACACTGGGCTAAAATTGGGGAAATGATGGAAGATAACCCAGATTTACCTTATGAATTTGTTCGACAAGCCATTATAGCTAAAGCTGAAAAAGAAGCCGGAAAACTTGAGGCATACAACTTTGGCTAATATTACACAGGTTCTTCAAACGCCATCATTCAAGAAAACCGTTAAAAAACTCCACCAAAATCAGAAAGTGGATCTGGACAATGCGGTCAAAGCACTTATCGAAGATCCGCTTTTAGGTGAGCAGAAAAAAGGAGATTTGTCCTTTCTCCGTGTTTATAAATTCAAAATGGTTAAGCAACTCACTCTTCTTGGCTATAGCTATCAAGATGGGACGGTGACTCTTGAACTCATCGCCCTAGGCACGCATGAAAATTTTTACCGAGATATCAAGATGTTTTACTGAATCAGGGTGAATCATAACGCCCGGCTAAGGGGTTGGCAATGCACCGCCGAACTCAAAAAAACACACCGTAAACACTGAACTTCAATTTTGCACTAAAGTCGCCAAGCGTTGGCAATCCCTCTTGAGCCGTTTATTATGCAAATTCAATAAGATAAACTGACTTCACACGATCAAAAGCCACGATTGCAATGGTTGAGTGATTCAAGAATCAACCCAAGTAGGAGCCGTGATAAATTAGCCGCCAAAACAAAGTCCACCTTTCAGCAAGTGCAAAATGCTCGATTAACTTGCCCTTTCCACACTTTGCGCACGCTGAATTGGCAACAAACCAGCACCAAAACTCATTGAGGCAAACAAAGAACTTTGCCTGTTTTACGGCTTGAGTTAACCACGAATTTTAGGGTAAAAAAGCTCATTTGCCGACAACATAAAACGAATGGCCGGAGAAACCTAAAAAGATTGAACCCCTAAATTTACCTGAGTTGCATAACGCCCAATTAAGGGGTGAGCAACGCTACCACCCAACCTAAAGCATTGTGCCATAAACACTAAATTTGAAGTAGAAGCAAAAATGCCAAGCGTTGGGAATCCCTCTTAAATTGCTTGTTAGGCGATTTTTTCTTCGATGCTAAGGGCTACTTTTAACAACTGCTCGTTGAATTCTTTGCTGTCGATTGAATAATGCGCTCTCCGATGACACGTAGGGCATAGAGCGATAACATTTTCCGGGCAATCAGCACCACCGTCAGCAAGCCTGGTTAAATGATGGACTTCTAGATAAGGTCCTTCCTTCGTTTCAAAGGGCGACTTACTTCTGCAACCTTCACAAACCCCATTTGCACGCTTTTTAGCATATAACTTAATAGCCTCGCTACGGTAACGGATGTGAACAACTTGTTCTTTAACATCCACATTACTAGGTGTCACAGCTGTAGCGATATCGCGTAATTGCTTAAGTGATTTGCTTTTAGTCGGTTTGGTCAAGTACGGAGCCTTTCCATTTTCTACGCCGGGAAGCCTTGACTGCGGAAGTACATCCAAGTGAAAAATGAAAGCATCTCGAAGCTGACTATTTTTGTCAGGTCTCTGCTCGATATGATGTTCAATGTAACTACATACACCGACGAAACGCACAAAACCTTTTGTAGTCGACTCAAACAACAAGATTTCTTTTTTATTTTTCTGGTGTTCGAAGATAGCCAAATTACCTTTGACCATTTGCATGTCACCTTCTTGGCCTTCGCCTGTATACCTAAACGTACCATCTGGACCAAAACCATCAGAATAGCCGAACTCTTCACCTGCATCACTGGTAAATATAAATACATAAGGATGATTAGCTGGTGTAGCAATGCCACCATACTGTCGACCTTTGTATACACCGTGAATATCAGAACGACGGTTATAGATTTTACCTACTTCGAACAATGAACCCTCCTCATCGCCTAACGCCCGGTTAAGGGGCAGCCAACGCCATTACCAAGCTTCCGCATAACACCGTAACCACAAAAACCAACGCATAATAAAATGCCACGCGTTGGCTGTCCCTCTTGAACCGTTTGTTATGGCTAACAACTTACTGATTTATTGGGTAAAATTTAGGAAAGGTCTATCCGTTCATCTCGACATTCGTAAGAGCCCATTTCGAATTCTCGACAAATCCAAGGGCGATTTTCGTAAATTGTGCACATGAACGTTTCACGATCTAGAGCTGAACACCAACCATCTGACAAACGCAGCATAGTTTCTCCACCCCATTCATCAAATGCAATGTGCTGCTCTGGTACACCTGTATCGGTAATGATCATAACCTCCAAACGGCAACAACAAGCATGGCAGTTTGAGCACGATATTTCCGGATTTGATACATTTTTAATTGGTATTGTCATCGAGTTCTTCAGCAAGTTTAATCGCAGAATAGTACTCCAATTTAAACCAATTTACCGACATTAATGATGAACTCAACTTGATAGCCATAACGCCCGGCTAAGGGGCTGACAACGCATCACCACTAAACTCAAACACAACCACCGTAACCACCGCGGCTCAATTGGACTGGAAACGCTACGCGTTGACAGTCCCTCTTGAGGCGTTTGTTAGCCGTTGCTCACCGTATCTAAGATGAACTCAGCCCTATCTCCGACTGAAACCTTTGGAACTTCAATCAGTTCATAACCAAACCTTTCATAGGCTTTCACCATTTCATGGTATGTCGCAACAGCCTCATTAAAATCTTGCTTACGCTCGATGTCATTTTCATAGATCGTTTCCCACGGTGGGAAAATGAATACTTTTCTGTGATAGGTTAGCTCGTGGCAACTTCTTAATAAGATCTCTGAAATAGCTATTTGTTCAAGCTGACTGTACCCATAAGAATCAATAATGCTTCGATCAAAGAAAGTCAGAACTGAGTTGTCGTGCACTTTGTAATTATTGAGTTCTTCAAGAACCATTGCATCACGGAATGCGACTTTATCTTTCCAAGGTAAAGCTGCTCCATCACGCTCAGTTTGCATTTGAATGACTTTACGACCGACTTCTGTAGCACTTGGATATCCCAATTGCTCTAAAAATTTAATCACCGAAGTTTTTCCTGAACCTGGACCACCAGTAAAAACTACCCGATTGTTCATGAAACCTCCTAAAACGGCTAACGCCCGCTTAAGGGGCTGACAACGCTACTACCAAGTTTCCGTATAACACCGTAACCACAAAAATCAACGTACAATAAAAATGCCACGCGTTGGAAGTCCCTCTTGAAGCGTTTGTTATGTTTAATTTTTGATTGTAGCTGCAATATTTCTAATACAACGTCTTACAGATTCACTTATACCTGACAATTGATAGAAACCATGTATAACACCTAGATATCGTTCACAATAAGCTTCAACTCCTTGTGAAAGAAGTAACCTGTATAACTGCTCGCCTTCGTCTCTTAGTGGATCAAATTCTGCCGTAATAATCAATGTTGGCGGTAAACCTTGGAAATCTTGTCTTAACAATAAATTGAGTTCTGACTCACAAGATAACCGCTCTAAGTCACCGGCATAAAGCTGAAAGCCAGAAAGCAACATTTGAGCTGTAATAATATAATTTGTACCGTTTTTCTGGTAACTCTCTGATTTACCTTTTGGATCAATCATTGGATAGATTAAGACTTGCTTTTTTGGTAGCCAATGACCGTTGTTTTTAAGGCGGAGTGCCGTAGCAAGGGCTAATTGTGCGCCTGCACTATCCCCGATAAAAAATACATTTTCAGTATCACCGCCGTATTTATGACCATATTTTTTGATACTTAACACTGACTGAAATGCATCATCATGAGCTGATGGGTATGTATGCTCTGGTGCCAATCGGTATTTAATACAAACCACTATTGTCTCTGACAAATGAGCTAACTGCCTTAGTTGTACATCATGTGTTTCATGACCACCACTAATGAAACAACCACCATGAAAGTAAATCGTAATTGGTAAATTAGCTTTATCGGCTGGCTTATAAATTTTGATTTGTATTCCATCTAATTCATCCACAAACTCATCTGCCATTTCAGGACTAGAGCCCGCTAATACCGTACTTGATAGGTAGCCTGCACGACGTTCAGAAATAGTTTGTTTTGATGGGTAAGGTTTCCCACTAGAAATGAACTCTTCAACGAGTTCTTTAATGCCGCTCTCTAGATAATTGATCATCTTGAATTCTTCTAATGCCTGAAAAGCTAGCTATGATAAGCAAATATAAACAACTGTATATAAAAACAGTTCAAGCATGTGATGCTGATTAAACATAACGCCCGGCTAAGGGGTTGACAACGCATAGCCGAACTCAAAAAACACACCGTAAACACTGAACTTCAATTTTGAACCAAAGCCGCCACGCGTTGGCAATCCCTCTTGAGCCGTTTGTTAG